>CALXQC010000021.1 GCA_944390435.1 uncultured Clostridia bacterium
TATGTTTGTTGGATAGTGTTTTTAAAATATTAAGGGGTATGTCGGTATACTTACTAATTTTTTCTTTAGGCACGTTGGATTTGATTAAATAATCAGCCAGCTCTTTTAAAAGCTTTTCATCTAAATCATTAGCGATAAGAATATCAAAGGTAGCCCAAAAATATAGCGACCATATTTTTACTATTTGTTCAACATTAAGCTTAGCATCAAATTCTATAATGGTACGCAAAAAAAGAATGTTTATCTCTATAGCTTTTTTACGTGCGTTTTTCCCTTGGTCTATGTGAGGGGAATCTATTTTATTATCAACAAAACCTAAAAGATTGTTGGTGTATCCCACGGTATTCTCTATACTTTTGAATAAAGCATTTGTTAACGTGGAGCTATCTTTGGCATATGCTCTTGTGACGACATATCTTGCCAACCGATAGACTTCATCTGGTGTTGTTGATTTGTAGTGTTGGTCTATTGTTTTTGATAGGCCAACAAACATTCCGGAAAGAGATTTTATTTTGCGTTCGCTAAAATTATTTTCCTTTAAAAAATTTACAAGCTCGGCAAACACTAATGTATCTATTTGGTTTTCTTCCAGCAGCGGACGATTGATATAAAAATAGGTCGTCCATATGTGGATCCATGCTTTAGCACTATAAAATTGCTGCGTTTCATCTTCCAATTTGTCGGCGGTATTTAGATAAAAAAGATTTATTTTTTGCGCCAATTCTTTTTTAGTATATTCTTCCATGCGCGGCTCTCCTTAATGCATGTTATTTTCCTCTTGAGTGGAACGTATAATCGCAGCTTGCATAGTATCTTTTATTGTTTTCTGCTGAAATTGTTCTAAATTATTGATATACTTTTTTGCTTGTCTAAGCTCTTCTTCTAGTTTCTTGATTCTTTGTTGTTGTTGCTGGTTATCCATCTGCAATTTGCTAAGAAGAACTGCTGGTACGCATATGATAGCTAGTCCGATGATTGTTTCTAATGTTGTGTTGATTTCCAAATTGCCAACAAACTCCATAGCGAAGGCAATAACAAATAGATAAATAAGTGCGGTAAGAAAACTAATTAGGTAATCCGTTTGATCACGATAAAATTTTTGATTTTCTGTGTCAAAATAAAAACCGTGCCGTTGCATTTTGCGCTCTTCTTTATCTTCCCATATAAATGTATAGGGGGTTTTTTGCTTCATCCGCTGCTTATTCGCCTGGTATTCCGCCAGCACTTTTTTGCGGTGGGTTAAATAATAAAGATAATGGTGGAGGCCAAATGAGAAAAAAATAACTAATAATATAATTAAAATTGTCAGCCATAGATGATCGGCGAGAAAATCGATCATCCCTCCTTCTTTTTATTATACAAACCTTTTGAATAGTTCGCAAATTTTGTATATAGATCAAAATGAAAATAGAACCAGTCCTTGGTTTGCTGCACTCGGGCTCCAATTGCCGTCATCGCAAACTAAGTATGGTTCTATTAAGAGTATATCCCAAAGCGAGACAGAAAACAATAGTCTGTATTCCTTTAGAATTTCGTGTAGAATTTGAACGCCGGCTGACGGCTGCAAAAAAAATTTTGTGCAGCTATTTACAGATGTTTGGCTATGGTGTATAATAACCATAAGTTTGCAGAAAATTTGAGTGAGGGAACAATGCGTAACCACCTGTTTACCAGCGAATATTTCTACTTTAACTTTGCGGGTTTATTTGCCAGCAAGGTTTATTGTGGTTTCGCTGAAAAGGTGTTAGCCTGATTGTTCTGGTACTTATGTTGTAGACCGGCCGACAACTTCGCAGTGAAACGCTGCGAAGTTTTTTTATTGATGATAATAGCATATTGTGCGCCGGCTTGCTTAAGGAATAATTTTGCTAATGGAGGATAAAAGATGATTATTTTATTGAAAAACAGCCCCAAACATGATGAACTGCAAAGCTTGATTGATTGGCTGAAAAATATGGGTCTGGATGTGCATATCAGCGAAGGCGCTGAGCAGACCTTGCTGGGCTTGATCGGAGACACTTCGCGTATTGATACTGATTTGATCCAGGCGCTGGACATTGTTGAGAGCGTCAAGCGTATTCAGGAGCCGTATAAAAACGCTAACCGGAAATTCCACCCTGATGATAGCGTTTTTGAGGTCGGCAAGGATAATTTGATCGGTGGAGGACATTTCCAGTTGATTGCAGGCCCGTGCTCCGTAGAAAATGAGGAACAGATTTGTAGCATTGCCCGCGATGTGCAGAAATCCGGCGCAACTATGCTGAGAGGCGGTGCTTTCAAGCCGCGCACCTCGCCTTATTCCTTCCAAGGACTGCGCCAGGAGGGGATCAGATTATTGCTGCTGGCCAAAAAGGAAACCGGGCTGCCGATCATTACCGAGCTGATGGATCTTTCTCAGCTGTCTTTATTCGATGAGGTTGACGTCATTCAGGTGGGCGCGAGAAATATGCAGAATTTCGAAATGCTGAAAGAACTAGGGCATTGCGATAAACCAGTTTTGATTAAGCGCGGGATGTCCAGCACTTTTCAGGAATTGCTGATGAGCGCTGAATATGTGATGAGCGGCGGTAATGAACGGGTTATTCTCTGCGAGCGCGGCATCAGAACTTTTGAAACTTATACCCGCAATACTTTGGATGTTTCCGCCGTACCGGTGCTTAAAGAACTGTCTCATTTGCCGGTGGTAGTAGACCCCAGCCATGCTACCGGTATGTCGCGGATGGTACCGCCGATGGCGCTGGCCGCTACCGCAGCGGGAGCCGACGGGCTGATGGTGGAAGTGCATAATGATCCGGCTCATGCTCTCTGCGACGGTCCGCAGTCGATCACTCCCGACACTTTCGATCAGTTGGCTCGCCAGGTGAACAATCTGCGCCAGGCGATGTGCGCTCACCAGGAGAATTAGGCAATGAAGATTGGCATTATCGGCCTGGGGCTGATCGGCGGGTCTTTAGCTAAGGCGCTAAAAAAATATACGGATCATGTGGTTTATGGCCAGGATATCCAGGAGGATGTTTGCTGCCGGGCTTTGCGCGATGGCGCGATCGACGCTGTGCTTGCACCGCAATTATACCGTAGCTGTCAGGTGATATTGGTCGCGCTCTATCCCCAGCTGGCTATCGATACTCTGCGGCAGTATGCTGCCGAGTTTGCTCCGGGGACGCTGATAATTGATTGCTGCGGTGTCAAGCAGCCGGTTTGTACTGTTCTTTGGCCGCTGGCGCATCAGCACGGATTTACCTTTATCGGCGGGCATCCGATGGCCGGCATTGAAAATTTTGGCTATGATGCCGCTGTTCCGGAGCTGTTTCAAGGAGCTTCGATGATTTTAACGCCGGAAGAGGGTTCGCCTGGGTTGCCGCTGGCGGAGCGCTTATTCTTAAGCATTGGTTTCCGCCGTATTTGCTGTTGCACGCCGCAGGAACACGACCGCATGATTGCTTATACTTCGCAATTAGCGCATGTGGTGTCGAGCGCCTATGTGCAGAGTCCGGCTGCGATGAAGCATTTGGGCTTTTCTGCTGGCAGTTTCCAGGATATGACTCGGGTAGCTAAGCTCAATGAGCCGATGTGGGTAGAGTTGTTTACTGAAAACAAAACCGATCTTCTGGCAGAATTGGATGGATTGATCTCACGGCTGCAGCAGTTTGCGTCAGCGATCCGCAGCGACGACCGAGAGTCTTTATTTGACTTGCTACATCAGGGAAGAATAGTTAGAGAGCAGATCGTCCAAAAACAACGCGCACAGAAATAAAAGGCCGGCAACGAGGGAGAAGTATTTATGGATAAAGTAACCATCAGCACCGGAAGACCATATCAGGTGACTATCGGCAGCGGGCTGCTGTCCCGCCTCGGCGAGATTCTGCCGCCGCGACAGAGCTGCCGAGTAGCGATAGTGGCGGACGATATTGTAGACAGCCTATATGGTGACCAGGCAGCTGCTGCTTTTCGGCAGCAGGGACACTCTGTCTGCCGTTTTGCCTTTCCGCATGGAGAGGCAAATAAGAATATGCAGCAATTGACTGCGTTGCTGAGATTTTTGGCGGCGTCGCATTTGAGCCGTTCTGATTTGATCGTGGCTGTGGGCGGCGGTGTAACCGGTGATTTGGCTGGTTTAGCCGCGGCGGTTTATTTGCGGGGGATCGATTATCTCCAGATGCCAACTACTTTGCTGGCTGCGATTGATTCATCAGTTGGCGGCAAGACGGCAGTAGATTTACCGGAGGGCAAAAATCAAGTGGGAGCCTTCTGGCAGCCTTTGGCGGTGGTATGCGATACGGATACCTTTGCTACTTTGCCGGAAACGGTGTTTATCGATGGTATAGCCGAAGCGGTTAAATATGGCGTGCTGGCTGACCCTACAATGCTTGACTTGCTGGCAAGCGCTGATTTCGGCAGCCGTTTGAGCTGGATCGTCCGTCGTTCGGTGGAGATCAAAGGCCGCTTTGTTGAAGAAGATGAACGTGATACCGGCAGCCGCCAGCTTTTGAATTTAGGACATACGGTCGGTCATGCTATTGAGCAGTGCAGCGGCTACGCCGTGCCTCACGGGCATGCCGTAGCGATTGGAATGGCTGTTATTGCTCGTGCCGCCGCCGCAGCCGGCATTTGCCGGGATGATGTGCCGCAGCAAATTATTGCTGCTTTGGTTGGAAATCAGCTGCCGGTAGATTGTGATTATTCGCTGGACAGTTTGATTGAAGTGATTCAAACAGATAAAAAACGGCGCGGAGACTTGATTAGCTTAGTCGTGCCGGAACAAATAGGCCTTTGCCGACTGTATAATATGCCGATAACGGAGCTGGCGTCATTTTTAGCGCCGGGATATAAGAGGAGGTAAATTATGGATATTACAGCGTATCCTGGCAGGCTGCAGGGTAAAATAGCGGCGATTCCTTCTAAATCAGTAGCTCACCGGGCGATTATAGCAGCGGCCCTGGCTGACAAGACTACGCGTTTGCTGCTGCCGCGCGGCGGCATTTCTCAGGATATTGCCGCCACTATCAATTGCATTAAGGCATTGGGCGGAGAGGTCACTGCAGGAGAACAGGAACTGCAGGTGACGCCGATCGCCCAGGTGCGTAATAGGGCAGTATTGGATTGCGGCGAAAGCGGCACGACCTTGCGCTTTCTGCTGCCGGTGGCAGCGGCGTTGAGCGATAACTTTTCGCTTACCGGAGCGGGCAGATTAGCTGAACGTCCGCTGGAAGATCTCTGTTTGGCTTTAGAAGCTAACGGCTGCATTTGTTCCAGTCATTCGCTGCCATTAGGCGTTAGCGGCCGTCTTCATGCAGGAGAGTTTGTTTTGCCCGGCCGGATCAGTTCGCAATATGTTTCCGGGCTGCTGTTGGCAGCAGCAGTGCTCGATGGACTTAGCCGGATTATCTTGAGCTCGCCGCTGCAATCAGCCGGCTATGTAGAGATTACCCGTGATGTGATGCGTAGCTTTGGTATTACTACTGTGCAGGAAGGCGAGTCTTATGCTCTTTCGCCTAGCGGATATCATTCGCCGGGAAGCTTGGTGATTGAGGGCGATTGGTCTAATGCCGCTTTCTGGCTTGCCGCACGGCGGCTGGGGAGCGCAATTGAAATTAGCGGCTTGTCTCCGGATTCATCGCAGCCGGATCGCTGTGTTGAAGCACTGCTGGATCACTTGGGCAATGCTGCTGTGATCGATGTGGCTAATTGTCCTGATCTAATGCCCATTTTAGCCGTACTGGCCGCAGCCTCCTCAGGGGAGACGCATTTTGTCAATGCCGCGCGTTTAAGATTAAAAGAAAGCGACCGCATCGCTGCCGTAGCCCAGGGATTGACTGATCTGGGCATCGCTGTGGCTGAGCGACCGGATGGGCTGACCGTACACGGCGGGAAGATTAGCGGCGGCGCAGTCAGCGGCTATAATGATCACCGACTAGTGATGTCATGGGCAATTGCTGCTTTGATCGCTGAGCAGCCGATTACTATCAAAGGTGCGGAAGCGGTAGCTAAATCTTATCCTGATTTTTGGCAAGACTATCAAAGCTTGGGAGGTAAGATTAATGTCCTCTAATTTTGGTAAAAATGTACATCTGTCTATTTTTGGCCAGTCGCATGGAACGATGATCGGCGCAGTGATCGACGGCCTGCCAGTGGGTGAGGAGATTGATTTGGACGCGCTGCAACGCTTTATGGAACGGCGCGCTCCTGGGCGAGACGAGTATGCTACCGCCCGCCGGGAAGCGGATCGCATCGAGATCGTCTCCGGGCTTTATCAGGGCAAAACCTGCGGCGCACCGTTATGTTTACTGATTGCCAATGCTGACAGCCGCTCAGCTGATTATCGCCAGCTGCGTGATATTCCCCGCCCAGCGCATGCAGATTATACGGCGCAGCTGCGCTATCAGCACTATAATGATCCGCGCTGCGGAGGGCATTTTTCCGGACGGCTGACAGCACCGCTGACTGCAGCAGGAGCGATTTGCTTGCAGCTGCTGGAACGCCGCGAGATCAGCGTGGGAGCGCATTTGCAGTCGATTGGCACAGAGCAGGATGCTGTATTAGCCGATGATGCCTTGACTCCGCAGTTATTGCGTTCGCTCGCTGGACAAAAATTCCCCACCTGGGACAAGGAAGCAGGGGAGAGAATGCAGCGTTTGATTCGCGATGCCGCCGCCGACGGCGATTCCGTAGGCGGAGTGATTGAGCTGATTGCTTTAGGAGTGCCGGCTGGTTTGGGCAGTCCGATGTTCGACGGAGTTGAGAACCGTTTAGCAGCCGCGCTTTTTGCCGTCCCTGCGGTCAAAGGTATTGAGTTCGGCAGTGGCTTTGCGGCCGCCGCTATGCGCGGCAGTGAGCATAACGATCCGTTTTATTTGGATGGCGCTCAGATAGCTACTAAAACTAATCATCACGGAGGTGTCTTAGGCGGGATTACCAGCGGTATGCCCTTGATCGTAAGGGCTGCAGTCAAACCCACCCCTTCGATCGGCCGCCCACAACTGACTTTGGATATGGAGAGTATGAGGCCAACACAACTGGAGATTAAGGGTCGGCACGATCCCTGCATCGTCCAACGAGCTCTGCCATGTATGGAGGCCGTGACCGGATTGGTGCTGCTGGATCTCTTGTTGGATGGCGAATATCAGCGTTTGTATTAATATTGCTTAGGCATAGATTTAGCAAGATAAGGAGAGAAATGAGATGGAGCTAGAAAAATTAAGAACACAAATTGACGGCATTGATGATCAGATCACTGATTTATTTACTGAGCGGATGGAGGTTTCCCGGCAGATTGCCAGCTGCAAGCAAGAAAGCGGCTTGGGCGTGATGAATGTGAGCCGGGAGCGCGAAGTAATCTCTAGAGTGACTGCCCGCGCTGGAGCGGAGATGGAAAGCTATGTCCGTGTCCTCTATCAGACGATTTTTGAGGCCAGCCGCTCTTATCAAACGCATTTGTTGGCCAGTGACGGCGAGTTTGCCCGTAAGATTCAGCAGGCGGTCTCTGATACGCCGTCGCTGTTTCCCACCCGGGGAACAGTGGCTTGCCAGGGGGTAGAGGGAGCATATTCCCAGCAGGCCTGCGACAAATTGTTCGCGATGCCTAATATTATGTATTTCCGTCATTTTGAAGGGGTTTTTCAGGCGGTGAGCAGCGGCTTATGCCAGTACGGCATCCTGCCGATCGAGAATAGCTCCAACGGTACTGTGGGTGAAGTATATGACTTAATGCGTAATTATAAATTTCATATCGTTCGCAGCATTAAACTGTGCGTTCGTCATAGCCTGCTGGCAAAAAAAGGCGTGGCGCTTAAAGACATCACCGAAATCTATTCCCATGAGCAGGCAATCGGACAGTGCAGCAAATTTTTAAAAGAGCTGAAAAATGTTAAGATTAATATTTGTGAAAATACCGCTGCTGCGGCCAAAATGGTTGCCGAGTCTGACCGGCGGGATATTGCGGCGATTTCTTCCGTGCCGTGTGCCCAGCTGTATGGGTTGGCAGTTATTGAGGATAAGGTGCAGAATAATGATAATAATTATACCCGCTTTATCTGCATCAGTAAAAATCTGGAAATTTATCCCGGAGCCAATAAGATCAGTTTGATGCTGTCTACTTCTCATCGCCCGGGGGCTCTCTATGGTTTGATAGCCAAATTTGCCGTACTGGGGATCAACTTGACTAAATTAGAGAGCCGGCCGATCCCCGGCAGTGATTTTGAATTCATTTTCTATTTTGATCTCGATGCCTCGGTGCTGTCACCTGAAGTGGTGACGATGTTGGGTGAGTTGGCGTCGTCGCCGGAGCTGTTTGTCTTTTTAGGTAATTATGCGGAGGTGGTCTAAATATGGCCATTAGCTATGGCCTGCTGGGCGAGCGGCTTGCCCATAGCTTCTCCCCGCATATCCATCAGCTGTTAGGCGGCTATGATTATCAGTTAATCGAGCTGCCGCGCTGCGAGCTGGATGATTTTTTGCGGCGGCGCTGTTTCCGTGGGCTGAATGTTACGATTCCGTATAAAAAGGCGGTAATTCCCTATTGTGATAAGCTGAGTCCACAGGCGCAGCGTATCGGCAGCGTAAATACGCTTGTCATTGATGATAACGGTTTGATGACCGGGTATAATACTGATTATGACGGGCTGATGCTGATGGCGCGAAGCGCCGCTATCGATATGCGTAACGCCAAGGCGTTGATCTTGGGCAGCGGCGGCGCCAGTCTGACGGCTGCGGCAGTAGCATCAGATTTTGGCGCTAAAGAAATTATTACCGTTTCGCGTCGCGGCCCGGTAGATTATACGAATGTCTATTGTCTGCATTCAGATGCAGAGATTATTATTAATGCCACTCCTTGCGGAATGTATCCTGATAATGGCGGAGTGGCGATCGATCTCTCTGCATTTCCCGCCTGCCGCGGGGTTTTGGAGCTGGTTTATAATCCTTTGCGCACTAATTTGCTATTAGCCGCCCAACAGCGGAAAATTGCTGTTTGCGGCGGACTGGTTATGCTGGTTGAGCAGGCGAGACGTTCCGCAGAATTGTTTTTGGATAAGGAAATAGCAGCGGAACGTACTGAGGCTATCATACAGCGTATCAGCCAGCAGCTGGAAAATATTGTTTTGATCGGTATGCCCGGATGCGGAAAAAGCTCTATCGGCCAGCGGCTAGCCCAGCTTTTAGACAGGGAATTTTTGGATATGGATCAATATATCGCCCAGAGCAGCGGCGCTACCCCCGAGGAGATTATCGTGAGCAGGGGGGAGGCGGCGTTTAGCGAGATCGAGAGCGCAGCGGCGCAGGAAATCGCTCAGCGCCAGGGATTAGTGATCGCCACTGGTGGCGGAACAGTACTTAATGAGGCTAATATGCTGGCCTTGCGGCAAAATGGACAAATCTTTTTTATCGAACGGGAATTAACCGCGCTGGCCACATTCGGACGCCCCTTGTCCGCTAATGTTCAGGCGATAGAGCAGCTCTACCAGCAGCGCCTGCCGCTCTATCGGCGCTATGCCGCAGCTACAGTTGTTAATGACCGCACAATAGATGAAGCAGTGCACACTATCTTAGCTTTATGGAGGCAGTCATGAAAATCTTGGTAATTAACGGGCCAAATATCAATTTATTGGGTATCAGGGAAAAAAATATTTATGGTGAGGCGGATTATCCGGCTTTGCTGGCTTATATCGAAAACAGCGCTCAGGAATTCGGTCTTGAAGTGGAGTGCTTCCAGTCTAATCACGAGGGGGATTTGGTGGATGCGATTCAGAGCGCTTATGGCCGTGTAGACGCTATCGTGATCAATCCTGCCGCATATACACATACCAGCATTGCTATTTTAGATGCCCTAAAGGCAGTGGCTTTACCAGCGGTGGAGGTGCATTTGAGCGATATTCACCAGCGTGAGGAGTTCCGTCGGCTTTCTTATGCCGGAATGGCCTGTGTTAAGACATATTGCGGGCTAGGCTTTGCCGGCTACCGCGAGGCGCTAAAGTATTTGGCGGAGCATTACTCCAATAGGCCGTAGGGATATTAATTTATTCTCTCCGGTTTATTGTACTATTAGCATAGGCAGCCCACGATGGCTGCCTATTAATTTACTGATAATATGGTGCTATATATTAGTGGTTTATGCCTAGGCGTGAATGCAGGCTGCATTTTTACTACCCGTCAAGTTTGGTAAGACGAAAAGTATTAGAACGGCAAGTATTTAGATGTGAAAACGGTCGTATTGCTGATAGCAATCGAGGCAGTATTTCTTATCCCCATCGATGCGCATCCAGTTAGAAGCAGTGGTCTCGCCGCAGCAATCGCAGGTATATGAAGTAAAGTGCCGCGCTTCTTCGGGCAGGGGCAATTTGGTCTCTTTGACGTCAAACATATCTTTGGGAGCTAATTGCTGGTAGTAAGCGAAAGATTCTCCTTTGCTGATCTGGGCTGGTTTATCGCGCAATACTAGGCGTACCGATTGACCGCTGCTGCGCTTATAGAATGAGAAGGCCTGCTTACCGGTCATATGGAAAAGCAGATTGCCCTTGCCGACACTGCAGCCGAGAATCACTTGAACGGCATCAACGCCACAGGCGTCGTTCTCGGCGATGCAGACTATCTGCTCGTCGGCGGAAAAGCTAAGCTGCAGCAGCTCGATCGCGTATAAAGCTGCCTTATAGCCGATAGTAAGTCCGCCGCACTGATGTCCGTGAAAATCTACACATTTATCCCATAACTGTTGTTGATTCATAATTCATTGCTCCTTTAGTGGTGATTGGCAGTTGTTTTAGCATCATCGGCTGCCTTGGTTATGTGGTCCATTTGCGGCACGATCAGCCGTGCGCCTTGATGTTCTATAATCTCTGCCGATATGCCGTAAACATCTTTGATTGTTTGCGGGGTGATAATTTCCGGGCCGCCTTGCCTATAAATCGCGGCGTCTTTCATCAGCACAAAGCGGTCGCAGTAGCGGATTGCAAGATTCAGATCATGCAGTACTACCGCTATTCCAATTTGCTGCTGCCGGGCTAGTTCCTGCAGATAACGCAATATTTCATGCTGGTTACGCGGATCAAGATTATTGGTCGGCTCGTCTAAAAGCAAAAATTGCGGCTGCTGCGCCATGGCGCGGGCCAGAAAGACTTTTTGCCGTTCCCCGCCGGAAAGCGCGTTGAGATAACGGGCGGAATATGAAGTTAATTGAAATTGTTCTAGCAGAGCGCTGACGATTTGCCGGTCCCGAGATGTGCTATCCCATTGAATATAGGGTCTGCGTCCCAGCAGCACTGCATCGAAAACCATCATGTGCGGAGCATTGCTATGCTGCGGCACATAAGCAAGCAGCTGCGCCAACTGTCTGTTGCTTAGGCTGTTAAGTTCCGCGCCGTTGATAGTGATCCGGCCCTGCTGCGGACGGTAAATACGGGCGATGCATTTCAGCAGGGTGCTTTTACCAACGCCATTATTGCCAAGTATCGCCAGGCAATGCCCAGGTTCAATTTGGCAGCTGATTTGCTCCAGCACAGTATGCGAGCACTCAAAGGAGAAGCTGATTGAATCAATACAGATCATTCTCGGGCAGCTCCTTTCAATAATAGGCAGAGAAAGACCGGCGCTCCTAAAAAAGCGGTGACTGCGCCGACTGGCAAAACTATCGGAGAGATGATCAGCCTAGCCAAAGTATCTGCTATTACCAACAGTAATGCCCCGCCAGCTGCTGAACATGGAATCAGAAAACGATAATCATCACCGACAAATCTGCGCATCATATGCGGAGCTACCAGGCCGACGAAGCTAATAATGCCAACGAAAGAAACAGCGACCGCCGAGATCAAGGAACAGACCGCCATGCTGATCAGCAACAGCGCCCGGCTGTTGACGCCGATGCTTTGCGCGGTTTCCTGGCCGCTGATCATTGCATTGTAGTTCCATCTATTAAACATAAAATAGAGTAGCGCGGCGAGCAGAACGATAGCCAGGATGATGATTTGCCGCCAATTCGCACTGCCCAGGTTGCCAAAAGTCCAGAAAACAACAGCGCTGATTTTCGTCTCATCCGCGAAATATTGCAGCAGCATGCAGCCGCCGGTAAAGAGCGATCCGAGCGCCACGCCGGCAAGGATTAGCCCGCTGGGGCCCAAGGATTTTTTTAAGCGCGATAGGGCGAGGATAATCACAGTGGAAAGCGATCCAAAGATAAAAGCGCATAGCGTTACTATATAAGGATTATCAATCTCTATTGCTGCTCCGGTAGAGGCGCCATTGATTACGCCGCCGCCGAAAACGATAATCCCCAGCGCTGCCCCGAATGC
This sequence comes from uncultured Clostridia bacterium, assembly GCA_944390435.1. GTDB lineage: Bacteria > Bacillota > Dehalobacteriia > UBA4068 > UBA4068 > HGM13862. The sequence goes on from CALXQC010000021.1 coordinate 12,276, forward strand.
TGCCCCCTGGGCAACGCCTAGGGTGGAGGCGGAGGCCAGAGGATTATGGAGGACGCATTGCATGACCGCTCCGGCTGTTGCCAGAATTGCGCCTACGATAATTGCAGCGAGAATTCGCGGCATCCGGATATCGAACAGCACAGTGCTGCTGAGCTCGTCGCCAGCTCCGGCCAGCGACTGGATTACTTCTC
>CALXQC010000022.1 GCA_944390435.1 uncultured Clostridia bacterium
AAGCATATCCGTTCGCTCAATCTTGCCAATTCTGTCGCGATTATTCTTTATGAAGCGTTAAGACAACAAGGTTGGCCCAATCTAGTATAATTTAGGATCAAATTAAAATATGACTAGTGATGTATTGCTAACGATCTCATCTGCCGCCAGCGCAGAACTAATCGAAAAAAAATCGCGTTTCATCGGACAAGCCCTCCCCGTTGATAATGAGCAAGCAGCACAACGGCAGCTTGCCGTCATCAGGGAGCAACATAAAACCGCTCGTCACCACGTTTATGCTTGGGTAATCGGCGCAAACCAAGAATTAATGCGCAGCTCCGATGACGGAGAACCAGCCGGCACCGGCGGCAAACCGGTACTGGAGACGATCAAAAAAAGCGGGTTATGCAATATAATGATCGTCGTAACCCGATATTTTGGCGGTATTCTTCTCGGGGCCGGCGGCCTAACTCGTGCCTATGCCAAAACTGCTCAGCTGGCGCTGGAACAGACCGTAATCATAAAAAAGATCCCCGCCCAAAAATATGCCGTTATCTGTAGCTACCCTTATTTGAGCAAAACTGAAGCGGCGCTAAACCAACCTGGGATTGCTATTACCGATAAAGTTTATGGCGAACAAATAGCAATCATCGCCGCCATTAGTGATCAAATCATAGAGCGGGTAACAGCGCGTTTGACTGATTTAAGCTATGGCAGCACCCGCATTGACAAACTCGGAGAACAGGCCTTTATTGAAGAACCTTATTGCTGATTTTCATAATTGGCAAACTTAATTTCATACGGTTAAAAATCATCACCCCGGATATAATAATTGGCAACAGCAGTAGCAAACAGAGGAATTGGCCCCATCTTCACTCATGTCAATTAGTTATCAATAAGATGCCGAGGTGATTTTTTATGGAAAAAGTTAAGCGCTCGCGCAAAAGCCGCATTAAAAAACGCCCTGACGATTGGGAAGAACTCAAAGTAGAAATCGCTAAAGAATTAGGTTTATGGCCCAAGGTGCAATCAGATGGCTGGGCGGGACTTTCTGCGGCAGAAAGCGGCCGTCTGGGAGGCGTTTTCTCCGCACGCAAAAAGGCATTAGCACAAACGTCGCTATTACCAGCATCCACTATCAGCGAAAATATGCGTCAAAACAACACCGAGGAGGCTTAAATGCCTCCTCGATATCAACATATTATGCATCATTCATGGGCTACAATAGATACAGCATTCTTTAGGCGCTACAGCCAATAGGTAATAAGGTGAAAATAATGCGCATAAAATGGAACTATCATTCATTTGCGGAGGATTGGGCATGAATCATTACATAGTATATGCAGATATCCTCCTGGCGCTTAATTTCTTTTGTGATTTTTTCTTGCTATGGACTGCGGGGAAAATATTGCGCCGCAAGATTTCGCTACTCCGTATTCTCGCCTCTTCAGTTATCGGAGCTTTTTATGGTTTAACTACCATTATCCCAGCGCTAACTTGGATGGCGCATCCTTTTTGCCTTTTTGTCGTCTCGCTGCTGCTCTTGCGCATCGCTTACCGCTGGGATGAACCCAAAGGCTTCCTCAGGTTGGCAGGTGTTTTCTACCTGACGGCTTTTGCGATGGCAGGAGCCGCTCTAGCCGGAGCGCGGATACTGGAGCAAAACGGCATCGTCTTTGCGCCGCTGCAAACGCTAAAAGCAGGCTCTCTGCTTTTTGCCCTATTCATCGCTATTATCCTCGGCCGCCGGGGATGGAGCGCGTTGAAAAAAAATTGGCAAAAAGAAGATTTCCAATTACAGCTAACCATCAATGTCAACGGCCGCCAGTGTCGTCTGCCGGCGTTGCTGGACACCGGCAATGATTTGCGGGAACCGCTTAGCGGGCTGCCGGTTGTAGTAGCAGATTACCAGGCGATGCGCAGCATAATGCCGGAATATCTACGCCGGTCTTTCGAAAAATACGGCCGCTGCTCTCCGGAAATGGTTCTCGATGATATTGCCGCACATACTAATGACGGTTGGCTAAAAAGACTACGGCTGATCCCTTTTGCCAGCATCGGTAAACAAAACGGCCTGTTGCTTGGGTTCAAGCCTGATTCGTTAATTTTGGATAAGGCTGATAAACGCCAGATCAGCCAAGTAATAATTTGTATTTCAGCCGAACCATTAGGCAATGATTATCAAGCGGTTATCAATCCGGAAATACTCAATGACGGAGAAAAATACAAGGAGGCGTCCTGCGCATGAAAAATATTGCCAATCAGTTATATATTGGGCTGCTCCGTATCTTCTCTCGCCTACCATTTGTACACCGTATTCACTATATCGGCGGCAGCGATATTTTGCCGCCACCGCTATCGCCACAGCAAGAAAGCGAGCTTATTGCCCGTCTTGCAAACAAAGATATGGAAGCACGGCAGAACTTGATCGAACATAATCTCCGTCTGGTGGTATACATCGCTAAAAAATTCGAAAACAGCGGCGTAGGCATTGAAGACTTAATCAGCATCGGCGCTATCGGACTGATCAAAGCGGTCAATACCTTCAATGCTGACAAAAAAATCAAACTGGCCACCTACGCCAGCCGTTGCATTGAAAATGAAATTTTGATGTATCTGCGCCGTTACAGCAAAATTCGCTCGGAGGTTAGCTTCGATGAACCGCTCAATATCGACTGGGATGGCAACGAGCTGCTTTTATCCGATATTTTAGGCACCGATAATGATATTATCTATAAATCACTGGAAGGAGAAATGGAACGCAAGCTGCTCTATGCTTCCGTCGGCAAATTAACCCAAAGAGAAAAAATCATCATGCAAACCCGCTTCGGCCTCTTTGGACAAGAAGAAAAAACCCAGAAAGAAGTTGCCGATATGCTGGGTATTTCCCAATCATACATTTCCCGTTTAGAAAAACGTATCATTCGCAAACTACAGAAGGATATCCTGAAAGCAGAGTAATTATCTCAAAATAACATCCTAATCAAGATCAAGCTTGCTCTAAGATATGGCATTATGGTATAATTTTTTAATATCTTTGGGCATATCAAAGGTCAGACGCATCGCCTGGAGATTGCAGCGTCTGACCTTAATCATTTTAGCTATTTAATTGGACTCAGACAGTAAAGAGGGCTAGGCCTCCTCCACATGGCGTCTGCGGCGGAACAGCAGGGTCAACGCCCAAATACCGGATAAACCGACAATAGCATAAACGATACGGCTGACGGTTGTTAGTTGTCCGCCAAAAACTGCCGCCACTAGATCAAACTGGAAAAAGCCGATCAATCCCCAGTTCAAAGCGCCAATAATAATTAATGCTAGAATGAATTTATCCCAACCAGTCATTTTAGTCATGATGAAGCCTCCTCATAATTACTTGGGATCTGGGTAGTTCTGTTATCTTCTTACGGAGCTGTACTGGTTTTATTATGATCATATCATCGGTTAATTATACCTTCGCCCCACGATACCTTAAATAAGAATACAGCTAAGTTCAGCAAACACCCGGATGGCAGTGCATCCGATCAACGATGAGGTTTAAGATGAATATTTTTGCTATCTCTGATCTACATCTTTCTTTAGCTGCTCCTTTTAATGAAGCCGCTCCGGATTTGACCCCGCTTTATAAACCGATGAATGTTTTCGGAGCCAGATGGGACGACGCTCTCAGCGCGCTTACTAACAATTGGCGACGGCAAGTCACAGAACAAGATAGCGTCTTGATACCAGGAGATATTTCCTGGGCTATGACCATGGAAGAAGCTCGTTATGATTTTGCTTTTTTGGCTTCGCTGCCGGGGCAAAAGATCATTAGCCGCGGCAACCATGACTACTGGTGGAACGGCATCAGCAAACTGCGCGAAGCGCTGCCCTCCGGCATTTATCCATTGCAGCACGATGCTATCTCCGTGGGGGATTATGCAGTTTGCGCTACACGCGGCTGGACGCTCCCCGAGCGCAATGATTTTAAAGAGAATCCCGACCGCAAAATTTATAACCGTGAATTATTACGCCTGGAATTTGCCTTAGAGGATGCGGTGAAATTATCCCAGCCTATCATCGTTATGCTGCACTACCCGCCCGTGTATTCTCCACAGACAGGCAGCGGCTTTCTAGAACTGCTGAAGAAATATCCAGTGCGACACTGTATTTACGGACACCTACATGGCAATAAAACAGCTGCTTTCGAAGGGGAATTAGACGGCATCACCTTTACCAATATGAGCATGGATCGCATCGCTTTTTGCCCTAAATTAATCGCAACCGGCAATTAAACGTCCATGCTCAAGCGGCGCTGGCGGCAAGTTTGGACAGCAAGTAGCTATCGCGGGCAGGAAATAGCAGTATAAAAGAGAAGATTTATATAATTGGGAACGCTCAAGGAGGTATAGTTTTATGCGTTTGGTTACTGCAGAAGAAATGCGTTTAGCAGACAGTTCTGCTATCAATGAATACGGCATTCCCGGTGCGGTTTTAATGGAAAACGCCGGCCATGCCCTAGCTAATCAGGCAGAAAAAATGCTTGGCACGCTCAACGGCAAAAAAATCGCCATCTTTTGCGGCGGCGGCAATAACGGCGGCGATGGCTTGGTAGCTGCCCGCCATCTTTATAACCGCGGCTGCGAAGTACGCCTTTATTTTCTGGCAGATCCGGAAGTATTCCGCGGCGACGCGCTGCTCAACTATAATATCATCACCAATATGGGGATTACCGGATTTCAGCTGCTAGAAGGCAACCGCTTAAATGTAGCCAGGATGGCGCTTTGGAGTTCCGATTTGGCAATCGATGCTATTTTCGGCACCGGGATGCACGATAATGTCCAGGATATTGCTCTTGAAGTTATTAATATGCTGAATGAAAGCGACACTCCGGTTATCGCCTGCGATATTCCATCAGGGCTTTCTGCTTCTACTGGCCAGCCTTTGGGCGCAGCCGTCAAGGCGGCTGCCACCGTCACCTTCGGTTTTTGCAAAATGGGGCTGGTGCTTCCCGCAGCGCGCCAATTCGTTGGTGAGCTCATTGTGGCTGACATCTCCTTGCCGGTGCAGGTAGAAGAAAATCTGGGCAGCCGCCGCGAGCTGATTGACGAAGAATTCTGCTGCCGTTGGTTAGCGCCGCGTGATCCGGAAGCGTACAAAGGCGACTTCGGCCATGTCGGTATCTTTGCTGGTTCACCGCAAATGCCCGGTGCGGCCATCTTAGCCGCTAAAGGCGCTTTGAAAATAGGTGCCGGCAAATTGACTGCCGCACTCCCCGCCGCCGCCCGGGCTTCGTTTACCGCTCAATTGCCCGAAGCAATGCTACTGACTACTACCGACAATGAACTAGGCGGAGTAGCAGCAGATAATCTGGAGCAGATGGCCGCTTTTCCGGCTGACTCTTGGGTGATCGGCCCTGGCCTGGGGCGAGATGAAACCACGCAGCAGATAATTCGCGATTTTTTGCCACAGCTCACCGTACCGGCAGTACTGGATGCAGACGCTCTTTTTGCCGTCTGCGGCTATCTGCGGCTGCTTAAAAAATCCAATGTTCCATTAGTGATAACCCCCCATCCTGGGGAAATGGCTAAATTGCTGGGTGTGAATATTTCCGACGTACAAAGCAATCGCGTAGCTGTTGCTGAAGGTTTTGCTAAGCAGACTAATGTCGTCGTAGTGCTAAAAGGCGCCGGCACTGTTATTGCTACTCCTGAAGGACGCGTCTTTATCAATAACACCGGTAATCCGGGAATGGCTACCGGAGGCTCTGGCGATGTCTTGTCCGGCATGATCGCAACCCTGCTTGCTCAGGGAATGGTCCCGGCTGTTGCCGCTGCTTGCGCAGTCTGGATACATGGCAAGGCTGGCGATCTTGCTGTATCACAAAGCAGCATCTCCGGACTTTTAGCCGGCGATATTGCTGAAGCCATACCGGCAGCGCTCAAAGCGATTAACCGTTAAGGGAAATGGCAATATAGTCGTTTCCCGGCATCGCTTCTACCGATATACCGATCACCGGGCGGCATTTCTACCGCCCGGGTTTTCTTAAGCTGCTAGCACAAGGAGGCCTTATGAATAAACAACGGCTACCCCTTCGCGGAGCTTGGATAGAAATAGATCTTGATCAGCTGCGGCAAAATCTGCGGCTGATTCGCTCCTTGACCGGCACAAACCATTTGCTCATGCCTGTAGTGAAGGCCGACGCCTACGGCCATGGGGGAGTAAATTGTGCACCGGCGCTGATTGAAGCCGGAGCCAACCGCTTTGCTGTGGCTACTTTAGAAGAGGGTGTGCAATTGCGTGAGTCCGGCATCACCACACCCATCCATTGCCTGGGTTATTTGCCGCCTCGACAATATCCAGCAGCACTCGAATACGATATTATTTTTACCGCCTATGAGCTATCTCAGGCAGCCGGCATTTCTGCTGCAGCGGTTAAACTCGGCCGTGAAGCCACCGTGCATATCAAAGTTGATACAGGTTTTACCAGGCTCGGCTTCCCGGTAAACCAACGCTCAGCACAACAAATTGCGGAAATTGCTGCCATGCCGGCGCTCAGGTTGGAAGGCGTGTTCAGCCATTTTGCCTCCGCCGACTTCTCCGATAAAAGCTTCAGCGACTACCAAAATCGTAATTTCTGTGATTTTATCAAATTATGCGCCGATCAGGGGGTTAATTTCCCTATCCGTCATATCGCTAATTCCGCAGCTATTTTGGATATGCCGCAATATAATTATGAGATGTCCCGCCCCGGCATTATTCTTTATGGCTACCATCCCTCTTCCGAGGTCAAACGGCTGGAGGGTCTGGCGCCGGTTATGTCGGTTAAAGCGGAAATAGCTAGATTGATGACTGTGCCGGAGCATACTCTTGTCGGCTATGGATGCACTTGGGAGGCTCATCGCGAGAGTATTATCGCCACTATTCCCCTTGGATATGCAGACGGGTTTTCTCGTTTGTTTAGTAATAATGGTTCGGTATTAGTATTTGGACAGCGGGCGCCGATCGTCGGCCGCGTTTGTATGGATCATATCATGGTCGACGTCACCGACATCAAAGAACGCAATCGTTTAGCAGAAGGTACTGTTGTCACTATTCTAGGCACGGACGGCCCAGAAACCATTACTGCTGATGAGCTGGCGGAAAAAATGGGGACAATCAATTATGAGGTGTTGTGTTTGTTAGGCACCCGCCTACCTAAAGTATATTTACCGCAATAAATCGATCAATCAGCAAAGGAGCACTCAGGATGAAAATAGCAATTGGCTGCGATCACGCGGCATATGAGGCCAAAGAAGCAATCAAGCAATATTTGCTGGATCAAGGTTTTACTGTTGATGATAAAGGATGCTTTTCCACAGAAAGCGTCCACTACCCTATTTATGGCCAAGCAGTAGCAGAGGCCGTAATGAACGGCGAAGCGGAAAAAGGCGTATTAATCTGCGGTACCGGTATCGGGATGAGCATTGTCGCCAATAAATTTCCCGGCATCAGAGCCGCCTTATGCCATAATGATTTCACCGCCGAGGCCAGCCGCGAACACAATGACGCGAATATCCTCGTCATGGGAGCCAGGGTTATTTCTATCTCCCAGATGAAGAGCATAGTTGATATCTGGTTCCACACTGATTTTGCCGGCGGACGGCATCAAACTCGGCTCGATATGATCAAAGAAATAGAGAAACGGGGGTAGCCATATGCGCCAAAGCTGGGACGAATACTTCATGAGCATCGCTCACCTGGTCAAAAGCCGCTCTACCTGTATCCGACGTCAAGTAGGAGCGGTAGCGGTTTCGAAAGAACACCGTATTTTAGGCACCGGATACAATGGTCCGCTGCCCGGGGTAAAACACTGCACAGAAACTGGCTGTCTTCGTGAACAGCTCGGCATCCCCAGCGGACAGAGGCAGGAAATGTGCCGTGCGCAGCATGCGGAAGCTAATATCTGCAATTTTGCCGCCCGTTATGGAACCCCGCTGGATGGCGCGACTATTTATGTGACGGATCGCCCCTGCACCACCTGCGTCAAAGCCATGGTTACCTCTGGGATTGTACGCGTCATCTACGACGGCGACTATCCTGATGATCTGGCATGCAGCTTAGCCGAGGAAGCCGGTATGGAATTAATCAAGCTTAGCGACCTGAAATAGCTAGCCGCCAAGGGTAATACGGCTATTTAATTCAAATACAAGGAACTACCTATGAAAATTCTTTCTGTTTTTGGCACCCGCCCCGAAGCAATTAAAATGGCTCCATTGCTGCAATGTCTTGCCAAACAGCCGCAACTGGAGAGCATCGTTGCCGTCACTGCACAGCATCGTGAAATGCTCGATCAAGTGCTGCAGCTTTTTGATATTCACCCACAGTACGACCTTAATTTAATGCATCATGGACAAACCCTGGAAGACATCACCACTGCGGTGCTGCAGGGACTAGCGCCGATTATGGAAAAAGAACGTCCTGATCTAGTGCTTGTGCATGGGGATACCACGACCACGATGGCCGCCTCTCTATCGGCATATTATCATCAAATTGCCTGCGGCCATGTAGAAGCCGGGTTACGCAGCGGTGATAAATATGCCCCCTACCCTGAAGAGATAAACAGGCGGATTACCGGCGTCCTGGCAGATATTCATTTTGCCCCCACGCCGCTGGCCGCCAACAATTTACTTCGCGAAGGCATCGACGAAAATCGCATTGTTATTACCGGCAATACCGTTATTGATGCGCTGCTGCAGGCGACCGATAAACCGTGTTCATTATCAGGACTGGGGCTGGATAATGTGGACTGGCAAAAACGCATTATTCTGCTCACCTGCCATAGGCGTGAAAACTGGGGTCAACCGATGAGGGAAATTTTTTCCGCTCTTAACGACATTCTAGATGAGCATCAAGATGTTGAAATCATCTTCCCACTGCATAAAAACCCTAAGGTACGGGAAATCGCCTATCATAATTTCACCAACGCTCAGCAAGTTCATTTTTGCGAACCATTAGACTATTTGCCATTCAGCCATGTGATGAAGCGCTCTTCCCTGGTGATCACTGATAGCGGCGGCCTCCAAGAAGAAGCTCCGTCTTTAGGTAAGCCGGTATTAGTACTGCGTACTGTTACCGAGCGTCCAGAAGCAGTCGAAGCCGGAACGGCGATGCTGGCCGGCAATACCTATCAAAGCGTCTACGATACCGCCAAACTGCTGCTCAATGATAGCGCCGTCTACCAGAAAATGTCGCATGCAATCAATCCCTACGGCACGGGCCACGCCGCAGAAAAAATCACCGCAGCAATCCTGGAGCGGCTATAACAACAATTGTTCAAACTCTTGCTCCGGATATAGAAACAATAACCGCGAAGATGATGGGCCGATAAAACCACTCAAGGAGGTGCGCCTTGCAAGGTCGTAAAACGCCTCAATCAACTGATTCTCCGCCTAACAAAACATGGCAGATTTGCCTCAGTTTTGGACTCACCGTTGGGATCGCCGTCTATCTTCTCGGTTTTCTCTTCGGTGCATGGCTAGACGATACTTGGGGTACTAAACCGCTTTTTACCATCATCGGCGCTTTGATCGCCATCGCTTCATCTTTTTATCGGTTAATTCATGATTTTATGGTTTTAGATAAATGGCAAAAAGAACATAAGGGGAAAAAACAGTGAATTATCTCATCGCAGCCCTTGCAGGACTAGCTTTTGGCGCACTTTGCGCTTGGTTGAAATACATTACCATCTGGCGGCCATTCGTATTGGGCAAAAAAGAATTTTCCGCCAAAAAAATCGTTGTGCCACAAATTATTTCCATGGCACTCAATGTTGTCATCCTCCTGGCAGTGTACTTTCTGCGCCACATCTGGCCGTATTCATTTGAGGTGACAATCATCGCCACCGCGGTGGCTCTCTCTATCGCCGGGCGACTCTATCAAAGCTATGATTATAAAAAAATGACCAAAGCGAATAACCAGCAAAATATCGGCTGATCATCGGCAGATTTATACTAAACCAAACAAGATTTTACGATAATCTTTTCGACTTGACATAATAGATTTACAGTGCTAGTATAAGAATTGTACGTCATTTATTAGAGCAAGGAGATGACATAATGGAAGGTCATGGAGGAGCTCTTTTCTATATAGGGCCGCTAGAAGTTACCAGCGCAATGGTCACCATGGTTGCCATTACAATCGGCCTGACATTACTCTCTTATTTTGCTACTAGACATATGAAAACCCGGCCGAGAGGCCTACAAAACTTTATGGAAAAATGCGTAGAAATGCTACGCAATTTTATTGGCGGTATGCTGGACAAGAGCATTGTTAACCGCTACTTGCCTTTTTTAGGCGCCTTATTTATCTTCATCCTTGTTTCGAACTACTCCGGACTGCTGCCCTTCTCCGGCAGATTGCCCGGCTTAGCAGCGCCAACCTCGGTGATCAATGTCACAGCTGGTTTGGCAGTCTGCACTTTTTGCGTAACTCATTATACCGGCATCAAGCAGCATCGCGGCAAATACATCAACAATTTCATCAAGCCGTTCGTTTTCATGCTTCCTTTGCTGCTGCTAGATGAGTTCATCAGACCATTATCGCTGACTTTACGTCTTTATGGTAATATCTACGGCGAAGAAACAGTCATCAGCAATATCTTCAATTTGGTTCCGCTGGGTGTGCCGATCATCATGCAGGCGCTGTCCCTGCTGATGGGCTTTATCCAGGCAATGGTTTTCGTACTGCTGTCTTGTGTTTATATCAACGGCGCATACGAGGGAGAGGCCTAAAATTTACTAGCTTAGGCCATATTACTATGGTTTCATTGTTTTATCTATTATAGATTTTATTAAAGATTTTTATTTGTTGTAGAAAGGAGGTCTATCACATGACTGCAGGTTTAATTGCGATAGCTGCTGCGATCGCTATTGCTCTGGCAACTCTCGGCCCTGGTCTGGGTCAAGGTAATGCTGCGGCAAAAGCAATGGAGGCTATGGCTCGTCAGCCAGAGGCTAGCGGTAATATTCGTACTACCTTAATTCTTTCTCTCGCGTTTATGGAATCTCTTACCATCTATGGTTTGCTTATTGCTATTATGCTAATGGGGCAAATCTAATTACCTACTGCCCGGGGAGGCCTCGTGTTATCCCCGGGCAGATATCATAGGGAGGAAAAGAGACCTATGGAAATTTTAGGGCTCAGTTTATGGCAATTTATCTTTACTATCGTTAACTTCGTCATTTTGGTGCTGCTTCTGAAGAAATTCCTCTTCAAGCCGATCACCAAAATGCTCGACGACCGCAAAGCCGCTATTGATGAAGCACTCGACGCGGCTGATCAGGCGCGGCTAGAAGTCGAATCTACTGAAACCAAAATTCGCGATCAGATCGCCGCTGCCCGGGCTGAAGCTGACGATATTATTGCCGACGCCAAAAAGCGCGGTGAGGCCATTAGAGCTGAGATCATCGAAACAGCAAAAAATGACGCTAAAGATATCACCGCAGCCGCTACAGCCCAAATCGAAGAGCAAAAGAAACAAGCTATTGTTGATTTGAAAAATCAGATCGCCGATATGGTGCTGCTGGCTACAGAAAAAGTTTTGTCTGACGGCCTAACCCCAGAACAAGAAAAAACTTTAATGAATAAATATATCCAAGAAGTAGGTCGTATCCAATGAAAAAGGGCGCATTAGCAATAAGATATGCCAAGGCTCTTTTTGATGCCGCGCAAGAGCATCAAAAAACCGCGGAAATCTATAACGAACTCAATATTTTAGCCGCTCAATTGGAAACCAACCCCGGTTTTCACCAATTGATTATGGATAAAAGCATCGGCGCCCAGCGGAAAAAAGATTTTATCGCCGCAGCCTTGGGCGATCATATTTCTTCTCTAACGCGCAACTTCTTTTATATCATCTTTGACAAAAACCGGGAATATTTGATTCCGGAGGCAGCGGCTGCTTTCAACGATCTGTGGCAAACCCATCAGGGCATTATGCCGGCACAATTGATTACAGCTAAGCCTATCGACCCAGATATTGAAGCACAATTAGTCGACGCGCTGAAAAAAGCCTTTGCCAAGCAAGTTGTTTTTGAGCATAATATTGACCCCTCCCTGCTCGGCGGAGCTATCATCACCATCGATGATTTGACTATCGACGGATCGCTCAAGGGACGTTTACAGCGCATGCGCAAGGAATTAACTAATTAATATGCCAATCATCTTGCAGTTGCAACTGCAATAGTTATTCATAATACAGTGCAAGCAAGTTTTCACATTGATCTTATTGCCGTGCTTAGGCTGCAGCAATAATAAATGAGGTGACAAGATGAGCATCAAACCGGAAGAAATCAGTGCCTTATTAAAACAGCAAATTGAAAATTATCAATCCAATGCTGATATTTATGAAACAGGCACGGTCATTCAGGTTGGCGATGGTATTGCCCATATTTATGGTCTGGCCAATGCCATGAGCAGTGAGCTGCTGGAATTCCCCAACGGCACCATGGGAATGGCGCTCAACCTGAACGAAGACAGCGTCGGCTGCGTTATTCTTGGCGATTCCACCGATATTCATGAAGGGGATATTGTCAAAAGAACCGGCCGTATCGTTACTGTCCCTGTAGGCAAAAACCTCTTGGGGCGTGTAGTTAACCCACTGGGCGTTCCGCTGGACAACAAAGGCGATATCGAGCCAGAAGGATACCGCAATATTGAAGAAAGCGCGCCGGGCATTATTGCCAGACAAGGTGTTAATACTCCGCTGCAGACCGGTATTAAGTCTATCGACTCGATGGTGCCGATCGGCAGAGGCCAGCGCGAATTGATCATCGGCGATCGTCAGACTGGTAAAACCGCACTGGCTATCGATACTATCATTAACCAAAAAGGCCAAGACGTGAGCTGCATTTATGTTGCGATCGGCCAAAAGGCCAGCACCGTCGCATCTGTAGTGCAAAAGCTCAAAGAATTCGGCGCAATGGATTACACCATTGTAGTAACTGCTTTTGCCTCAGAGCCTGCACCAATGCTCTATATTGCCCCCTATGCCGGTGCCGCTATGGGCGAACACTTCATGTATCAAGGCAAGGATGTCTTGATTGTCTATGATGACCTAACCAAGCAAGCTGCGGCCTACCGCGAACTGTCCTTGTTGCTCCGCCGTCCACCGGGACGCGAAGCTTATCCTGGTGATATTTTCTATCTGCACAGCCGACTGCTTGAACGCGCCGCGCGTCTCTCCGATGAGATTGGCGGTGGTTCGATGACCGCTTTGCCGATCATCGAAACGCAGGCCGGCGATATTTCCGCCTACATTCCGACTAATGTCATTTCAATCACTGACGGTCAGATTTTCTTGGAGACTGATCTGTTCAACTCTGGTTTCCGTCCGGCGATTAATATTGGCTTGTCGGTATCCAGGGTCGGCGGCAGCGCCCAGATCAAAGCCATGAAACAGGTATCCGGATCTTTACGTATTGACCTGGCGCAATATAGAGAATTAGCGGCCTTTTCCCAATTTGGCTCAGACCTCGACCAGGTAACCAAAAACACCCTTGATCGCGGCGCCAAAATGATGGAAATTCTTAAACAGGCGCAATATTCTCCCCTGCCGGTAGAAGAAGAAGTAGCCGTTCTGTTCTTTGCGACCAGAAACTATGCTAAAGACATCGATATTCACGAGGTCGCGGCCAAGAGCAATGAATTGATCACCTTCTTAAAAGACTTCTATCCCAATATCTTGGAAAAAATCAGAACGGACAAGCAGCTCTCGGATGAATTGACCGCTCAGTTAGATGAAGCTATGCAGGCATTCTTGTCTAAGTAAGCTTGTTGCGCATATTAGTAACTAAGGATGTGATTTGATGGCCAGCGCCCGTGATATTAAACGGCGAATTAAAAGCGTAAAATCAACCCAGCAAATAACCAAAGCCATGAAAATGGTCTCGGCGTCCAAATTACGCAAATCACAGGCCACCGTACAGGCTATCCGTCCCTTCGCTCATAAAATCGAAGATGTCATTCTCAGCGTAGGCAGTTCGGAGTCTTCCCACCCCTTCTTGATGGATCGGGATAAAATCAACAAGGTATGTTACTTGGTTATCGGCTCCGACCGTGGTTTATGCGGCGGCTTTAACAGTAATCTGCATCGTTTTCTGGATCATGCTTTAGCAGCTGAAACGCATGATTATGATATCGCGGTAATCGGGCGTAAGGTCAAAGACCATTGCCAGCGCATGGGCTATCCGGTATCTTTTAACTATACCTGTATTGGCGATAACCCTGGTTTTTATCAGGCTCAGGAATTAGCACGAATTATGCGCACTGCTTTTGAGCGCGGTGATTACGACGAAATATATATCGTCTACAGTGAATTCAAAAGCGCGATGTCGCAAACCCCGCGCATTAAGAGGCTATTACCAGTGCAGGCTCCTGAAAAAACAGCGGCCAGCAGCAAGCTGATCGATACGGATTATATCTTCGAGCCAGACAGGGAGCAAATCCTCGACACAATTCTCCCGCAGTACGTTGATATCATGGTATACAGCTCCCTGCAGGAGGCAAAAGCCTCCGAACATGGCGCTCGTATGACTACCATGAACAGTGCTACCGATAATGCCTCCGATATGATCAACAAGCTTACGCTTTCGCTGAACCGCGCCAGACAAGCAGCTATTACGACAGAAATATCCGAAATTGTCGGCGGCGCAGCAGCCTTGTCCTAAAAGATTATGGAATTTTAAAGTAGTCTAGCCTTTTTGAGGAGGATTTTTGATATGGCAATCGGCAAGATCAGACAGGTTATCGGCGCAGTCGTGGACGTGGAATTTCCCAGCGGCCAGCTGCCCAATATCTACAATGCTATTGAAGTAACTAAACCCAATGCTGACGAAGCAAAAAAGACCTTGATTATGGAGACTATGCAGCATTTAGGCAATAACTGCGTTAGATGCGTCGCACTCTCCTCTACTGACGGTCTGCAACGCGGTATGGAGGCGGTAGATACTGGCGCCCCGATCAGAGTGCCGGTTGGACGGGCTACTTTAAGCAGAATGATGGACGTTACCGGCCATCCCATCGATGGCAAAGGCGACATCGTCACCGATGAATATCTACCGATTCATCGCCCCGCGCCGGCTTTTTCTGATTTGGTGCCATCAACAGAAATTCTGGAAACCGGCATCAAGGTCATCGACCTACTAGCGCCATATACTAAGGGCGGTAAGGTTGGTTTGTTCGGCGGTGCCGGCGTTGGTAAAACTGTTCTGATCATGGAGCTGATCCGCAATATCGCCTATGAGCACGGCGGTTTCTCGGTATTTACCGGCGTTGGTGAACGTAGCCGCGAAGGTAATGACTTGTGGCATGAGATGACTGAATCCGGCGTTATCGATAAAACGGCCATGGTATTCGGTCAGATGAACGAACCGCCGGGAGCACGTCTCCGCGTTGGTTTGACAGGACTGACTGTCGCCGAATCCTTCCGCGATACTGAAGGTCAGGATGTTCTGCTCTTTATCGATAATATTTTCCGCTTCACCCAGGCTGGTTCGGAAGTTTCAGCACTATTAGGCCGTATTCCTTCAGCAGTAGGTTATCAGCCCACTCTGGCTACTGAAATGGGCGCGCTGCAGGAACGCATCACCTCTACTTCTACGGGATCGATCACTTCTGTTCAGGCAATTTATGTGCCGGCCGACGACTTAACCGACCCCGCTCCGGCCACCACTTTCGCTCACCTTGATGCCACGACAGTTCTGAGCCGTTCTATCGTCGACTTGGGTATTTACCCTGCGGTTGATCCGCTGGAGTCTTCTTCTCGCGCACTTGATCCGCGTCTGATCGGTGAGGAGCATTACGAAGTGGCTCGTTCAGTACAAAGCATTTTGCAGCATTATAAAGAACTGCAAGATATCATTGCTATCCTGGGTATGGACGAATTAGGCGATGAAGATAAAATCGTGGTCGCCCGAGCCCGTAAAATTCAACGTTTCCTCTCTCAGCCCTTCCATGTCGCAGAAAACTTTACCGGCACGCCGGGCAAATATGTTCCACTAAAAGATACTATCAGAAGTTTCAAAGATCTGGTATCAGGCAAGTACGATGATCTGCCTGAACAGGCGTTCTTCAATGTCGGTTCTATTGAGGAAGCCGTGGAAAAAGCCAAGACCTTAGTTTAATCTAAGCTATGAATCTCGGCTATTAGTGAGGAGATAATTATGGCGGATTTAATTAGATTGGAGGTAGTAACACCAGAGAAAGAGGTTTTTTCCGATATGGTGGAAAGCTTTATCTTCCCCAGTGTTATGGGAAGCACAGGTGTTCTCTACAATCATGCGCCTTTGCTAACAGTTTTAGAACCTGGTGTTATTACTTATAAGAAAGACAATGAGCAGTATAAAATTGCCGTTAGCACAGGTTTCTTGGAACTCAAGAACAATGTCGCGGAAATTTTAGTCAGCAGCGCCGAGCGCTCAGAAGATATAGATAAAGCCCGCGCAGAAGCAGCAGCCGAACGGGCCAGAAAAAGGCTGCAGGAAAAAGCCAAAGACCTCGACCAAACCAGAGCGGAAGCTGCTTTGAAACGAGCTCTCGCCCGACTTAAAGCGGTGGAATAAATCATCGTTATCACACAGAGCAAAATAAAAGATCAGCTAAAGAGCTGATCTTTTATTTTGCTCTGTGAAGCAGGCAATCAATTCCCCATTCGCCTTTGCCAAATGCAATATACGATATAAGACAATATTGTAAATAGCAGCATGGCGGCGAATGTCTGGCTATAATTACAATATTTTAATAAAACACCGGCGATAACCCCTCCTAGGCCAATACCGCAATCAAAAGCGCATAAATAAGTTGATGACGCGGCGCCCCTTCTATGCGATGGTGTATTCATCACAGCTAAGGCTTGCATCGTGGGCGACATCATACCAAAACCGATACCAAACAGCAATGCAGACAGGATAAATCCCCCAGCTTCAGGCCACCAGGCCAGCAAAGCCAGTGACAATAGCTGCGAAATGGTGCTGCTGATCACGATAGGTTTCTCCCCTACCCGATCGAGGGTACGCCCCGCAATAATACGCATCAAAATCGTAGTAATTGCCATCAGCGAAAAAAATAGTCCTCCATTGGCAATATCTATCTCCATAGCATATAGAGCGATAAAAGTAGAGATCGCCCCATAAGGGATAAGAAACAATAGCATAGTAACTGATGCTGGCCAAGCCATCTTATCGAATAATCCCGGGCGATCCGCCGGCGGCATATTGGTTGCCAAACTTAGCTGGCGGATCTTTTTTTGATTGCCGAGCAGCAGACCTACCGATAATACGGCAAATCCTGCAGCAATACCAAACAACAAATTATATCCGCCGTTATTTAATAATGAAAGCCCTAGAATTGGTCCCAGAGCCATCGAAACAGCAGAACCTGTGCCAAAGATCCCCATACCTTCGCCAAAACGTTGTTGAGGAATAATATCGCAGGCCAAAGTGCTGATAGCGGTCGAAGAGAGCGACCAAACCGCGCCATGAATGACACGAATCAGCAATACCAAAATCAGCGTCTGCGCCAATGGATACAGTGACGGCAGAACCACCAAAGCAATCAGGCTAGCTAGCGCCACAAAAACGCGCGACCTGTGATCAAGCAACCACCCAGAGGCCGGGCGCGCCACCACCGAAGCAATGGCAAATAATCCTGCCGCCATCCCGGCAAGCGCTTCGTCGCCTCCTAAACTTTTTATATAGAAAGGTATCGTGGCAATCAGCATATGAAAACTAATGAACATCAATAAATTGATGCACGCAATAGCAATAAATTCACTAGTCCATAGCCGATCCTGGTTAGCCATTGCCTAACTACCCCATAACTATTTTTTATGCAGCAAACTAGCTTGATACACCTTGAATGCCGAGGGGGCCTTGCGGCCCCAGAATACATAATAGAGCAGCGCTAGAATCTCAAAAACACCTAAAATGGCGAACATTGCCCTAAATCCCGCCGCATCAACTAAAACACCGCCGATAATACCGCCAATAGCCCAAGCAACATCCCAGGAGCAAAGGAAAGTCGAAGAAGCAGAACCTCTCCTCTCCGGCGGCACAATGCGTACAGCCATGGTTTGCATCGCCGGGATACACAATCCCAGCCCTAGACCCATCAGGCATGCGGAAACACAAAACAATAATTGGCTATGCCCCACAACTAACAGAATAATATTAATGACAAAGCAGGCCACGCTCATATAGACCATCGGGCCTTCACCCTTTTTATCGGCAATCTTGCCAGCAAAAATACGGCTAACTCCAGTAAATATTGCCTGCAAGGTGAAAAATAACCCGCCGCTGCCCAAACTTTCTTCTGCGGCAAACAATGCGATAAACGAATAAATAGCGCCGCTGGGAACCGCTGCTAAAAAGATAAAGATCGCTGCTGGGATAGCATCTTTATTAAACAAATGAGCTATTTTATACAATAAAGGGCGGTTGGTATCAACTTTCTGCTTCGGAGGCAGGGCAGAAAATTTTAATTGAGAAAGCAGCAGTAAAACCACAATCGCCACACCTGCACAGGTAATGAATAAGGGCTTAAATCCAGCTGCCTCCATAATAAACAAACCGACTGCCGGAGCAATAGCAGTAGCCAGAGAATTGGTCAAACCAAAATACCCCATCCCCTCGCCATAACGTTTGCGGGGGATGATATCACAGGCATTAGTATTCGACGAAGTAGACGCCGCAGACCAACAACAACCGTCCAGGCAGCGCAGGATCATCGCCATAGCCAAGATAGGAAAAAGCATAAAGAGGAAAGGCACGATAATCAAGCCGATCACTGCTACAAAAAAAATGGCTTTTCTGCTAACATTATCCAAAAACCACCCAGTTAAGGGACGCATAATTAAAGAACATACGGCGCATAAACCAGCAGTCAACCCTACGGTAAAATTATCTCCGCCCAGATCGATAATATAAAAAGAAAACGATCCGTCAAGCATTTTACCGGTGGAGGAAACTAATAAATTAATCAACGCGATCAGTAGGAAATTCCTTGTCCACAACTGATTTAACCGATTATTATCCAGCTGCTGCGGGGATTCCGCCCGGCTCTCATACTTAGTCTTTTGATGCCATAGGTGATTAAAGTTGGATAAATGCATACTAGTACGCCATCTCCTGGAGGTAAATTAAATAAAACGCCTTAAGGCGCAAATTTTCCCTAATATTTAGGGGAGATTTATATAATATATACCAAAACGACACCAATGTCAAAGAAAAAGTGGCCTAAAGCTCATTGCATTAGGCCACTTTTTCAAAGATCCTATTTAATCATTAAACAGTCCGCGGCGATTTGCCTTGAGATATTGGGTGCAGAATTTATCCTGCCCGGTTAACATCCGGGAAGCCAAATAACATCCCATCAAAGCGCGGTCGGTAGGATCAAGAATAAAGCTATCCATGCCGGCGCCGATAGTTTGGGCGAGAAAATAGCGGTTGATCAGTTTCCGATTCGGCAGGCCGAAGCTAATATTAGACAGGCCGCAAATAAAATGCACCTCCGGATAGGCTTGATGGAGGCGGCGCACCGTTTCCAGCAGTACCTGACCACCGGTTTGTACCACCGATACCGGCTCCACCAAGGGATCGACATAAATATTATCGCTAGCAACCCCCGCATGAACCAAATCTTCGATTAATTTGGCGCCGACGGCGTAACGATCATCTACGGTTTGCGGAACGGCTTTACCGTCAAGGCATAAGGCGATCAGCTTTGCCCCATATTCCAGCGCCAATGACAAAATCTCCTGATATCTTTTGCTCTCAGCACTGATAGAATTGATCACGACTGGAGTTTGAATCAATGGCAAAGCGGCTTTCAATGCAGCTGGATTAGGGCTGTCTAGGCATATCGGTGCCGATAGCTCTTCGCTAATCAGCTTTGTCAACCAGACCAAGCGTTCCGGCTCATCTTTGACAAAAGTGCCGCAGTTAAGATCAATAAAATCTGCTCCTGCCTCCACTTCGGCTCTAGCGATTTGCAACAGTGCCTCGCCGTCATAATTTTCTACCAATGGTTTAATCGCCTTGCGGCTGCTGTTTATCAATTCGCCAATAATCATTATTTATCTTCTCCCAACAATGCTGTAACTAGTTCTACCGCTTCCTGGGCATTTTCCGAATATCCATCGGCATGTATCTCATCCGCATATTCCTGAGTCACCGGCGCGCCGCCGATGATTATTTTGACCCGATCACGCAGACCGGCGGAGCTAAATGCTTCGATCGTATGTTCCATATTTTCCATCGTCGTTGTCAACAAGGCGGACAAGGCAACTACATCCGCGTCATATTGTCCAGCTGCTGCGACAAAATCCTCTGGAGCAACATTATTGCCCAAATCATGCACCGCATAGCCATTGCTGTATAGCAGCAGGGCGACCAAATTCTTGCCGATATCATGGATATCTCCTTCAACAGTGCCGATAACAACACTCCCCCGGGATCCGGAACCAGAGGGCATATGCGGCTTGAGCATATTTATGACTTCGGTAACAGCCTGAGCAGACATCATCATTTCCGGGATGAAAATTTCTTCCTCTTTATACAGGCGGCCGATCTCATCCATCGCGGCAATCAGGCCATAGTTAATAATATCCATTGGCGCAACCGCTTGCGTCAATAATGCTTCCGCCTCTTGCAGGGCCGCCTCCTCATCGCCTTCAATAATGGCATCATAAATTTTTTGATATTCGTTCATCTTTTGTTTATTATCCCCTACATTATTTTAATCAAAATTTAATATGAACAGCTGGGATAGGATACTGTCAGCTACCCTTTTAAACCGGCGATCGCCGCTCTGGCTAGTTCATCACAGCGCTCATTATAGGTATCGCCGGCATGACCCCTGACTTTACGCCAGCTAACCTGATGCTGCGAACTAATATTTAATAAAGCCTGCCATAAATCTTGGTTTTCTACCGGCTGTTTTTTGGCGTTTCGCCAGCCGTTGTGCTGCCAATTATCCAGCCAATGTTGATTAAAAGCATTGATCAAATATGCGCTGTCGCTAAAAAGAATGACCTCGCACGGCTCTTTTAGCGCCTGCAAGGCTTGCAAGGCAGCAGTTAACTCCATCCGCTGATTGGTGGTTGTCTCCGCAGCTCCTGACAGCTCCTTGCGCTGGCTGCCGTAAATTAAAACTGCTCCCCATCCGCCAGGACCGGGATTGCCTGAACAAGCGCCGTCGGTATATATAGTAACTTTTTTCTTTATATTATACATTATAGAATAATATTTGTCTATTTTTCCTTTTTCCCTGCCGGAGCAGAAAAATTTCTTTCTAAGTGGCCGCAATAGTGTTATAATAAAATTTAATTGGGAAAATATAGTTATTATCACTGATACTACTAAGGACACTCATGGATACTAATAAAGCTCAATACGCTCTGCCCCATGATAACCCAGAGCTTAAACATTGGATAGATCTGGCCTCGCAGCTGGCTGACCAGGCTCAAGCCACAGAAACATCACAAGAGGCTGAGCTACAGATACTCGAGGATATGATGGCCTCCGCCACGCCAGATGACAACTTGGCGCTCCGCGCTGTTGTCTTAGCCGGAGAAGCTGCCCGCACAGCTACAGATGCCGCACTCAAGGCCCGTTCGGCAGAAGCAGAAATCGTTTCCTGCTGTTTGGATTGGGCGAAAAACATCCGGCATAAGCAGCAGCAGTACATTCAAACTCTTGAACACAATATCCGCGATCTCTATCGCCACGAAGAAGCGCTGCGCCGCGATTTAGTTGATAGCAATGCGGCCCACGCTTATAATACCGATAATCCAGAAAGCCAAATTTTGCTGGATACGCTAGAAAAAGCGCGCAACTGCAGCAATCAACTGGAGTTATGCCGCGGCAAACTGCAGGAAAACCAAGAAAATATTGAATATCTCAGCGCCAGGCAGATCGTCATTCAAAAGAAGATTGATGATTTGCAAGATAGCTGGATCATTACCGAGGAAAAACTCCAACCATTCGCTCCTCCGGCTGAGCAGGCGGAGGACGGCGCTGCTGATGCCAGCACTGTCCAGACTCCGGATCCCAAACGCTTCCGCCGACACCGCCGCGTCAAAGAGAATGGCACAGCAAAGAAAAAATCTGTCGTCTGGTCATATGTTAAAATTATTATAGTCGCGCTGCTGCTAGCCTTTCTGATCCGCACCTATGTTTTCGATATTACCAAAGTCGACGGACTTTCTATGTATCCCACCCTCGCCGATAACGATAATCTCATTACTTCTAAAATAACGTATCTAGTGAGCGAACCGCAGCGAGGAGATATTATCGTTTTTGACGCCCCCGATGCAGCGGGAGAAGATTATGTCAAAAGAATTATCGGTTTGCCCAACGAAGAAATCGTCATTGACCGCGGTATGGTCTATATCAATGGGCAATTACTCGATGAACCATATTTAGATGGCAGCTATACTGAGGGTGAGATTAAAATCGTCATTCCTGACGGTTTTTATTTCGTTATGGGAGACAACCGCGAAATCAGCCGTGACAGCCGCATCAGCGATGTAGGCGTAATCAGCAGTGATCAAATTCATGGCAAAGTCGTTTTCCGGCTCTTTCCTCTGAGTGAATTCGGCAGCGTTTATCAATAACATCTGACAACCAGCACTTTGCTTTATAATAAAACAATAAGCCAGACTGTCCCCATCCAACAGTCTGGCTTATTCTTTAGATAACAAATTTTCCTCTTTATATTCAAAATCCGCGGTATTTCCATAAACGAAACACCGAGAAGCCAACTAAAAACATAGCCGCACATAGCAAAGCGACTTCCGTGATCGGCCATGCGGCAATATCGACCACCAGGCCAAGAACCCAAATCAGCAATCCGCAGCCCAAAAGCAATAAATTATTTCGCCAATAATAGCGCGGCCGCTCTAGTATCGCTGGTTCAATCCCGCTCACCTGCTGCCGCTTCATCCAAGCAAGATGCCAAGCCAGCCAATAACCAAAAGCCAGCCAGCCAATAAACAACATAATAGCCGGCAAAAGCAGCCAAATATCGGCGACAATATGCGGGGCAAAAGCGATATCCAAACCAATCAGCAGCGGCATAACAATAAAAATGATGGTACTGCTGACTGCTAAACGGCATTGCCGTTCCTGATAAAGGTGAATCAAGCTGCGTAGAGCCAAAAAGCAACTGGAAATTGTCATAATAGCTAAAGCTGCCAATAATAGCGGCATTATCGCACCTCTCCCCGCACCTAGCGGATATTCCTATCAGCGTTTATCTTTACTGAAGCAGGAAATAAATATCTAAATAATAAATATCGCCCTTGATATTGGCAAAATCCACCGCAGCTGCATCGCTGACCGAAAGCAAATAATCATTAATACCCTGCATTTGCGCATGAAGCGGATTGCCGTTAATTAGATAATCAAAACTGTATTCCGGTTGCAACAACTGCGGCAAAAGCACCCGAGCCACCAAAACTTGCTCTAAGCTGGTATCAACGCCTGATTCCTGTGCAAAATCCAGCCAGGACAAGGCATCTCCACTGCCGCACAAGGAACTTAACACAGCTGCCAGCGGGGCATCGGCAGCACTGATATCATGCTCATCTAGCAGTTCCTGAAAATAAGCCGCCGCGTTCTGTTGATCTCCGGAGACATAAAGCCCCCAGATCAGCCATAATGATTCTGCAGCAGAAAGCTCTTCTTCAGCGAGCATCACCTTAATATCATTGAGCACCTGATCCCCGTACAAAGCCAATCCGGTAAGCGCCATGCATTTATCCATTAACGAACTGGAATGGGTCAAAAAGTTTTTATAATAGGCGACTAGTGCGTAATAATCAATATTTCCAGGAGCAGCAGCCACTGCTTTGACGCTAGTAGACAGGGATGATCTTGCTCCAAGATCACCAATGCCGCCGTCATCCTTTTGGTATAAGCCGGCATCAAGTGCATCAGGCATAATGCCCTGCAAGGTCTCGCCACCATAATCCAACAACAACTGTCTAGCATGGGCTGTCGCCAGAGCAGCTATTGCAGACGAATGATTATCCGACGTAGCGTTATCCGCCAGCACCTGCTCCAGCAACATCGACAGTACTTCGATACGCTGCTGAGCGGCAAAAATAGCCAGCACGCTAGTATCGTTCAGCAAGGTATCTTCCGTCAATGCGCCAATGGAGTAGCCGAAGCGTGATCCTACAGTCACAACGTCCTCCCCGCTATGCGGTTGCTGGGGCAGAGATTCTTCGCTATCCCCCTGCCCAAAAGCCAAAACAATACTGCCTGCATAAATATCTGTATTAACATCCACCGCCTGCACTACGAGCCAGCAGCTGCCGTTAAATTCCGGCAAATCATATTGGCAGGAGATTTTACCGTCGCCATCAGTCCGGCAGGCGGTAAAAAAGAGACTATCCTGCAAGCTATCAGTAGCGCGGACGTGTTCCTGTTCAAAGATAGCGGAAGCGGTATCAATTTCCGGCGCTTGTTCGCTCTGGATAATACTAATCGCCACATTAGCAGCGGCGGCCTCTCCTTCTGCATTGGTAACGGTGATATCCAAAAAACCACGTTCCCCGGAACGCTCTCCCTGCAAGCTGCCGCTAATCTCAATATGCAAATTTTGAGCCAAATAATCCCGCTGCAACAAATAGGGTTCCGTGCTAATATAGCTGCCATCCTGATAGGCAACACCGAGCAAATAGCTGTGCAAATAATTAGCCGGGGAGAACACCCCATCATAAACAGCCTCGCTGCCGGCTGTGACACTGACACCGGCAGAATTCGTATCAATAAACAAATATTCTTCACCGGGAATCTCAACCCTCGCCTCAAAGTCTGTTCCCAACTGGTAGGACGGCTGATCAAGTAACAATTTATTGCCGCCACCGGCATCAACGGAGCTATCCGCCTCCGCCTGCACATCGCCTATAAAGAAATCCCGGCTGATCAAAGTTACCCC
>CALXQC010000023.1 GCA_944390435.1 uncultured Clostridia bacterium
CATGCCCCTCGGCGATCAATATCTGCGCCCGTACCAGATCCACACCGGTCACCATTTCCGTGACCGTATGCTCGACCTGGATACGCGGATTCATCTCGATGAAGTAATAGCTGCCGCTTTTATCAACCAGGAATTCGACTGTGCCGGCATTGACATAACCGACTTCCTTGGCGATCTTAACCGCATCAGCGCACAGCCGGTCGCGAATTTCCTGCGGCACAGCGAAAGCAGGAGCGATTTCAACAACTTTTTGGTAACGGCGCTGCAGCGAGCAATCGCGCTCGCCCAGATGTACGACATTGCCATGTTCGTCGGCCAAAACCTGCACCTCGATATGTTTCGGCTCGACGAGGAATTTCTCGATAAAGATATCGTCATTGCCAAAGGCTTTTTTGGCCTCACTGCGTACCAGATCAAAAGCCGGCTTAACTTCTTCCGGCGTATCGCAGCGGCGCATTCCGCGGCCGCCACCGCCGGCGGCCGCCTTGAGGATGATCGGGAAACCGTAGCTGATCGCTTTTTCCAGTGCATCATCGCCGTCTTTCAGCGGCTCGGTAGAACCGGGGATAGTCGGGACATTGCATTTTTTGGCAATCGCCTTAGCGCTCAGTTTATCACCCATTTTAGCCAATACTTTGGAGGGCGGGCCGATGAATTTGATCCCGGCGTCCTCGCAGGCTTTGGCAAAATCGGCATTCTCAGACAGGAAGCCATAGCCAGGGTGAATCGCGTCAACTCCGCGACGCTTGGCTAAATCAATGATTGAGGGAATATCCAGATAAGCTCCCAGCGGACTTTTATTTTCACCGATGAGGTAAGCCTCGTCGGCCTTAATGCGGAAGAGGCTGTTGATATCCTCATTAGAGTACATCGCCACCGTTCTGAGGCCAAGATCATAGCAGGCGCGGAAAATGCGGATAGCAATTTCGCCTCTGTTCGCGACTAACACTTTGGTAAATTGGGTCTTATCAGTCAATTCAGTCACCATCCTTTCTGTATGGGAAAACGCAATACCCCAGCTAGCCAAAGATTTTGACCAATTTCCGGTATCCGTCCCAAATTTGTTATAATTTAGTAGAGATATTATATAATTATACTCCGAGTTTCCCATTTTTGCAATATCTAGAAGCAGTTACTTTTAACCAAAAATTTACGCCAAAAAACGGCTCGGCATACTGCCGAGCCTCCTGCTGTTCCGTTTTCAGTTGTTGGCCAACGCTAAATCGCAGTCAGCCAGCGTCTGCCCGGCGGCATCGACCAAACTCAGGCTGTTCTGCCCGGCGGCCAGCCGCCAAACTAGGCGCAGCGAGCCCAGCTGATCACGGCGGATCACAGCCTGCAGATCATGCTGAGCCAGCAGCAATCCGTCCTCCTCCGTATAAGCCAGGGCCTTGCCCCGGCACGGCCAATAGATCAGCACATACTCATCGGCGGCGGAACGCAGCAGCGCCAAACTTTCTCCATAGCGATCCGGGCTATTGAACAGGACGGAAATATACAGCGCCGCCCCGTCTTGATAGGCAGCCGCCAAACAAGGGCCCGCGGCATCGGTAGTGCCGGTTTTAATTCCTACGATATGTTCATCGCTCCATAGCAGCTTATTGGTATTTTGATAATAGCGATAGCTAGCGCCTTGACCCAGCTCGACGGTTTTGCTGCCGACAATGGCGGCAAATGTCTCATCCTGCATGGCAAAGGCAGCCAACCGGGCCAGATCGGCAGCGCTCATCTGATGCTGCGGATCTGGCAGGCCGTTGGTATTAGTCATCTGTACGCTGTCAGCACCCAGGACCGCTGCCTTCATATTCATCCAGTGGACAAACAGCCGCTCGCTGCCGGCAATGATCTCGCCGATCGCATAACAAGCGTCATTGCCGGAATGGACCAGCGCACCCTTGAGCAAATCAGTCAGCGAGAGCTGTTCGCCCTGGCGCAAATAGAGGCTGGATTCTTCTACTGCTGCCGCTTCAGCGCTGATTGTGTGCAGGCGCTCCATATCCGCTCCCATATCCAAAGCCAGTAAGGCGGTGAGGATCTTAGTCGTTGAGGCCGGCGGCAAGGCGCTCTCCTCATTGAGCCCGAAAATCAGCTCGCCGGTATGCGCTTCTATCAGCACCGCAGCCGCCGCCCGCGGCATAGCGATTTCCGCCTGAGCCTCCGGCTGCTCTGCCGCAGCGGTCGGGGTAACCAGCAGCAGCGCGGCCAGAACCAGCAAATTACAGGCAAAGATTAGACGATACCGTAACAAAATGATATCCTTTCTGCTGCAAATCGTCGATAATAACCGGCAGAGCCTCTACCGTAGCTTCCGTCGGATGGGCGAGGATGATAGCCCCGCCATGAATTTTTTCCTCTACCCGCCCGATAATAGTTGCCGCAGCCGGCTGCTGCCAATCAATCGTATCCACACTCCATAAGATAATATCATAGCCCAGCTGCGAGGCAGCATGCAGCACATGCTGCTCACATTCGCCGGAGGGAGGAGCATACAGCGTGGTGCTAACCCCGGTAGCGGAACGGATCGCCTCCTCGGTACGCAGAATCTCTTCGCTGATCTCCTCCTCACTGGAAGCATTGGGGCTGGCATGGCTGTAGCCGTGATTGCCGATCTCATAACCGGCAGCGGCGATTTGCTCCGCCAAAAGCGGATTATTTTCCGTCCAGCGGCCGGTGAGGAAAAATGTCGCCGGTACGCCGCGCCCGGCCAGGATATCCAACAGCTGCGGCAGATATTCTTCGCCCCAATCGACATTAAAAGCCAATGAAACGCACGAGGACTCGGCATTGCCGCTGCGATAAGGCTCGGCGGCAGCGCTGTCGGCAGCCGGCAAAAACATACCCGCTCCGACTAAACAAGCCGCCAGCGCTATACCAGCGATTAAAATCCCTATCCGTTTAGTGAAACAGAAAACTTTCATCTTCCCCACTCCCCTATCCGTCATTGTCGTCTCCGGGCAGATCTTGCCGCTGCTTTTTATAGCATATGATAGCGCTCTGCAGAATAGAATAACCTATCGTCAACAGGGGGAATGATTATGAAAGCGGCCTTTATCCGTCTGCCCCGCTGGTTGGTTATGCCGGCGCTCTGCCTGATCTTTATCAGTACGCTCTGGGGAGTGCGACTATGGGCCGACAGCGGCGGCACTGCTGCGGCGCTGGCTCCAGCGCTGCTGGGCAAATCGATATTGATCGATCCGGGACACGGCGGCTGGGATCCGGGAATGACCGGGGCCTCCGGCTGCTGCGAAGCCGATGTTAACCTGGAAATAGCGCAAAAGCTCGCCGAATATTGCCGCCAGGCTGGAGCCGCCGTCACTATGACTAGGGAAAGCGATCTGGCGCTAGGAGATACCAAAACCGCTGATATGGCGGCGCGCGTAGACCTAGCGCATACAAGCGAAGCAGATTTATTCATCAGCATTCACTGCAATAGCTTTCCCGGACAAAGAGGCGCCCAGGTATTTTATGAAAGCGGCAATGAAGCAGGACAGGCGTTGGCAGAACATATTCAGGACAGTATCCGGACGCAGCTGAACAATACCGAGCGCAGCTCGATGGCGCATCGCGACGCTTATTTGCTGCATCAAATCAGCGGCGCGGCAGTGATCTGTGAAAGCGGCTTTCTCTCCCATCCGCAAGAAGAAACACTGCTGACAGACAATAAATATCAATGGGATTTAGCCTGGGCTATCTTCAGCGGCATAGCCGCTTACCTCGGCGAAGCAAGCTAAGCGCGGTATTATAGCTCCGGGAACAAAAAAACAGCCACCCTTGACGGGTGGCTGCTGCATAAAGAGCAATTTAACGTTTGGAGAACTGGCTCGCTTTACGGGCTTTCTTCAAACCATATTTACGGCGTTCTTTCATTCTCGGGTCACGAGTCATGAAGCCGGCCTTTTTCAGTACCGGGCGCAGTTCAGGATCAGCCTGAACCAGAGCGCGGGCGATGCCGTGACGCACAGCGCCGGCCTGACCGGTGCTGCCGCCGCCCATAACGGTGGCGATAACGTCATATTTATCCAGAGTAGAGGTCAGCTCCAGCGGTTGTCTGACGATCATCTCCAGAGTTTTCTTGTCAAAATATTCGCCAAGATCTCTCTTGTTGACCGCTACATTACCATTACCCGGGGTCAGCCAAACTTTGGCTACCGCGTTTTTTCTTCTACCAGTTCCGTAGAATTTCGTTGCATCAGCCACTTAGATGTCCTCCTTCTCCTAGAATTCCCAAATCTCCGGCTTCTGCGCGGCATGCGGATGCTCGCTGCCGGCATAAACCTTGAGCTTTTTGGCGGTAGCGCGGCCCAAGCTATTATGGGGCAGCATACCTTTAACTGCTTTCTCTACAGCCAGCACAGGTTTTTTAGCCATCAGATCTTTGTATTTAACTTCTTTTAATCCACCCGGATAACCGGAATGATGATAATACATTTTCTGGTCTAATTTTTTACCAGTCAGGACTGCCTGATCGGCATTAATAATAATAACGAAATCGCCGGTATCGATATGGGGAGTGAATATCGGTTTATGCTTGCCGCGCAGAATACGGGCAGCTTCGCTGGCGGTACGGCCCAAAGGTCTACCGGCAGCGTCGATGATATACCACTTTCTCTCGACTTCGGCGGGTTTAGCCATGAAAGTACCCAAGGTTATTCCCTCCTTAAACCTTCCAGCAAAAATTCTCTGCTGTCTATTGCCAACGGGGCAGAAGTCAATAGACGTACTTATATATTATATAAGCAGCTTTAGCGGTTGTCAAGACAAAAAACTAAAATAAATCCCCGCTATTTGCGCCGCATTCATCTGCATACCAAATATGATCCAAAAATAAGCCTTTGGCCGGAGCCGGCGGGACATTGTCCTTCCGCTCCCCGCGTAAAAATTCACCCAGCGCCGTTGGCGGCAGCTCGCCGCGGCCGATCGCAACCAGCCGCCCGGCGATGATACGTACCATCTTATAAAGAAAGCCATTGCCGACTACTTCAATCAGCAGCGGATCGCACAGCTGCTGCCAGGGGAAAAAAGCGGCTTTGGCCTGCGGCGGCTGATAGACCTGCAGACTATAAATTTCCCGGACAAAATCCTGTACAGTAGCCTTAGCCAGAGTATAGTGCTGAAAATCATGCCGGCCGACCAAGTCTCCAGCAGCGCGCTGCATCGTCTCCAGACGCAGCCTCTCATCTAGCTGCCAACTATAATTGGCGGCAAAGGGCGAGCAGCGCCTGCCCTGCTCAATTAAATAGCGGTAGCGCTTTTTATGCGGCGTAAAGCGGGCATGAAAATCCGGCGCCGCTTCAACAGCAGCGGTAATTCTAATGGTGGACGGCAAAAGATTATTTAAAATCTCGGCCAGTTTATCGATCGGCAAAGGTTTATCGCAGAAAAAATTCGCCGTTTGTCCCAGGGCATGGACTCCGGCATCGGTGCGCCCGGCGCCATGAATCACCACCTTATGCCCCAGCAAGGCGGTGAGCGCATCCTCGATCTGCTGCTGAATGCTCATGCCGTGATGCGCGGGCTGGCGCTGCCAGCCGACAAAGGCGCTGCCGTCATAGGCTATTGTTAATTTAATGTTGCGCTCCATTTTCTCTCTCCATAGCCGGACGGCTGTTTATGCTAATGACCTGCTGAAAATAGCGGCAGCCAGCAACAGGATAAACAACAGCAGCAGCAGAGTATCGCAGGGCCGCCAGGGGGTAATTTTCCATTTGGTCCGTCCAGCGCCGCCATGATAGCATTTCGCTTCCATCGCATCCGCCATTTCCTCCGCCCGATGAAAGGCTGATACAAACAATGGTACCAGCATCGGAATTAAAGCTCGAATCCGCTTCAAAAGATTGCCCTGCGATACAGCGGCTCCTCGGGCACGCTGCGCCAGGATGATGCGGTCAAATTCTTCCAAAATGGTCGGAATAAAGCGCAGGGCAATCGACATCACCATAGCGATCTCATGAGCCGGTA
>CALXQC010000024.1 GCA_944390435.1 uncultured Clostridia bacterium
AAACAATCAAGAATAATCGGGGAAAATCAATAAAATCAGCGAAAAATAAATAAAACTGACTTATTGGCCGTGAAAATAGTCCAAAAACTCCGCAACAGCGAATAGCATCGCGGAGTTTTCTTCTTTATCCAGAGATTAAATTGTTCTGCGGCGGGGCTTTGTCCAGGGGGATGAGTTCTGATAGCGGCGGCCGGCTTTGGCCACAAGGCCCGGCTTGTCGCAGCGGCAGCTCCAGCAGCGAGGCAGCGGCAGTACCGGCCGCCGCCGCTGTTCGTGCGCTGTTTGGCCGGGCAAAAAAAGACGCCGGTCGGTGAAACCGGCGCCGAATGGGCGAAAACGGTATTGGCCGCGGCAGGAGCTTGCTGCGCCGTCCGGCTGGAGCGGCGGAGAAAAGCCTGCTTGCTGCCGAGAGGCTCCTTTTAATCATGCGGCAGCGGGAATTGGCGGACCGCGTAGCGGATCTTGCCCGAAGCGCTGGGCGGGATCTTATCCACCAGCTGATAGCTGATCCGCGTTCCGGGCAGCAGCGCCTGATAATCGGCCTTGACCCCGTCGAGGCCCGGCGGTTCCTGGCCGCCCCTGGTCACCGGCAGCACCTTGGCCTCCGCCGGCGCGAGCTGGACGATTTGGAAGGCTTCCACCTCCGGCAGCCGCTTGATGCAGTTGGCGAAGGCGACGCCGTGGACGAAGCGCCCGCCGGTAGTGAGGAAGATATCGTCCTCGCGGCCGCAGGTCTCCTCGAGCAGCCGCATTACCCGGCCGCAGGAGCAGGGATGCTCGCCGGCGATCACCTCGTCGCCCAGCTGATAGCGCAGCCGCGGCTGGCTGAAATTATTGAGGTCGGTCACCAGCAGCAGCCCGCGTTCGCCGGGCGGCAGCAGCTCGCCGGTGAGAATATCGGCCACCTCGGCGATCAGGTTTTCCGCGGAGAGATGCATTCCGCCCGCGGGACACTGATAGGCGATGATGCCGCCGTCGCGCGCGCCGTATTCATTGACCACCGGCGCGGCGAAAACCTCTTCCAGCAGCTCCCGCTGCCAGGGATGCAGCGTCTCCGAGGTCGAAACCACCGCTTTCAGCGGCACGCGGCAGGGCAGGTTTTGCTCCTTGAGCAGGCGGGCGAACAGGGTCAGCGCGCCGGCATAGCCGTAGAGGTATTCGGGACGGTAGCGGTGCAGCAGCCGCCAATGCTGCGGCATCGCCGCCGGATCGAGCGCATAGGCGGGGATGATGCGGCGGTTTTTCAGATAGCGTTCGGTGAGGCGGTAGCGCCGCTCCGCCAGCTTATCCAGCTCAAAAGGATTTCCCCAGATCAGCAGGCTGCGGCTGCCGGGGGTAATCCCGTACCAGCCCAGTCCGCGCCAGCGCGCGGCTTCATAGAATTCGACGGTGCGGCGGTCCATGAAGAACTGCACCGGCTGCCCGCTGCTGCCGCCGGAATTATTGGCGATCAGCGCCGAGCGGTCGGCGTCGTCGGCGATAAAGCTCTCCGGGTTGAGGCGGAAGGCCTCTTTGGTCAGCACCGGAAAGCAGCGCAGCGCCGCCATGGGATCAGCGACGATTTGCGGCACCAGCTCCTTGTACTGGCGGTAGGCCGGTACATGCTCCACACAGTGCAGCAACAGCCGGCGCAGCTTCTCCTCGCGCAGCGATTTAAGCTCATGCGCCGGCCGGCGCTCGCTGTCCTGCAGCCAGCGCAGATTGGCCCGCACCTGATTGCCGCGGCGGGCCTCCATCAGCGGATAAAGAAATTTTTCAATAGCGAATTTGATGAGATCCATAGTTAAAAGAGCGTCCAACAAAGCAATCAGCCAAAAATAAATAAAAAAATAAAGAAAACCGCGCTAAAACATCGTTATAGTGCTGGAAGCGACGGGAGACTGCCGCGCCTATCTGTGACAGCCTCCCGCCGCAGCGCGCTATGTATGGCTTAGCGCGAGGTGTTGATGGGGTCGGTGATTGTGCCGTCCGGCTCGGGGCGCGGCGGCGCGGACCACTTGCAGCTCTCGCGCAGCAGGGTCATGCTCATGCAGCGCGGGCCGCCGCGGCCGCGGACCAGCTCGCTGCCTTCGATCTCGATGGTCTCGATGCCGGCCTGGCGCAGGCAGCGGTTGGTGGTTTCATTGCGGTTATAGACGATCACCCGTCCCGGGGCTACGCAGAGGGTATTGGCGCCGTCGTTCCACTGTTCGCGCGCGGCGGTGCGGGAATCGCCGCCGCCGGAGAGGATCATCCGCACGCTGCCGATGCCCAGCGCCTTGGACAGCGCGGAGCGCAGGTTGTCGTAGCGCTTATAGACCAGCTCGCCGTTTTCCGCGGGGTGGCGCTTCATCTCCACCACGGTGACATCCTCGATCACCCGCGGATAGATGACGAAAGCGTCATGGTTGACCATGGTCATTACGGTATCCAGATGCATGAAGGCGCGCTCCGGCGGCAGATAAACCGCCAGCACGCTCTCAAAGGAATTATGCAGGTTGAGGATCTGCCGCGCCAGATATTCCGCGGTGTGGAAATTGGTCCGCTGCGAGCAGCCGATGGCCACAACCTTGTCGGAAAGCACCAGAATATCGCCGCCCTCGACCGGCATATGATAATGCTCGGTATTGTACAGCAGCGCCGTGCCGGTAAAGCAGGAATGGTGGTTCAAAATCAAGTTCATCAGCACGCCCTCGCGGTGACGCGCTGGGGTAGACATATAGCTGGGGATCATGCAGTTGCCGACCGCTGCGGCCGGATCGCGGGCGAAATACATATTGGGCAGCGGATTGAGCAAATGGGTCTTATCCATCGGCAGATAATCCGCCAGGCTCTCTTTCTTGCCCTGAATATCGCGCGGATAAACGCCGCAGATGGCATAGGCGGCCTTGACCTCCGGGCGGCTGGTCATGAACAGCTCGCGGAAGCGGCGGCTCTCCTGGCGGTCGCGGCGGATCTCGGTGGCGATCATCAGATCGACGAATTTTTCCGCCACTGCCGGAATAGAGAAAACGTCGCGGAGGAAATCTTCGATATAGACTACCTGCGCGCCCTCCTGCCGCAGCACCGCGGCGAAGGCGTCATGCTCCTCGCGCATCCGCGAGATCCAGGGGATCTCGTCAAACAGCATATCATGCATCTGCGAGGGCGTGAAGTGCTCCAGCTCCATGCCGGGGCGGTGCAGCATCACTCGTTTCAGCTTGCCGATCTCGCTGTATACGCCGACATAGCTACTCATTTCCAGCACCTCCCTTGGGGTTGCGCCGCTGTGCTGCGGAGCTCCCGTGATTGCCGCGGATAATCCCACTAATCCCATTATAGCCGCCGCCGCAGGCCAATGCAAGCCTCTTTTTCCGCCAGGGAGCGGGAACAGAGGCCTTTCCCCAGCTTATCCCGGCTTGCTAACAGCTTATCCTCTTCCTGTCCCCGGCTTTTCCCCGGGAAATCCACAGTTTCTCCCCCTCTAGAAGCCTGCGCAGCAGGGAGGATTGCTGATAACTTTTCTTATTAAGAAAAATTATTATTTATTGACAAAGCGCTGTTTTCCATATATTATATAAATAACTAGCCTGCGGCCCCGGCCGGAGCTGCGCGGCATAAGTTACGGCAACTTACCTAAACGCACAAAAGCACAACCGCACATCACATTAAAAGGAGGAGCAATATGGAACTCAAAGGAAGCAAAACCGAAGCTAACCTCAACACCGCTTTTGCCGGCGAATCGATGGCCAGAAATAAATATGATTATTTCGCCTCCGCCGCGAAAAAAGAAGGCTATGAGCTGATCTCCGCGATTTTCAACGAGACCGCCCATAATGAGAAAGAACATGCTAAAATCTGGTTCAAGCTGCTCAATGACGGCATCGGCAGCACTGTCGACAATCTCAAAGCCGCCGCTGCCGGCGAGAACTATGAATGGACCGAGATGTACGCCGAATTTGCCAAAACCGCTAAAGAAGAAGGTTTTGACAAGATCGCTTTCCTCTTCGAGAAGGTCGCTGATATTGAAAAGCACCATGAGGAAAGATACCGCGCTTTCATCGATATGCTGGACAAGGGCGCTGTCTTTGTCTGCGAGGATGTCGTGGTCTGGCGCTGCCGCAACTGCGGACATCTCCATGTCGGCACCAGCGCTCCCGCTGTCTGCCCGGTATGCGCTCATCCGCAGGCCTTCTTTGAAGTCAAGCATGACGATTGCTGGTAAACCGCTTGGGAGCGGCGCCGGGCTCCGGCGCCGGGATTAAACGGATAACAGATAACCGCCGCCCACTCGGGCGGCGGTTATTTATCGCTGTCGATAAGCCGGAGCTGTTCCGGCTGATCCCTAGCGCAAGTAGAGGGATTGCGGGGTCTAATAGTCTTGCTTAGCGCAAATGCGGTAAGCCGCCGCGTCCAGTCTGTCCGCGGCCTGCCGGCTGAGCCGGGCTTTAGCGGAAATACTTATCGAAGACCTGCTGGGCGGCGCGTTCCGCAGCCAGCTCCATCTCCTGATAATGCTCGAGAAAAGCGCGGCCCTCGGCGGTGAGCTCCGAGCCGTGAGCGCCGTTGCGGTTGATGAATTTGACGCCGAACTCGCTTTCGTTGAGGCGCAGGACATTCCAGGCCTTGGAGTAGGCCATGCCCATCTCCTTGGCCGCCCGGTTGAGCGAGCCGAATTTGTCCACGCCCAGCAGCAGCATTTCCATACCCTTGCCAAAGCCGTGATGAGGATCATTTCGTCCGTCTGCGCGCATCGTAAGCCGCGTTTTGAAGGAGAGTGATCTGGTCATGCTGTTACCCCCTTGGCTGAGCCGCCTGACGGCGGCCGGTAGAAATTGTCGCAAAATTATTACAATTTGCGACGCTATTAAAATATATTGGCTCTTGTTGACAGAAACCCTTCTATCTGTTAAAATTCATCAGTAACACCGCGCCGGCTGCGCGGACGGTAGAATGAAGAATGGTAAAACGGCAGAACGGAAGGTAGAAAAACATGGTTATCAAAATTGCATTATTAGTTGTCTTTTTTGCCGCGTTGATCGTGGTGGGCGTCGTCAGCCGCAAGAAGGCTGATTCCGTCAACAGCTTTGTGCTGGGCGGACGCAGTATCGGGCCGTGGATGACGGCCTTTGCCTACGGCACCACCTATTTCTCCGCGGTTATTTTTGTCGGCTACGCCGGGCAGTTCGGCTTCAAGTACGGCCTGGCCTCCACCTGGATCGGTCTGGGCAACGCCCTGATCGGCAGCCTGCTGGCCTGGGTGATCCTCGGCCGCCGCACCCGGGTGATGAGCAATCACTTAGGCTCGCGCACCATGCCGGAGTTTTTCGGCAGCCGCTATCATTCGCGGGCGCTGAAGATCGTCGCCTCGGCGATTGTCTTTGTCTTTCTCGTTCCCTATACCGCTTCGGTTTACAACGGCCTTTCGCGGCTGTTTGAGATGGCCTTCGGCATCCCCTATATTTACTGCGTGATCGGCATGGCAGTTCTGACCTGCATCTATGTGGTGCTGGGCGGCTATATGGCCACTGCGGTCAATGACCTGATCCAGGGTATTATCATGCTGTTCGGCATCGTGCTGGTGATCGCTTCGGTGCTGAGCGATAACGGCGGCTTTATGTCGGCGATCAGCCAGCTGGCGAGCATCGAGAGCGCGGAGGCGGCGACGCTGGGGCAGCCGGGAGCCTACACCAGCTTCTTCGGGCCGGATCCGCTTAATCTGCTGGGCGTGGTGCTGCTGACCTCGCTCGGCACCTGGGGGCTGCCGCAGATGGTGCATAAATTCTATGCCATCAAAAGCGAAAAGGCGGTTTATACCGGCACCATTATCTCCACCGCCTTTGCGCTGATCGTTGCCGGAGGCTCCTATTTTCTCGGCGGCTTCTCGCGGCTCTATGATAGTCCGGCTATCTACGACGCGGCCGGCAATGTCGTCTATGACAGCATTATCCCCACCATGCTCTCCACGCTGCCGGATATTGTCGTCGGCGTGGTGATCATGCTGGTGCTCTCGGCCTCGATGTCCACTCTGGCCTCGCTGGTGCTGACCAGCGCCAGCACGCTGACGCTGGACTTCATCAAGGGAACGGTGGTCAAGGATCTCTCGGAGAAAAAGCAGATGCTCGGCTTGCGCGTGCTGGTAGCGGTCTTTTTGCTGATCTCGGTGATCCTGGCTATCGATCCGCCGACCTTCATCGCGCAGCTGATGGGTATCAGCTGGGGCGCGCTCTCCGGCGCTTTCCTGGCGCCTTTCCTCTACGGCCTCTACTGGAAGCGCACCACCCGCGCTGCGGTCTGGGCCAGCTTTATCGCCGGTGTCGGCATCACGGTGGCCAATATGTTTATCGGCTTTATCGATTCGGCGGTTAATGCCGGGGCGATCACTATGCTGGTCAGCCTGATCCTGGTGCCGCTGGTCTCCCTGGTGACCAAGCCGCTGCCCTCCGAGCAGCTGGAGGCAGATTTCGCCTGCTATGAGGAGCAGGTGACGGTGGCGCGCAAGTATCAGCTGCGCCATGACGATAAATAAGCTTTTTCCGCGCTGATGCGAGCGCCCGGCAGCCCCGGGCGCTCTTTTTTATCCGCCGCTGCCGCCGGGCGGAGAAAATCTGCTTTTGCTGCGGCGGCGGCAGGGGAAAGCGGCCCGAAAAGGCGAATATTATCATAACCGCCTGCTGTTCGCGGGCGGCGGCTCAACGATGAGGAGGAAACAACGATGATTTTAGAAACCGAGCGCCTCTATCTGCGCGAGCTGACCGAGGAGGATTTGCCGGCGCTGTGCCTGATGCTGCAGGATGCAGAGGTGATGTATGCTTACGGCCATGCCTTCAGCGATGAGGAAGCGCGGCAGTGGCTGGATAAACAGCTCAATAGTTATCTGCACGACGGCTTCGGCCTGTGGGCGATGATTTTGAAGGAGAGCGGCGAGCTGATCGGCCAGTGCGGCATCACTGTCCAGGACTGCGCCGGCGACGAGGTGCTGGAGATCGGCTATTTGCTGCGCAAGGAGTACTGGCATCAGGGCTATGCTACCGAGGCGGCCAAGGGCTGCGTCGAATATGCCTTCACCACGCTGTTCGCTCCGGCGGTCTACGCTCTGGTCCGCGATGATAATCTGCCCTCTCAGCAGGTGGCCAAGCGTCTCGGCATGGAAGAAGTCGGCAGCTTTGTCAGACATTATTGCGGCGAGGATCTGCCGCATCTGATCTTTTATCTGGAAAACGAGGACTCGCCGGTGCTCGATCTGTAAGCGCCGGCAGAAGGAGGCTATCATGGATTTATCGCTGTTACCAAAAGTCGATCGGGTGATCCTCGCTCTGGAGGGCGAAGACTACAACAGCCTGCTGCTGGCGGAGAGCGCCAGGGAGGGAGTGGACCGGCTGCGCCGGCAGCTGCTCGCGGGCAAGTTCGCCGACGCCGGACGTGAGACCCTGCTGGAGCTGGCCTGCGCCCAGACCCGCGAGATCTACGGCGAGAAAACCACTTTTTCCTTGCGCCCGGTGATCAATGCCACCGGCGTGCCGCTGCATACCAATCTCGGCCGCGCCCCGCTGGCGGCAGAGGCGGTCGATACCATGGCGGCGGTAGCGCGCGGCTACTGCAATCTCGAGCTGTCGCTGGCCACCGGCAAGCGCGGCAGCCGCTACAACCATGTGGCGGAGCTGCTGACCACGCTGACCGGCGCCGAGGATGCGATGGTGGTCAATAATAATGCCGCCGCGGTGCTGCTGGTGCTGGATACCCTGGCCAAAGGCGGCGAGGCGATCGTCTCGCGCGGCCAGCTGGTGGAGATCGGCGAGAGCTTCCGTATTCCCGATATTATGAAGAAAAGCGGCGCCGAGCTGGTCGAGGTCGGCGCGACTAATAAAACGCGGCTCAGCGATTATCAAAACGCCGTCACCGAGCGCACGCAAATGATTATGCAGGTGCATCCGAGCAATTTTAAGGTGATCGGCTTCCATGAGAGCGTCCCCACCGCCGAGCTGGTAGCGCTGGCCAAGCCGCTGGGCATTCCGGTGATGGGCGATCTCGGCGCCGGCTGCCTCTATCCCCTGGCCGAGCAGGGCGTCGGCGAGGAACCGCTGGTCTCGCGCGTAGTGGCGACCGGCGTCGATATAGTCACCTGCTCCGGTGATAAGCTGCTGGGCGGGCCGCAGGCCGGCATCATTCTCGGCCGGCGCGAATATATCGCCAAGATCAAGAAAAATCCGCTGACCCGCGCGCTGCGCGTTGATAAATGCACCCTGGCCGCGCTGGAGGCCACCCTGCGCATCTACCGCCGCGGCGAGGAGCAGCGCCTGGTGCCGGTGGTCTCGATGCTGACCGCGCCGCTCGAGGAGCTGCAGGCCAAGGCCGAACGCCTGGCCCAGCTGCTGGAAGAGGCGGATCCGCAGCATCGCCTGTATACCCTGCGGCTGCGCGAGGGCTGCTCGGAATCCGGCGGTGGTTCGCTGCCCGGGGTGGAGCTGCCCACCTGCCTGGTGGAACTGACTCCGCTGACCGCCAGTGCCCAGGAGCTGATGGCGCAGCTGCGCAACGGCAGCTGTCCGCTGCTGGCCTATATCCGCGCGGCTAAGCTGCTCTATGCTCCGCGGACGATCAGCGAGGCTGATCTGGCCGCCGCTGCCCGCGCTACCGCCGAACAGGCCGCCCGGCTGCTGCGCTAGGCAGGCGGCTGCGGCGCTGGATTAGAAAAACAGTCAGAGGTAAGCAGATGAGCGAAAACACTCCTTTTATCGACCCCCGTCATATCATTGTCGGCACTGCCGGCCATGTCGATCACGGCAAGACCGAGCTGACCGCCGTGCTGACCGGCATCAATACCGACCGTCTGCCGGAGGAAAAAAAGCGCGGCATGACCATCGTCCCCGGTTTTGTGCCGCTGATGCTGCCCAACGGTCTGCGTCTGGGACTGATCGATGTGCCAGGGCATGAAAAATTCGTCAAAAATATGCTCGCCGGCGTCGCCGGTATCGATATGGTGATGCTGGTGGTCGCCGCCGACGAGGGCGTGATGCCGCAGACCATCGAGCATTTGCATATTCTTCATCTGCTGGGCATCGATAAGGGCGTGGCGGTGATCACCAAGGCCGATCTGGTTGATGAGGAATGGCTGGAGATGATCGAGGAGCAGGTGCGGGAGACCCTGGCGCCGACCACGCTCAAGGACGCGCCGGTTATCGTTACCTCCGCTTATACCGGACAGGGCATCGAGGAACTCAAGCAATGCCTGATGCAGATCGCCGAGCAGGTGCAGCGCAAGCCGATTTCCGGCCATGCGCGGCTGCCGATCGACCGCGTTTTCAGCAAGACCGGCTTCGGCACGGTGATCACCGGCACCCTGTGGAGCGGCACCTTAAGCGAGGGGCAGAAGGTGGAGCTGTGGCCGGCCGGACGCGAGGCCCGTATCCGCAGCATCCAGGTGCATAATGAGAAGGTGGAGCGCGCCCTGGCCGGACAGCGCACCGCGGTCAATCTCTCCGGCGTCGAGTCGCAGGATTCGCCGCGCGGCGGCTGGCTGGCGGAGCCGTCACTGCTGCGCGAGACCTTCCGGCTCGATATTTCCCTGCGGCTGCTCGAGGGCGTCAAGCCGCTGGCGCAGCGGGCGCGGCTGCGCGTGCATCACGGCACCTCGGAGGTGCTGGCGCGCGCTAATCTGCTCGACCGCGAGGAATTAGCGCCCGGCGGCGAGTGCTTCTGCCAGCTGGAGCTGGAGAGTCCGCTGCCGCCTTTGGTAGGCGACCGGCTGATCTTCCGCTCTTATTCGCCGATGGTCACTATCGGCGGCGGCACGGTGCTGGACATCGCTCCGCCGCGGCATAAGCGCTATCAGCAGGAGGTATTGGCCGCGCTGGAGGCGCGTACCCAGGGCAGCGGCAGCGATTTGCTGGCTGATCTGCTGATGAAGGAGGCCAAGCCCTTCAATCTCAGCGCCGCCGCCAAATTAGCCCAGGCTCCACGGGAGGAAACCGCCGCCATGCTCGCCGAGCTGACCGGGCAGGGGCGGCTGCTGGAGCTGTCGATCGACGGCGAACAGGTGTGGATCGCTGCTGAGGCGATGGCCGATAAGCTCTATCTGCTGCGCGGCCAGCTGGCGGAATTCCATCAGCAGCATCCGCTGCGCAGCGGCTATCCCCTGGCCGAGCTGCGCGCCCAGCTCTTTCCCGGCTTCAGCGTCAAGCAGATGAACGCCCTGCTGGCTTATTGGCAGGAGCAGGGTGAGCTGGCGCTGCACGGGGTGACGGTGGCCCTGCCGGAGCATCAGCCTCAGCCCGATCAGCAGCAGGCGGAGCTGATCGCCCGGATCGAGGCGGCCTATGCTGCGGAGCTTTTCAGCCCGCCGCTATGGGATGAGCTGACCGTTTCCCTGGGGCTTAAGGAAGCGGCAGCCGGAGAATATCTGGCCTATCTGCTCGATCAGGGCCGCTTAGTCAAGGGCGGAGACTATTTCTTTGCCAGCGAGGCTCCGCAGGAGGCGCTGCGGCGGATGCGAGCGGCTAATCAGGAAGATGGCTTTGCTGCCGGCGATATCCGCGAGCTGCTGGGCACCACGCGCAAATATGCGCTGTCGCTGCTGGAATATATGGATGCCCATAAGCTGACCATCCGCGTCGGCGATAAGCGCTTCTGCGGCAAGGAAGCATAAGCACAAGCCGCCCGGGCGGCGGTTCGGCTGTAACGCCGCCGCTAGGCAGCGCGCCTGCCCGTCTGCACCAGCCGCAGCAAAAAGGGCTTGATTGGGCAGATCAAACGAAGGCAAAAAGCTAAGGAGGGTTAACTATGCGAGGGAATTGGCGCAGAGTACTGTTAGCGGCGGTAGCTGCCGGAGCGCTGTGCCTGCTGGCAGCTTGCACTCAGGTGCAGGAGCCGGAGAGCGGCCAGCCGGATGACGGGCAGGAGCTGACGCAGGCAGAGCCGGGGGATGATGCCGCTTCGCTGCTTGCCGAGTGGTTCAATGACGACTGGCGGGAGGATTTCCCCCCGCAGCAGCCGGACGGAGAGAACCTGGTTTATGGCGACCTGGTGCATAAAGAAAATATCACCATGCAGGTAGAGGGCAGCGATTTCTCCGTGGCTGAGCTTCAGCGCATTATCCGCGATTA
The DNA here is from genome assembly GCA_944390435.1 of uncultured Clostridia bacterium. Lineage (GTDB taxonomy): Bacteria > Bacillota > Dehalobacteriia > UBA4068 > UBA4068 > HGM13862. Next base: position 11,061 of record CALXQC010000024.1, read on the forward strand.
TCTGGAGCTTTACGGCAGCCTGTGGCTGGAGGCTTCGGCGCAGCAGCCTGACGCTTCAGCAGCAATCACCGGCTTCCAGGTGACCGGCGAGCCGCAGATTATCTTCATGACCCCTACCGGCGAAATACCGGTTATTTTTGAGTGCCGCATGGATTATGCTTTAGCAGGCGTCAAGTCCGATTCGCCGATTTATGCCGGCAGCGGGCGGGAAGATTATCCGGAGGCCGGCTGGTACAGCCCCACTGCCAATGCGCTGTTCCAGATCGACGGGCAGGGCGTGTTAACTTACCTGACCGGCTTTACCGACTCTTGGTTCGGCGTCGGCAAGCAGGGAGTGATCCCTATCGGCGCGATTAATGAAGCGCATGCCCTCTATCAGCAGGATGACGCCGCAGCGCCGCAGATTGTCAGCGAGAAATGGAGCATTGTTGAGGAAGCCTGGGAGCGCTGCGTTTACCGCGGCGAGGCGGTGCTGCTGGAAGACGGCGCGCCGGTCACGATCAACTGCGACTATGTTTTTGAGCAAGGAAAGCTGGTTGATTTCGACTATTTCTAAGCAATGGCTGCGGCGGTTTTGTTGCGCGGCGGCAAGCTTCGGGCTTTGCTTTTCATCAGCAAAACTTTTGCTTGTATCCGCTGCTGTTTTCTGTTACAATAGAAGCTACCCTTTTGTTAGCAAGTTTGCCGCGTGTGGCGGGGCGGTAGCGGCGCCCTGTAACCTTCAATCCGCTACAGGAGGGCCGATAAACCGTATTGAGGATATTTCCTGTGAGGCAGCCCCGGATAAGCGGTGTCGAAGGCCGGGTCCTGCGCGGCGGGCACCTGTGAACCTCGTCAGGTCCGGAAGGAAGCAGCGATAAGCAGATCTGTCCGGGCGCCGCGGGTTTGCCTGGCTGGAGCTGGCTGTTCGGAAAGCGCTCGGAGGTTAATATTCGAAGACGGCTGCGCGGCAAATAAAAAACCACTCTTCTTATGAAGAGTGGTTTTTTGCATCTCCGGCAGGCTCATGCGCCGCCGCTTATTGGCCGTCATAATCATCGAGGCCTTTCGGCACGCCGGTCTGGCAGGGGACATTGCCCTGGCAGAGACCGCAGCCGAAGGGGCCGTCGGCATTGAGGGCATTGCTGTCGATATAACTGCGCTTGAAATCCTGGATATATTCCCAGCAGAGATCCTTGTTGTGCCCCTCTTTGCCGATCGCTCCGGCCGGACAGGCCTTGATGCAGGAATCGCATTTGCCGGTGCGGTAGAAGAGGCACCAATAATGATAATCCTTGTAGGGGCGCGGGTCAGCCGGCAGCTTGGTCTCCAAGATCAGCGTGGTAAAACGGACCGCTTTGCCCAGGCGGGTGATCATGCCGTCGCAGAGGCCCCAGGTGCCCAGTCCGGCGATATAAGCGCTGTGGCGGTGCGACCAGTTGCAGGAGAGGCCGAATCGCTCCGACTGCCTCCAGCCCCATTGCGGGGACATATCCGGCGCTACGGCACGGATACCCGCCTTGGCCAGACGCTCAATGATATGGCCGCACAGCTCGCCTTCAACTTTTTCAAAGCAGTTGCGGGCATAAAGCCAGCGGAAATTAGGGGCTTTTTTCTGTCCTCGCTGCAATTCACGGGTGCGGTCATCACTGGCAAAGACGATCGAGAGCACGGTCAGATCTTTATCTGCTGCTTGGGCGTCGGGGTAGAATTTTTTGTAGGCTTCAGCCGGCGTCCAGAAGAAATCGCCGATTTCTTTTTTGTAGTAGGGATAGAGCGGGTCGTCTCCCGCGGCAAAGCCGCAGTCGACCCGGGCCCAGATCTTCTCCTCCGGATGGCCGATCGCGCCGAAATTATTGCTCTTGGTCTCAGCGAAGGATTCTTGTACTATCTCCCGGATAGCAGTTTTGTCGATAATTGTCATGTTAGCCACCTCCAATAGGCTGATAGTTGTTGCTATTTAAGCAGCCCCGGCGTCAGACGCCAGGGCCGGATAAATTTATCGGTATTGACTGCGCTTAGCCGAGCGAGGCGAACAGCTCGCCCAGGCGTTGGCAAGCAGCGGTGATCTTCTCCACATTGCTGCTGGAGTAGTTGAGCCGCAGGCAGTCGAGGCCTTCATCCTCATTGATAAAGAAGGGCTGGCCGGGGACGAAAGCCACCTTGTACTCGCTGACCGCGCGCTTGTTCAGCTCGATGGTATTGCAGCCGGGGATGCGCGCCCAGACGAATAAGCCGCCGTCGGGACGGGTATATTCGCAGTTAGCGGGGAAGTATTGCCGGATGCCGCGCTCCATGGCGGCGAAACGCTCGGCATAGATTTTGCCGACCTTTTGCAGATGCGCCGGCAGCAGGCCCTGGCGGAGAAACTCGGCGCAGATCGCCTGCGGCAGGGTGGCGGTATGGGTATCCGCGCCCTGCTTGACCAGCTCCAGTTTCTGCACCCATTCTTCCTTGGCGGTCACCGCGCCGACGCGCAGGCCGGGAGCGATGGTCTTGGAGAAGGAATTGAGCATGATGACATTGCCGCTCTCATCAAAGCTCTTGATCGGCGGCAGCGGCTCACCGCGGAAACGGACGTCGCCGTAGGGATCGTCCTCCAGCACCACCATATCATAGCGCGCCGCCAGCTCGGCGATGGCCTGACGCCGCGGCAGGCTGAGGCTGCGGCCGGTCGGATTCTGGAAGGTGGGGATGGTGTAGAGCAGCTTGGGATGATGCCGCTTGATCTTCTCTTCCAGATCCTCGATGATGATGCCCTCCTCGTCCATTGCTACGCCGACGATATTGGCGTCCATTTTCCGCAGCACATTGATGGTGTTGAGGAAGGTCGGGCTTTCGATCAGCACCGTGTCGCCCGGGTCGATAAAAACATCAAAGACCAGGTAAATCCCCTGTCCCGAGCCGGTCATTATGATGGTGTTCTCCACCTGCGCCTCCACGCCCTTGGGCCGCACCAAATGCTCCAGATAGGCCTCGCGCAGCGGCAGATAGCCGCTGGTCAGCCCGTAGTCGAGCATCGCCACGCCGTGATCGCGCAGCAGGCAGTCGCTGATTTCGCGCACCTTATCCAGCGGATAGCCCTCCGCTGCCGGACTGCCGCCGCCCAGGGAGATGATCTCCGGGTCGGCCATCATCTTGAAGATCTCGCGGATCACGCTGCCCTTGACCCGGGACAAGCGCTGCGAATATTGCACCATAGTTCGCCGCCTCCTCGCCGTCCGCCGCCTGCCGTCCGCCGCCGCGGAACCGCCGCGCCAGCTAAGCCGGTATGCTGACAGGAAAATATTTGATAGAACATATTATAGAACAAAGCGCCGTTCGATGCAATAAATAAATCTGTGGCGCAAATGAAAAAGCTATGATATAATAATGAAGTTATCATTAAAATGTATACTCGGCCTTTCCGGCGGTTCGCCGCCGCAGGCCTTGGCCGGCAGCCCCGGCATCCCGGGCGGACCGCGGACAGATCCGCGGCCAACGAGCGCTCCGGACGGGTAAGCGCGGAGGCAAGGCTCCCCGCCCGCAGCGCCCTGCCAGAGTTTAAGAAAGGAGCAATTGTTTTGAAAAAGAAAAAATCCGTACTGCTGATTGTCGGCATTATCGTGGCCGTGCTGCTGATCCTGCTGGGTCTGGTCAATTTCTTTACCGACTGGATCTGGTTCGGCGAGATGGGCTACACCTCCGTCTTTTGGAAGGAGCTGCTGACCAAGCTCACCTACGGCGTGCCGATCTTCGTCCTGATTACCGTCGGCTGCTACTTCTACCTGCAGGCGATGAAAAAGGGCTATTATAAAAAGATCGGCGGTTATGAATCGCTGCAGCCGGAGAAAAAGGTCAATGTCGCCGCCGGTATCATCAGCGCTGTCTTCGGCCTGCTGGCCGCAGTGCCGATCTCCAATCGGCTGTGGTTCCAGATGCTGCAGTTCGCCAACAGCACTGATTTCAATATCGCCGACCCGATTTTCGGCTACGATGTCAGCTTCTATGTCTTTAAGCTGGAATTTTTGAGCGAGATCAATAATCTGCTGATCCCGATTATCATCGGCTTCGCTGTGGTCAATGTCATTTTCTACCTGCTGCTGTTCCGCTACCGCAAGCCCTATTTCCTTGACGAGGTGTCGCAGGCGGAGGAGGAGCCGCGCGAGGAGCCGCGCAATAACAGCCCCTTCGGCCAGTTTTTCGGCGGCGGCCAGAACCCCTTCGGCGGCGGCAGAGGCGGCATGTTCGGCATGGGCGGCGGCAGAAGCCAGGGCAGCCGCCTCAACCGCGACACCATCTCGCGGCTGATCGGCATCGCCGGCCGGCAGTTCCGCGTCCTGGGCGTGCTGCTGTTCCTGATGATCGGGCTGCATTATTTCCTCAAGCAGTTCACCCTGCTCTATGCCTCCAGCTCCGGCGTGGTCTACGGCGCGGGCTTCACCGATATTAATATCACCCTGTGGGTCTACCGTATTCTGATGATACTCTCGCTGGTCGCGGCGGTGATGTTCGTCATCGGCATGAATAAGCGCAGCCTGAAAAAGGCGGTCATGGTGCCGGTGATTATGATCGGCGTCTCCATCGCCGGCGGCCTGGTCTCGCTGCTGGTGCAGAACCTGATCGTCACTCCGGACGAGATCAATAAGGAATACGCCTACCTGGAGAACAATATCGCCTTTACCCGTTCGGCCTATGATTTGCAGGATATCGAGGTGCGCGAGTTCCCGGCGGATAATACGCTGACTTCGGCGGATATCGCCAATAATATGCAGACTATCTCCAATATCCGCATCAACGACTATGAGCCGGCGCTGAAATTCTATAATCAAACCCAGAGCATCCGTCTCTATTATCAGTTCAACGATGTCGATGTCGACCGCTATATGGTCAACGGCGAATATACCCAGACTTTCCTCTCCGCCCGCGAGATCGACGAGTCCGCCGTTACCGACCAGTGGATGAACAGCCATCTGATCTATACCCACGGCTACGGCATCACCCTCTCCCGCGTTGATAAAGTCACCGACAGCGGCCAGCCGGATATGATGATCGACAGCATCCCGCCGGTCTCCGATGTCGAGGAGATCACCATCGACCGGCCGGAGATCTACTTCGGCGAGAGCACCAACAGCTATGTGGTGGTCAATACCGATGAACCGGAGTTTGACTATCCTTCCGGCGACAGCAATGTCTATACTGAATACGAGGGCACGGCCGGCATCAATATGACCCTGCTCAACCGCATCCTCTTCGCCATCCGCGAGGGCAATATCAATCTGCTGGTCTCCACCAATATCGACAGCGACTCCAAGATCCTGATCAACCGTAATATCATGGAGCGTGTCCAGACCATCGCCCCCTTCCTCAGCTATGACGAGGATCCCTATATCGTCACCGTGGACGGCAAGCTCTACTGGATTATCGACGCCTACACCACTTCCAGCTATTATCCGTATTCCGAGCCTTTCGCCGAGAATACTTCCATCAATTATATCCGCAATTCGGTCAAGGTGATCATCGACGCCTATAACGGCGATACTGATTTCTATATCGTCGAGGACGACGACCCGATCGCCCAGACCTATCAGAAGATTTATCCCGACCTCTTCAAAGATCTGGAGGAAATGCCGGATTCGCTGCGGGCGCATCTGCGCTACCCCAATACCTTGTTCAGCATCCAGGCTCAGACCTATGCCAAGTACCATATGACCGATGTCAATGTCTTCTATCAGAATGAGGACAGATGGGATATCGCCAAGGAGATCTACGGCACTGAGGAGACCACCATGGTCCCGACCTACTATATCACCAAGATCCCCGGCGAGGAAGAAGCTGAGTTCATCACCAATATCCCCTATACCCCGTCGGGCAAGGATAATATGACCGCGCTGCTGATCGCCAGGAATGACGGCGAGCATTACGGCGAGCTGCTGCTGTTCCAGATGCCGAAAGACCGTACCATCTACGGCCCGCGGCAGATCGAGGCGCGCATCAACCAGCACACCGAGATCGCTCAGGACTTCACCCTGTGGAGCAGCGCCGGATCCACCTATACCCGCGGCAATATCTTCGTGATCCCGATCGAGAATTCGCTGATCTATGTCGAGCCGATCTATCTGGAGAGCGCCAATTCCTCGCTGCCGGAGGTCAAGCGCGTTATCATCTACTATAATGAGCGCATCGCCTATGAAAACACCCTGGCCGAGGCTTTGGACGCCATGTTCGGCGAGGGCGCGTCCAGCGGCTATGAGGAGATCACCGGGCCGACCACCGAGACCCCGGGCGGCGAGGGCGACGCGCCGCCGGCCGATGAACCGGCGCTCGGCATGAGCGAGCTGGCCGATCTGGCCAACCAGGCCTTCAATAATGCACTCAATGCCCAGCGCGACGGCGATTGGGCCGCCTACGGCGAATATCTCGACGAGCTGCAGGGCTATCTCAATCAGATGACTAATTAGCAAACTGCGGTCAGCTGCATAAAGCAAAGAGACGGAACCAGTAATGGTTCCGTCTCTTTGCTTTATGCGGCGCTGCTGAGGCGCTATTCTTGCCGCAGGGCAATTATCCTCACACGAGTTATATTTTCAAAAATATAATATTTACAAAAAGATAATAGTCTAGTATAATATTCGTACCCAAAATAAACCTTTAGGGGGGATTAAAGCATGAAAAAATTGTTGCTCGTTTTACTTGCTGTTATGTTGTGCTTTGGTCTGGTGGCCTGCGCTACTACTGAGACCGAAGAGCCCGGCGAAGGCGAAGTTGCTACTCCGGAAAACCCGGTGATCCGTCTGTCCACCACCACCTCGGTCAACGATTCCGAGCTGCTGCCTTACCTGCAGAAGGAATTCGAAGCTGATACCGGCTACACTCTGGAGATCACCTCCGCCGGCACCGGCGCTGCGATCGAAAAAGGCCGCACCGGCGACGCCGACCTGCTGCTGGTTCATGATCAGGCTTCTGAAGAAAAGTTCATCGCCGATGGTTACGGCGTAGAACGCATTCCCTTCATGTACAACTACTTTGTCATCGTCGGTCCGGCCGATGATCCGGCTGCTGTAGCAGACGCTGCTGAAGCCAGCGATGCTTTCGCTGCTATCGCTGAAGCCCAGGCTCCTTTCATCTCCCGCGGTGATGACAGCGGCACCCATAAAGCCGAGCTGCGCATCTGGGAAGCTGCCGGCATCACTCCTGATCCGGCTGTTGACACCTGGTACATCTCCGCCGGCGCCGGCATGGGCGCAGTGCTCAACATGGCCTCTGAGCAGCAGGCTTATACCCTGACCGACAAAGGCACCTATCTCTCTCATGAGCTGAGAGACACTCTCTCCATCCTCAAAGAGGAATCCGAAGAGATGAAGAACACCTACTCGATGATCGCTGTTTCTCCGGAAGCTTATCCGGACACCAATATCGAAGGCGCTAACGCTTTCATCGAATGGATGCTCTCCGACAAAGCCACTCAGCTGATCGCTGAATACGGCGTAGAAGAATACGGCCAGGCTCTGTTCTTCATTCTCGATGACGAGACTGCCGCTGAATAATCATTTTTCTGCTCTGATAGGGGAATAGCAGGATGGAGGTTCTTCAAGAAACAATCAATCTGCTGTTTGGGAGCAATCCCGAGCTGCGGCAGATCATCGGCGTCACCTTGCAGATGAGCGTGACCAGCACCCTGATCTCCGTCGGCATCGGGATCCCCCTGGGTACGCTGATCGGAATGTACCAATTCCGCGGAAAAGGCGTTCTGATGCGTATCATCAACACACTAATGGGTCTGCCGCCAGTGGTGGCAGGCCTATTGGTGTTTTTTCTGCTCTCGCGCTCCGGCCCGTTGGGCGAGTACAAGCTGCTTTACAGCGTCACCGCGATGGTCATCGCTCAGGTGTTGCTGATCACGCCGATCGCGACCGGCCTGACCGCCTCGATGATCTCCCAGCGCTACCCGCTGCTGCGCGAGACCGCGCTGGGCATCGGGCTGCCGCGGCGCAAGCAGCTGCTCTATACGCTCTATGAGTGCCGCAGCTCGCTGTTTTCGGTGCTGTTCACCGGCTTCGGCCGCGCTATCTCCGAGGTCGGCGCGGCGCAGATCGTCGGCGGCAATGTGCAGTATAAGACCAGGACCATGACTACCGCCATTGTCCTGGAAACCAATAAGGGCAATTTCGATATGGCTATTGCCCTGGGTATCGTGCTGCTGGTGATCGCCTTTGTCATCATGTGCCTCGGCCAGTATTTGAAGGATAAGAGTGAACGACCATGATTAAAATCAGTCAGCTGCGGAAAAGCTATAACGGCCGCTGTGTGCTGAATATCGAGGATTTCGTCTTTGAGCCGGGGGGCAAATATGCCCTGATCGGCGCTAACGGCTCCGGCAAGAGCACGCTGCTGAAGATTTTGGCCGGCACGCTGGCGGCGGACAGCGGCAGCATCGACTGCCCGAGCGGGCTGCGCGAGCGGCTCGGCTATATGCCGCAGAAACCCTATATTTATGATTTTTCGGTGCTGAAAAATATCCTCATCGCCTTCACCCATAGTCAGAGCGATTCCGCTGCTGCGCTCCGCGCCCTGAGGCGGGTGGGAATGGAGGATTTCGCCGCGGCGCGCGGCTCCCGCCTCTCCGGCGGCGAATCGCAGCGGGTGGCCTTTGCCCGGATGCTGGTTGAGCCGCATCCGCTGCTGCTGCTCGATGAGCCGACTTCGGCGATGGATCTCAATGCCAGCGATCAGGTGGAGCAGGAGCTGCTGGATTATTGCTCCGAGCAGACCACGACGCTGATCTTCGCCACTCATTCCCTGGCGCAGGCGCAGCGGGTCGCCGATACGCTGCTGCTGATGGATCACGGCCTGTTGGCGGAATACGGCTCCGCCGCGGAGCTGATTCATCATCCGCAGACCCAGGAGGCGCGCGATTTTCTCCGCAACTGGAAAGTGGACTAAAACAGCGCCAAAATTTCCGGCAGCTGATGATGCCGCCGAATAGCGCCTAAATATAGTTTAATAGCTGAAAAACGGCTGATTTATGATAGGTATAAAATAAAACACGCTTTAAGCGTGTTTTTTGGTATTTTTAGGCGTTTTTTAGCTGATTTTATCGCGCACATCCTCCGGCAGCGGAAAGCCCCGGGCGCGCGGCAGGATGATGACGGTAGGCCTAAAGCAGCGCGCGGGCCGCTTGTTCTCCCTGCAGGGTGACGGTATCGACGATTTTATGCACATGCTCGCAGTTGCCGGCCAGCTGCAGCCATGCCGGATAAGCTCCGCCGTCGAGCAGCGGCGCTACCAGCTCGCGTTCCGGCCGCAGTCCGGCAGCCAGCACCAGGGTCGAGCAGGCGATCCGTTCTTCGGCGCCGCTGTCGAGATGGCGCAGCGTTACCGCCTCAATGCGCCGGCGGCCGTGGATCTCGCAGACCGTAGCGGAAGTAAGGCAGGGGATGCGGCACTGCTCGCAGCATTGGCGCTGATGCTCCGGCAGTCCGGAGAGCTGCGGCCGCTGCTCGACGATGGCCAGCACCTGCTTGCCCAGCAGATGGAACTGCCGCGCCATAATCAGGCCGATATCGCCGCTGCCCAGTACGATGATCCGGTCGCCGATATCGTCGCCGTAGAGATTGAGCATTTGCTGCGCCTGCCCGGCGGTGAAAACTCCGGCCGGACGCGTGCCGGCGATCGGCAGCGCGCCGAGAGGTATCTCCCGGCAGCCGCTGGCCAGAATCAGCCGCCGAAAGGCCACTTGCTGCAACCCCTGCTCATTGCTGAGCAGGGCAATGCGCTCCCGGCTGACTGCCAGCGCCGTGGTATTGAGCAGCAGCTGCACCGGAGCTGCCGCTAGCTGCCCGGCGAAGCGCCGCGCGTATTCCGCACCGGTCAGATCCTGCTGAAAATAGCGGAGGCCGAAACCATGATGCAGGCATTGCGGCAGCACGCCTCCGAGATAGGGCGCGCGTTCTACCAGCAGCGTCCGCCGTCCGCTGCGGCTGGCGGCTAGGGCTGCGGCCATGCCCGCCGCGCCGCCGCCGATAATCAACAGCTCGCTGTTAAGCATCGCTACCTCCTTGCAGCACCTCAGAGCCCGGCTCATCCCAGGCGACTTCAGTGAGCGGGATTCCTTTTTCCCGGGCGATCAGCTCGACGATGCGGCGCAGGCAAAAACCGCCCTGGCAGCGTCCGGCTGTTGCGCCGACGCGCCGCTTGACGCCGTTGACCGTGGCGGCGCCGCGGCGGATCGCCGCGATAATTTCCCCCTCGGAGACGCCGCGGCACTGGCAGACGATGCGGCCGAAAGCCGGGTCACGGCGGATCAACTCCTGCCGCTGTTCCATCGGCAGTGCGGCCAGGCGGGGAATCGCCGCGCGATGCGGATCAAAACAGGAATTCCGCGGCGGATCGCCCAGGAAACGGCAGATTTTCTCTGCCGCCTGCTGCGCCAGCCCGGCAGCGCAGGTCATGCCCGGGGTTTTGATGCCGATGAAGCTGACCCAGTCCGGCGGGTCAAACTGTGGCGAGAGTTCAAAGCCGCTGACCTGGCCGGAGACGCTGCCGGGAAAGCTCAGCAGCGGCCGCAGCGAGGCGAAGCTGCGGATCACCTGGCGGCGCGGCAGCGCCGGCACCACCTGCGGCCACCAATAATCAAGCCAGTCCAAACCGGAGCGGCTGGTGGCGAAATCCTCTTTATCGCCGCTGCCCGGTTCTTCGGAGGGGCCGAGCAGCAGATTGCCCTCATGGGTCGGCACCAGGGTCAGACCCTTGCCCCCGTCCTCCGGCTGATGGAAAACGATGCGGCGGATCAGGCCGCGGCACTGCTCGTCCAGCAGATAATAATCAGCGCGCTGCGGACAGATCCGTACCGAAAAAGGCATGATCTGCGCCTGGATGGCGTCAGCGAACAGCCCGGCGGCATTGACTACGGTGCGGCAGCGGAATTGCTCCTCCGCGGTGCTGATCAGCCAGCCGCCGTCCTGCTTTCTGATCGAGTGCACCTCGGCGTTCATCAGCGCAGTGCAGCCGTTGGCCAGAGCGTTCTCATAGGCGGCAATGGTCAGATGATAGGGATTGACCGTGCCGGTAGTCGGCGCCAGCAGCGCCAACCGGATGCCCGGCGCCAGCTGCGGCTCCAGCTCCGCCGCCTCCTCTCCGGAGATCAGGCGCAGGCCGGGAACGCCGTTTTCCTTTCCGTTGCGGTATTTATGCCGCAATGCCGCCTCGCCGCGCTCGCCCCAGCAGACCATCAGCGAACCGCAGCGGTCGAAGGGTACGTCCAGCTCCTGCGCGAGCTGCGCGAATCCGGCATTGCCCCGGCAGCAGAGCTGCATCTTGCGCGTGCCGGGCCGGGTATCGTATCCGGAGTAGACAATGGCGGTATTAGCCTTGGAAATGCCGGTGCAGACATCGCTGCACCGTTCCAGCAGCGCCACGCTCAGCTGATAGCGGCACAGCTCGCGGGCGGTAAAACAGCCCAGCATACCCCCGCCGATCACTACACAGTCGAAATCCCTCATATCCCTGCCTTTCCCCGTCTCCTTGCCGCCGGACTAGAGATGCAGCCGCACCCGTCCCGGCTCTCCGACCTGATAGCCGCCCAGCTCCTCCAGCTTGCGGCGGAAGGCCTCGCTGGAGAGTATCTCCAGCAGCTGCTGCAGCAGCGGACTCTCCCAGGCCTGATCCGGCACCAGCAAATCATACTGCTCGATGCAGACCGGGATAAAAGCGAGCCCATACATCTGCGCCGCCGACCAGATGCCCATGCCGGCGTCAGCCGAGCCGCTGGCGATCTGCGCCGCCACGGCGGTATGGGTGAATTCTTCTCTCCCGTAGCCGTAAATAGCAGCGGAATCGATGCCCTGCTGACGGCATAGATAATCGGCGAGGATCCGCGTGCCGGAGCCTTTCTGCCGGTTGACATAGCGCAAGCCCTCGCGGGTAATATCGGCGAATTCCTTGATGCCCAGCGGGTTGCCGGGCGCAACCATCAGCCCCTGGGTGCGGCCGACACATTCCAGCAGCCGCACGCCGCCCTGGGGGAAATAGCGTTTGAGGAAAGAGACATTATAGACGCCGTCGTTCTCATCCAGCAGATGAATACCGGCCAGATGCGCTTCATTGCGCCGCACCGCCATAATGCCGCCCATTGAGCCGACATGCGAAGAGCTCATATAGCAGTCAGGGTAGCGGATATGCAGCATATTGGCCAGCTCGTCGAGCATCGGGTCATGGCTGCCGATCGCCACCAGCGTCCGCCGCAGCTCATGCTCCGGCCGCAGCAGCTGCACCTTTACCTGCTCGCCCGCTTCATAGCCTTCCTGGCTTTGGGGTATTTCGAGGATGCCGTCGGCCTTCATGAAAGAGGAGATGACGCCGCTGCCGCGGTTGAGCGGCGAGGCGATCAGCTTCTCGCCCACATAGCCCAGGCGCACCCGGACGAATTCCTGATATTTGAGACCCGAGACTACGGGACTGCTGAGCACAGCTTCTGCACTCTGCTCCATGCTGAGCTTGGCTTTAGTCCAATATTCGATCAGCGGTTTCAGCAGCTGCTCGATAACGATGATCCCGGAGACCGGATATCCCGGCACACCCAGCACCGGCTTGCTGCCGCAGACTCCGAGAATCGCCGGCTTGCCCGGCTTGATGGCAATGCCGTGATAGAGCACCTCGCCGATCTCGGCGATCACCTGACAGCTGTAATCCTCGCGTCCGGCGGAAGATCCGGCGTTTAAGATCACCATATCACATTCGGCCAGCGCATCGAACACTGCTTGCTTGATCAGCCCGAACTGATCTTTGACGATCGGATAAGTCTTGGTCAGCGCGCCCCATTCCCGCAGCATACCGGAGAAAATCGAGGAATTGAATTCCAAAATATCGCCCTCGCGCGGATCAGCGGTGGGAGCTATGATCTCGTCGCCGGTAGGGATAATGCCGACCAGCGGCTTTTTGAGCACCGCTACTTCCATCACGCCGCCGGCGATCATCGCGCCTACCGCGGCCGGGGTGATCCTGACATGGGCGGGCATAATCATCTCCCCGGCGCAGATATCTTCGCCGATCTGGCGGATATGCTGCCAGGGTGCGGCTGCGGAGTAGAGGCGCACGCCGCCGTCCCCGTCTTCAATTACGTCTTCGATCATCACCACCGCGTCGCAGCCCTCAGGAATCGGATCGCCGGTATCGACGACCACGAATTGCTCCGGACTCAGCCGCACCGGCGTGGTTTCCGTAGCGCCGAAGGTCAGCCGCGCATCGAGAGCGATGCCGTCCATGGCGCTGGCATGATAATGCGGCGCGCAGATATGGGCATAGACCGCCTCGGCGGTGATGCGGCCGCAGGCTTCGGCTATCGGCACCCGCTCCAGCGGCGGCTCCATGCCCTGAGCGATCAGTTTTTCCAGATATTCCTGCTGCGCCTGAGCCAGCGGGGTATTAGTCAGATATTGAAAGGCCATAGTTTTCTCCTCCTCGCGCTGCTGCGCTGTGCTGCGGCGCGGACTATTCCGCGCTGTACAGGGTGACTGCGACCAGCGCTCCGGCGGCCAGGCCCTCGGTATCGCGGTCGATGCAGATATAACCGTCGGTGGCGGCCAGATTGCTGATCTGGCTTGATTTGGCGCGCAGCGGGCAGGCCCACCATTCGCCGCCGCGCTGCTCCAGGGAAACGCTGAGATACTGGGTGCGCCCGTCATTGGCGCTGAGCTTCTCGCTGAGCCGCGCCGGCAGCTGATAGCTGACCGTCCGCCGTCCCTGGAGACGGTAGAGCAGCGGCCGCATGAACAGATGGCTGATGAAGAATGCTGCTGCCGGATGTCCGGGCAGACCGACCACCGGCTTATTCCCCACCTTGCCGATGATTGTCGGCTTGCCCGGCTTGATGGCGATGCCGTGCAGCAACAGCTCGCCCAGCTCAGAGATGACCTGGCAGGTGGCGTCCTTCATCCCCACCGAACTGCCGCCGGAAAGCAGCACCAGCTCGTTTTCCGCCAGCGCCTGCTCCACCTGGCGCCGCAGCAGCCGGCGGTCGTCGCGGACAATGCCGTAACAGGTCACCTCTGCGCCGCAGCGCTGCATCAGCGCGCTGACCACTGTGGAATTAATATCGCGCACCTGTCCCGGCCCGGGGGTTTCCTCCACCGGCACCAGCTCGTCGCCGGTGGAGATGACGCCGACGCGCACCGCCGCGCGTACCGGCACCTGCGCCCAGCCCAGCGCGGCCAGCGCGCCCAGATCCTGCGCCGCCAGTTTTTTGCCGGCAGGCAGCACCAGCTGCCCGGGCTGGACATCATCGCCGCGGAACACGATATTTTTGCCCGGGGCGGCTGGCTTGCTCAGGCCGATAGTGCCGTCGCCGTAATCCTCGCTGTATTCGATCATCACCATCGCGTCGGCTCCGGCTGGAATAGCGCCGCCGGTCGGCACATAGAGGCAGTGTCCAGGCTGCAGCGGCGGCGCGCTCTCGCCCATCGCCACCTCGCCCTGCAGGGTGAAGATCGCCGGTATCGAGGCGGAACAGCCGAAGGTGTCGGCCGCGCGCACCGCATAGCCGTCGACAGTGGAGCGGTCGAAATCCGGCACATATTCGGCGGCGCGGATCTCCTCGGCCAGCACCCGCCCCAGCGCCGCTGCGAGCGGCGCCTGCTCGCAGGCTGCCAGACAGCTGAACTGCTCCTCGATCAGCGCTAAAGTTTCTTCAGGGGTTTTGACTGTCAGCATAAGCTCTCCTTTGCTATAATTGCTGGAATAAAACAGTAACAAGCAGAATATTCAAAGATAAAAAGCATAAATATCAAAATATTGCCTAAAAATAACGGTAAAAGAGCTTTTTCATCCGGTCATTATTGGATTAACCTCTTTTTGCGGCAGGTACCGCTTATTCGCCTTTTTTCACCTCGCTGCGCTGCGCCTCCTCCAGACCTAGATCAGCGATCACGTGTTCTTTGAACTGGCGTCCGGCCTCGCTGAGATGCTTGTCGCGTTTGAAGCAGAGCATCATCTCGCGGGCGAAGCGGGGATCGTCGATCGGCAGCAGGCGGATCTGCTGATTGAGCTGATAGGCGTCGGTGCAGTCCTCGAGCACGAAGCCGGCCACCTGGTTATTGGCGATCATCTGGCAGTGATATTCCGGGCTGTCGGTGAAGAACTGGGTGTTGAGCGGCACATTGAGCGCTACGCAGAGGCGGTAGGCATGCTCGACATAATTGCCGCTGGCGATGAAGACGAAGGGATCGCGCCCCAGGTCTTCCAGGCCGACCCGCTCTTTGGCCGCCAGGGCGCTGGCGCTGTTGACCGCCAGAAAATAGCGCTTGCGGCCCAGGTGATAGCCCTGAAATTTTTCATAGCGGATATCCTCGGGGTAAATCAGCATATCATAATCATTGATATCCAGCTTGTCCAGCTGCTCGATATTGCTGGTGACGCTCAGCTCCGTCTCATGATGGCTGATAATAAAGCGCTGCATACAGTCCATGATTTGCTTATTGGCGCCGCATAAGCCCACCTTGAGCTTATTGCCAAAGCCGTTAGCCAGCAGATTCATATCGTCGACGGCCAGTTCCAGCTCGCGCAGCACCAGGGAGCTGAACTGCCAAAAGCGCCGCCCCTGCTCATTGAGGACGATCTTTTTGCCGCTGCGCTGAAACAGCGTCATGCCCAGCTCCGCCTCGAGCTTGGCGATGCTTTTCGATAATGAGGACTGCGATAGATGCAGCAGGTCAGCAGCCTTGCTGATATTTTCCAGCTGCGCCACAGAGACGAAATAGCGTAATTGAAAGATGTTCATCGGCGTCCTCCTCGCTGCCCTTTCCGGCGGTTGGTTATTACTCTTTGGAATATCAAAAAGCGTATTTGCCGCGGCTTTTTCCCGCCTGCCGCTTGGTCTAAGCATAAAAAAAGCTTTAATATGAAGCATTGCTGTGGACAAGCGCGCTGCGGCGAGCTTTAGCTAAATTTTATTATAGTAAAGTATATTCCAAAATGCAATATCCAAGTCGCGCCGGCGGCTTTACTTTGTCCGCTTTTGGCCATACAATAGACTTAAGCGATTATGCGTATGATGACCTCCTGCAATGCAGCGGCACGCAGGAGGTAAAAATATCAGAAAGGCAGGTACTGCGCTATGAAAGTACTGCGTATCAATACCCGTACCGCAGAAAATCATTACGAACCGTTCAAAGAAGAATGGAAGGTCTATGGCCAAAGAGGCCTGATCGACAAATTTATCGAGGCTGAGCTGGATCCGAAATGCGATCCGCTGGGTCCGGACAATAAGCTGTTCATCGTCACCGGCGTGTTCGCCGGCACCGGCGTGCCCAGCTCCGGCCGTATTTCCGGCGGCGCTAAGAGCCCGCTGACCGGCACGATCAAGGAATCCACCTCCGGCGGCATGATCGGCCCCTACATGACCTCTCAGGAGATCAAGGGCATCATCTTGGAAGATCAGCCCGCGGCCGACGCTCCCTGGCAGGTGATTAAAATCGATCCCGACGGCAAGGTCGATTTCCTGCCCGCCGACGAGTATATGGGCAAAAACACCTATGAAGTCTCGCATATGATCCAGCACACCTACGGCGACAAAGCCGGCGCTTTGGTGCTGGGCCGTGCCGGCGAAATGGGCTATAAAGTCGCCAGCATCATGGCGATCGAGTTCAATACCGGCCATCCCTGCCGTGCGATGGGCCGCGGCGGTCTGGGCGCTGTCCTGGGCTCGAAGAAGATCAAAGCCATCATCATGGAAAAACCCAACGGCAAATATGCTCCGCCTTATGTCGACAAGGCGAAATTCGACGCCGCTAAAAAAGGCATCGCCACTGTTACCAAGGAAAACCCCAAGTGCCAGGGCTTTACCACTAAAGGCACCGCCGGCTTCCTGACCGGTACCAACCAGACCACCCGCGCGATCCCGATCCAGAACTTCCGCGGCGGCGCGGTCACTCCGGAACAGCGCGAGCATTTCGGCCCCGAAGCCTGGGAAGCTAAGAATAAGGTCAGCGGCGGCCACGGCAGCGTTCCCTGCCATCCCGGCTGCGTAATGCGCTGCTCCAATATCTACAATGATCCGCAGGGCAATCATATCACCTCCGGCCTGGAGTATGAGACTGTTTCCCTGTTCTGCCCCAACTGCCTGATCTGGGATTTCGACGTAGCGGCTCGTCTCGACCGCCTCTGCGATGAAATGGGCATCGACACCATCGAAGCCGGCAACCTGATCGCCATCTGCATGGACGGCGGCGTGATCGACTGGGGCGACGGCGACGGCGCGATCAAGCTGCTGGAAGGCATGAACGAAGGCACCGAGCTCGGCCGCATCATGGGCCAGGGCACTGTTCCGCTGGGCAAGCATCTCGGCGTGACCAGAGTTCCGCAGTGCAAGGGCCAGTCCTTCGCCGCTTATGATCCGCGTACCCAGCCGGGAGGCGGCATCGCCTATGCGCTGTCTCCGCAGGGCGCCGACCATTCCGTCGGCCAGGTGGTTGCTCCGGATAAGAACAACCGCGAGATTCTCGCCATGGCCGGCAATCGTATGCTCGACCAGTGCATCGTCGATAATTTCGGCTGCACGCTGATGAACGCCGCTTATTTCGGCCAGCCGCGCTTTGTGCCGGATCTCTATGAAGGCTTGTTCGGCGGCGAATGGGATAAAGAAAAACTTTACGAAATCGGTAGGGAAATGTTCCGCATCGAGCGTAAATTTAATAAGGAAGCTGGTTTCGGCCCCGAGGACGATATGCTCCCTGATTTCTGCGTCAACGAAGCGAACCCCGCCAATGACAATAAGTTCGACCTCACTGTCGAAGAATTAGAGGAAGTTTTCAGACCTATGGGAGCCTGCTACGACCAGCTGTAATCTTGCACTGGGAGGGTGAGCGATGATTATTGTCAACGATCACCCGATGGATTGGCATCCCGGAATGACGCTGGCCGACGCGATCCGTGCTTACGGCAGTAAGTATGATTCGCTGATCTACGTTAATCCGGATCTGATGACGATCATCGGCAACCGTAGCTATAGCGATCAGGAAGTGGAGCATGTGGTGCTTGACGACGGCACCCGCATTATCCTGATGTATGAATTCTGGGGAGGCTAGGATGAGCGAGGAACGTTACCTGCGCAATATGACGATGCTCTCCCCGGAAGAAAATGAGCGGCTGCACAGCTTTTGCGTGGCGGTAGTCGGCTGCGGCGGCCTCGGCGGCTATGTGATAGAGATGCTGGGGCGGCTGGGTATCGGCCGGATCACCGCTATCGACGGCGACTGCTTCGAGCCCACTAATCTTAACCGTCAGCTATTGGCAGATCAGACGACGCTGGGCGCTAATAAGGCGCTGGCCGCTAAGGCGCGGATGCAGCTGGTTAATCCGCTGATCGAGGTGGCAGCAGTCAGCGAGCATCTTACCGCGGAGAACGGCCGGCAGCTGCTGGCCGGGCAGGATCTGGTCATCGATGCGCTCGATGCCCTGGAGCCGCGCCTGCTGCTGCAGGAGCTGGCCCGCGAGCTGGAGATTCCGTTGATACACGGCGCGGTGGCCGGCTGGTATGGCCGGATCACCACCATTTTCCCCGGCGACGACGGCATCAGCCGTCTTTACCGGCAGCGGCCGCAGGCGGCCGGGCGTCAGCAGACGCTGGGCACGCCGTCCTTTACTCCGGCGCTGGTGGCCGCGGTACAGGTCAGCGAGGCGCTGAAGGTGCTGCTGGGCCAGGGCGAACCGCTGCGGCATAAGCTGCTCTATATCGATTTGCATAGCAATCTGTGGCAGACTATCGACTATTAGCCGTGCTGCCGCCAGAGTATTAGTTATCAAGTTTGGCGCAACTAGGATAGCTTACAATGAGGGATTCGTACTCCTTGGTGCTGCCAAAAAAGACGGGCTGTTTCAGCCCGTCTTTCTTGATTGCGGCGCGAATTGCGGCCGCAGCCGGATGGAGCAGGGGTTTCGGCCGGCAGCTGCCTGGCAGGCCCGGGACACGCCCGGGACGGCGGCGCTATCAGGTCTCCTCCTCGCCCAGTTCTTCCTCGCTGATGCCGGTCAGCAGGATCAGCGTCCGCGCTTGTGCCGCTTTGACCGCTGCCAGCTCGCCGTAGAGCAGCGCCAGGCAGGGGTCACTGATGCGCGCCTGGGCTACGCGGTATTCGCCTTCCAGCCAGCGGGTAGCGGCATAGAGCCGGTTCAGCTCTACTTCCGGATCAGCAGAGCCGCTGATGCCGGGCACAGCCGCCGGCCAGTAAATATTGCCGACGATGCGGTAATAGGCTGCTGCCAGCCGCTCGGCGCTGAGCAGGTTTTCCGCGGCGATGCCGCTGAGCGTTTCCTGCCACTGCGCCATCAGCTCCGCGAGCAGGCTCTGGCGGAGATTAAGCTCCTGGAGCAGGAAGTATTCGATCTGGCCGCTGTATCCCAGCGAATAGCTGCTCAGGCAGCGGCCGGCGCCCAGCGTTTCGCCCGGCGGCGGGGCGATGCCCAGCGGCGGCAGCTCGTCGAGCGGCGGTATCTCCACGCCTACCGGCAGCTGGAGATTAGGCGGCGTGCTGCCGCCGGGGAAAAATTCGCCGGGGGCATTGTCCTGGGGGCGCTGCTGTTCGTTTTTGAGCGCATCCTGGTAATCGGCGGAAGCTGCGGCGGCGCGGACGCGCTGCGCCGGATTCCGCAGCGAGACCTGCGCCCAGGGGCGGTAATTATCTTTCATGGGGATTCCTCCTCGGCGCGCATGGTGGCGCGCAATGCTCTTTGCTGCCACAATATGCCGCGGCCGGATTGAAGGTGCAGGCCGGTAAAAAAACGCCGCGCAGCTGCGCGGCGTGGATTAGCCGAAAAAATAGTTTCAGCGGAAAGCAGCTTCCGCCTGTTCTGGCAGGCTTAGCGCCCGGCGAAGAAGCTCAGCACGCGGTCGAGCATCGTGCTTAATTCCGCGCGGGAGAGCGTCTTGTCCGGAGAAAAATTGCCCGAGGCATTGCCGATGACGACGCCGGTATCTACCAGCAGCTGCACCGCCTGCTGCAGCTGGGGATCAGCATCCACCATATCTTGCAGCACCAGGTCGGAGGTGGGCAGATCCGGCAGCGAGATAAACAGCGGCGCTAGGGACTGGGCCATTTCGCGGCGCAGCGCGTCCTGATCCGGGAGGAAAATGCTGCTGCCGTCGGCCTGCTCCTCGATCAGCCCCGGCGCCAGCAGATCCAGCTCCTGCAGCGCCAGCAGCGCCGGCAGGTAATAGGCGCCGTCCGGCACATCAGCGAAGGGGCTCTCCTCCACTGTCCCGCTGCCGGCAGACTGTCTGGGATAAAGCGTCTGATAAGTGCGGTAGATCAGCGAGATCATCTCCGCGCGGCTGATCTTTTTCTCCGGGCGGAAGGTATTGTCGCTATAGCCCTCAATGATGCCCAGGGAGTGGAGATTGCGGATATAGCTCTCGGCCCAGTGGCCGGTGATGTCGAACAGCTCGATCTGCGGCACGGTGGTGGTGATCAGGAAGCCCAGCTCGCTGTCGGCATAGGCGCGGCTGACTGCGATCAGCTCGTCATCAGGCAGATTGGCGCTGGTATTGTACTGATCTAGGCGCACCGCATAGGGGACGCCCTCGCCGTCGCTATAAGTGAGGATGCCCTCTTCCTGCAGCAGCGCATAATATTCTTCCAGACAGAGGTTGTTGCGGTACATATATTCGGCATGGGGCTGGCCGACATAGCGGAAATGCCACGGCTCATAGATATAGCCGGTGATCTCGGTCTTGTCCGCCGGATAGCGGAGAATGAAGCCGTATTTCCAACAGTTTTCGTTGAGCCATTGGCCGGCCGGAGTGCTGCCGAAGCTCTCGGTCAGGCCGCCGCCATTGGCGGAGGTAGCCAGATCGATCGCCAGTCCGCTCTGATGTTCGCTGGCGCCGGGCGCGGCCACTACGGTGCAGGCCAGTTCCACCGCCTGTTCATAGCTGTATCCGAGATTGCGGTAATACCAGATTTTATTATTATTGAGCTGCTCCTGCAGCTGATAGCTGCGGTAGCCGCTCTGGCCGTAAATATCGGTCAGTCCTTCTTCCGCCATCGCTGCGGCCATTTCACCCAGCGCGGCTGCGGCCTCGGCCGTCATAGTGACATTAGCGCCGGCGCGCATATAATTGCTGAGCGGCACCAGGGAGGACGGCGCATAGTCCGAAGAGAGCAGATGCTGCTTATTGACCAGCATCTGCCGGCAGTTATCATCCGGAGACGCCGCCAGCGCCGGAGGCGCGCAGCATACTGCCAGCAGTAGCGCCAGCGCAAGAACGGCGGCCAGGCGGCCGAATGATGAAGATAATTTAGCGGGTAGTCGGTTAATCATCGTTAATTCCGGCGCCGGACAGCGCCGGCGCCGACTCCTCTTTTGCTGATAATCCGCGCGGCGGCGCGCCGGGCGGACAAAATTCATCATCATTATACTTAAATCGCGCTTGCTTGTCAATCATTAGCTGCGTTTTCTTATACGTCGCAGCCTGGCCGGCGGCGGCTGTGGCGCGGGCGCGGAGCGGAAAAATTTTTTCAAAATCAGTATAAAAATACTTGAAAGAACTGCGGTAATAATGGTATGATAGAGAGTGTTTTTTCGCAGGGCCGCCGCAGAGGGCGCGCCGCTTAAAAAGGCACTTACGCTATCTGATGATAGCCGGTCAATATACTCGATCAATATAATCATGGCAGGAGGTCGAAACAATGCACACGAAACTGTTTATTCCCGGTCCGGTAGAGGTTTTGCCAGACGTGCTCGAAAAAATGGCTACCCCGATGATCGGCCACCGCAGCAAGGCCTGCGCCGAGCTGCAGCAACGCATCAGCGAAAAATTGCAGCAGGTATTCTACACCAAGAACGTCATCATTCTCTCTACCAGCTCCGGCTCTGGTATGATGGAGTCTGCGATCCGCTGTTGCACCGGCAAGAGAGCGGCTGTTTTCTCGGTAGGTTCTTTCGGCGACCGCTGGTATAAGATGGCCAAAACCAATGGCAGGGAAGCCGACCTCTTCAAGGTTCCGGACGGCCAGGCGACCGCTGCCGCCGATGTCGATGCAGCGCTGGCTACCGGCAAATATGATCTGGTCACCATTACCCATAATGAAACCAGCACCGGCATCATGAACCCGATCGCCGAGATCGCCGCGGTAATCAAGAAATACCCCGACGTTGTTTTCTGCGTTGATACTGTCAGCTCGATGGGCGGCACCTATATCCCAGTAGACGAGCTGGGCATCGATGTCTGCATCACTTCCACGCAGAAATGCCTCGGCCTGCCGCCCGGAATGTCCGTGGCCTCGGTTTCCGAGAAGGCCTATGAGCGCGCAAAAACTGTGGAGAACCGCGGTCTCTATTTCGACCTGGTAGCGCTCTATGATAAAGCGCAGAAGAAATTCCAGTATCCTTCCACTCCTTCGATCTCCCATATGTTCGCGCTCGACTATCAGCTCGACCGTATTTTGGCTGAAGGCTTGGAGAACCGCTTCGCCCGTCATATCGAGATGGCTGAATATACCCGCGAATGGGCGCGCAAATACTTCGCGATCTTCCCGGATGAGCGCTATCTGTCCAATACTCTGACTACCGTCACCAATACCCGCGGCATCAGCGTGGCTGATCTCAATGCCGAGCTGGCTAAACGCGGCTTTAATATCAGCAATGGCTACGGCGATCTGAAAGAGAAAACCTTCCGTATCGCCCATATGGCCGACTGCACCCTTCCTGAGGTCAAGGAAGTTACCGACGCTATCGTCGATATCCTCGGCCTGTAATCCGCTGAACAAGAATCGTAAGGAGAATCGCATATGATCAGAATACTCGCTTCCGACGGTATGCAGGCTGATGCCGTCAAAGCTCTCGAAGCCAAAGGCTATGAAGTTACCCAGCAGTTTTATGAACCGGAGCAGCTGGCCGAAGAAGTCAAAAATTATGATGTGATGGTCGTCCGCTCCGCTACCAAGGTGCGTCAGCCGATCATCGACGCGGCTCTGGAAACCGGCCGCCTCAAACTGGTGATCCGCGGCGGCGTCGGCGTGGACAATATCGACTGCGACTATGCTGCCTCCAAGGGCATCAAGGTCACCAATACCCCGCGCTCCTCTTCCGCTTCCGTCGCCGAACTGGCGCTGGCGCATATGTTCGCTCTGGCCCGTTTCGTCGGCATCAGCAATGTCACCATGCGCAACGGCGAATGGAATAAGAAGAAATACGAAGGCGTCGAGCTCAGCGGCAAGACCCTCGGCCTGATCGGTATGGGCCGCATCTCTCAGGAGCTGGCCAAACGCGCCTCCGCCCTGGGTATGGACGTTATCTATACCGATATCCTGGGACAGATCTCCGGCGTGGACTATGAATTCACCACTCAGGAAGAAGTGCTCAAACGCGCTGATTTCGTCTCGCTGCATATCCCGGCTTCTCCCGACGGCAAGCCGGTGATCACCGCGGCGGATCTGGCGCTGATGAAGCCCACCGCTTATATTATCAATACCGCGCGCGGCGGCCTGATCGACGAAGATGCGCTGTGCGATGCGTTGGATAACGGCAAGCTGGCCGGCGCGGCGCTCGATGTTTATCCCAGCGAGCCGCCCAAGAATGAGCGCTTGCTCAAGAATCCGCTGCTCTCGCTGACCCCGCATATCGGCGGCTCCACCAAGGAAGCCCAAAAGCGGATCGGCGCCGAGATTGTGGAGATTATCACCGAGTTTTTCGCCTAATCCTAGGCGAATTCAGAGGCGGCCGCAGACGGGCCGCCTCTCTTATTTCCCGCTGTCGCGGCAGCAAGATTATTTTAGCGATTTTAAGGAGAAAATGATTATGGCCACAGTAAGACCTTTTCGGGCAGTGCGTCCGACCCCGGAGCTGGCGGAAAAAGTCGCCGCGCTCCCCTATGATGTGATGAGTTCCGCCGAAGCGCGCCAGATGGCCGCCGGCAACCCCTATTCTTTCCTCCATGTCGATAAGGCTGAGATCGACCTGCCCGAGGATACCGATATCTATGCCGATATCGTCTATCAGACTGCTGCCGACCGCCTGCAGCAGATGATCGCCGACGGCGTATTCATCCGTGAGGACAAACCCTGTTTCTATGTATACCGCCAGATCATGAACGGCCGCGCCCAGACCGGCATCGTCGGCTGCGCCTCGATCGATGATTATTTCAACAATGTTATCCGCAAGCATGAGCTGACCCGCGCCGATAAGGAGGAAGACCGCTGCAAGCATGTCGACCGCTGCGATGCCAATACCGGCCC
>CALXQC010000025.1 GCA_944390435.1 uncultured Clostridia bacterium
GCGCTGCGCCGCCGGATGGGTCAGGTCTTCGCCGATCCAGTTGGCGTTGAGGCAGCACTCGTTCATGCCGACCAGGCCGATGGTGGAGAAGTGGTTATCGAAAGACCCCAGGTAACGCTTGGTATAAGGATAGAGACCCTCGTCGAGCAGCCGCTTGAGCACATCGCGCTTGACATGGAGCGAACGGGCGGCGATATCCATCAGCTTGTCGAGGCGGTTATAGAAATCCTCTTCGTTTTTGGCCAGGTAGCCGATGCGCGGCATATTGATCGTCACTACGCCGATGCTGCCGGTGCTTTCGCCGCTGCCGAAGAAGCCGCCGGATTTTTTGCGCAGCTCGCGCAGATCGAGGCGCAGGCGGCAGCACATGCTGCGGACGTCGGAGGGCTGCATATCGCTGTTGATATAGTTGGAGAAATATGGCGTGCCGTATTTGGCGGTCATCTCAAACAGCAGACGGTTGTTCTCCGTGGCCGACCAGTCGAAATTTTTGGTGATGGAATAGGTGGGGATCGGGTACTGGAAGCCGCGGCCGTGGGCGTCGCCCTCGATCATCGTCTCGATAAAGGCCTTGTTGACCATATCCATCTCCGCTTGGCAGTCGCCGTAGGTGAAATCCATCTCCTGTCCGCCGACGATCGCCGGAGTATTGGCGAGATCTTCCGGCACAGTCCAGTCTAAAGTGATATTGGAGAAAGGCGCCTGCGTGCCCCAGCGGCTGGGGGTATTGACGCCGTAGATAAAGCTCTCGATGCACTTCTTGACCTGGTCGTAATCGAGATGATCGGTGCGGACGAACGGCGCCAGATAGGTGTCGAAAGAAGAGAAGGCCTGCGCGCCGGCCCATTCATTCTGCATGATGCCGAGGAAATTGACCATCTGATTGCACAGGGTAGCCAGATGCTTGGCCGGCGAGGAGGTGATCTTGCCGCCGACGCCGCCCAGACCCTCCTGGATCAGCTGGCGCAGCGACCAGCCGGCGCAGTAGCCGGTCAGCATCGACAGATCATGAAGGTGAAAATCGCAGTTGCGGTGCGCCTGGGCGATCTCCTCGTCATAGATCTCGGAGAGCCAGTAGTTAGCGGTAATCGCGCCGCTGTTGCTGAGAATCAGCCCGCCGACCGAATAGGTGACGGTGGAGTTCTCCTTGACCCGCCAGTCGGTGATATTGAGGTAGCTGTTGACCGTGTCCTTAAAATCCAGATAGGTGGTTTTGAGATTGCGCCGTTTTTCCGCCTGCTTGCGGTAGAGAATATAGGCCTTGGCCACTTCTCCGTAGCCGGCCTGGCTGAGCACGTTTTCCACGCTGTCCTGGATATCCTCGACCGCGATCAGCTTATCTTTGATCTTGGGCTGGAAATCGGCGGTGACTTTCAGCGAGAGAAAATCGATGATATTGCTGTTATACTGGTTATCCGTCGCGTCAAAGGCCTTGATGATCGCGGCGCTGATCCGGGCAATATCGAAATCGACGATCTTGCCGTCGCGTTTGATGACACGGTACATAAGCTGTTCCTCCTGTTTCTTCGACTATTTTCACATAATTTTCACGCAAATCTAGTGGTATCTTAACATAGCTGTTACGCGCTGTCAATAGCAAAACACAATATATAGTATTATTTATTTTATAATTCGCTTAACAATAACTAAATATCGATGCCGCGGAGCTGTGTGCAGGGGAGATAGCAGCGCGCTGCTGCCAGCAGTTCTTCCATTTCCTGCGGGGTGAAGGCGCCGCCGGTCTCGCCCAGCAGCCGGCCGGAATCGACAAACTGCTGGATAAAATAGCGCGGCGCACCGGACAGCCATTGGCCGATCTGCCGCATTGCCGCAGCGTCATGAAGCCCGCGCACTGCGGTGGTGCGGAATTCATGCTCGACGCCGCTGGCGGAGAGCAGCTCGACGCTGCGCTGTACCGGAGCGAGATCGAAGCCGGCCAGGCCGACCGTCTGCGCATAACGCTGCGGCGCATTCTTGATATCCATCGCCACATAATCAACCAGCCCGGAGCGCAGCAGCGCCTCCAGCCGTTCGGGAAAACAGCCGTTGGTATCCAGCTTGACCGCATATCCCAGCCCGCGGATCGCCTGGAGCAGCTCGCCCAGGTCTTCCTGCAGCAGCGGTTCGCCGCCGCTGACGCAGACCCCCTCCAGCACGCCGCGGCGCTTGGCGAGGAAGGACAGCAGCTCGCTCTGCTCCAGCGGCGGTTGCTCCTGCCCGTGCAGCACCAGATCAGCGTTATGACAGAAGGGGCAGCGCAGATTGCAGCCGCCGGTAAAAATAGTGCAGGCCACCCGCCCCGGATAATCCAGCAGCGAGAGCTTTTGCAGTCCCTGGATATTCATCAGCGCCTATGCCTCGTTTCATACAAGATATAGTATTAGCCTATCATAATCACTCTATATTTGCAAGCAGATAACTGCGGGCTTGCCGGAGATCCGGCGGCTGTGCTATGATAAAGAGGTGATGAAATACAGCAGCTGCAGCAGAGCAGAAAGCGAGGGAGAAGCGATGAAATTTGCTTTTTTAGTGATGGGAGATTATGACAGCGCCTGCGACCGCGCTGCGATCCGCCGGGGATCAACACAGCTGATCGGCGTATCCAGCATCGAGGAGGCCTGCGCTATCGCCCGGGAACTGGTGGCTGAGGGCGTGGACTGCATCGAGTTGTGCGGCGCTTTCGGCGAAGAAGGCGCCCGCGAGGTGATCGCCGCTAGCGGCGGCGCGCTGCCGGTGGGCTATGTGGTGCATCTGCCGGAGCAGGACGAGCTGTTCCGCGAGCTGTTCGGAGAGTAATTCGCAACGAATTATTATAAAAAACAATAGACAGATCGGCGGTATGCTTATTGATAAAAGCTGCTGATTGTGACATAATATGATCAGAGTGAGGATAAGACCGCTCAACTGGTTTTATCCCATCAAGATCCTGATATTGGGATTGTTCGAGAAGGAGGAACTTATCATGAAAGTCACTGCACGCAATCAGTTCAAGGGCAAAATCGTCGAGATCGACAAGGGCTCGGTCAACGGCATCGTCAAGATCGATATCGGCGGCGGCCATATCGTCACCGCTAATATCTCCCTGGCCGCTATCGAAGAGCTCGGTCTGGCGGTCGGCAAGGATGCTTATGCGATCATCAAGGCTTCCCTGGTGATGGTCGGCGTCGACGACTAAGCTGCGGACAAGCGCCTTTTGATGAAGTCGCAGATTTACTGCTTTTAGTAATATTAAGCAGACGATTATAGCCAAAGATGCGGAGATTTCTCCGCATCTTTGGCTATTATTTTATTATAAGCTAATTTGTCTGAGGTGGGGATTATCAGCATTTGGAGGCCCTAGGCAGGCTTTAGTATCACATAAATAACCACAGGCTGAGCGCCATCATTGCCATGCCGCCGCAGAGCCCATAGATCGATAAATGATGTTCACCGTATTCCCTAGCTGCCGGCAGTAGCTCATCAAAAGAGATAAAGACCATGATCCCGGCAACAGCGGCAAAGAGAAAGCCATTGACCGTATCATTGATAAAAGGCATTAGGATTAGATAACCGATCACCGCCCCTAGCGGCTCGGAGAGACCAGAGGCAAAAGAGTACCAAAAGGCCTTTTTCCGGTTGCCGGTTGCATAATAGATCGGCACTGACACCGCTATCCCCTCGGGAATATTATGGATAGCGATCGCTACAGCGATAGGAATCGCAATAGTTGGCTCCTGCAGAGCAGAAACAAAGGTAGCTAAGCCCTCGGGAAAATTATGAATGGTGATGGCCAGCGCAGTGAACAACCCTGCCCGCATTAGTTTATCATTGTGTCCTAGGGCTGCGGCTGCATGCTCTGGTGAGGTTACGGAATGAGGATTTTCGTTCTCTGGGATTATTTTATCGATGATGGCAATTGCCCCGATGCCGGCAAAAAAGGCGATAATTGCCCATAATGTGCCCTGCTTAGCGCCAAAAGATGCCCCCAGGCTGTCCATAGCATTAGGCAGCATTTCCAGCATGGATACATAGACCATCACTCCAGCGGAAAAGCCCAGCGCTACAGCTAAAAATTTAGTATTAGTCTTTTTGGCGAAAAAAGCAATGCAGCTGCCGATACCAGTAGACAAGCCTGCTAAAGCGGTAATGAGAAAAGCTATGGCAATATTGTTCATTAGGTGAGCCCTTTGCTTGAGTTAAAGTGATTTATTGGCATTTTTATTCTGCAAGGTGTTATAAAAGATAATATTATAAAAAGCAGTAAGATTTCACTTTATGCTTTTATGGAAATAGTTATCCTAAACTAACTGCCTCTATGATAACAATTGTTTTTGCTGCGGTCAATTATTTTTCCCTGATCACTGCTTGGCGTAGATAGCTTATTT
>CALXQC010000026.1 GCA_944390435.1 uncultured Clostridia bacterium
ATGATCAACAAATTATTGTATACAGCCAAAAGTGGTAAAGCATTCTCTTCGTTAAAGTCTACATAGGCCTCATCTACTATCACTTAACGGTCTTTATTCTGCTCCAACAAATGTCGAATATCCACCAAGGGTAATGCTAAGCCGGTTGGTGCATTGGGATTAGCAATGATTATCGTCCCCGTTTGCCAGGCATAATCATCTACAGCAATTGTTAGATCGGAATGCAGAGGAATCTGCGTATAATGCGTCCCGTAAAGATCCGCCCATACTTGATAAAAGCCATAGCTGATATCCGGGAATGCAAAACCCTGTTCACCAAAAGCTTGAAAGCAGAAGGCCAACAGTTCATCACTACCATTACCAGGTAAAATTTGGGAGTGCTTGACGCCATATACCTGTGCCGCTGCCGCTATCAAAGCAGTGGTATCGGGATCTGGATAAAGGCGCAGCTGATCGCAGTCAGCACTAGCTAAAGCTGATTTAACCTTATCGCCGGGAGGATAAGGATTTTCGTTGGTATTGAGCTTAATCAAGCGGCCGATATTGCGCGGCTGTTCTCCCGGAACATATGGAGATAAACAATTTAAGCGGCTATCGAGAAACCGGCTCATTTATCCTCCACCGTCCTTATCTTAATACTATTAGCATGAGCATCTAGCCCCTCGCGAGAGGCAAAAATTTCTACATCAGTAGCGACCTTAGCCAAGGCCTGCCGGGTATAATAAATATAACTGCTGCGCTTGACAAAATCGTCAACTGATAGCGGACTGGAATAACGTGCTGAGCCAAGAGTGGGTAATACATGATTAGGCCCTGCCCAGTAATCGCCTAATGGCTCTGGCGTATACTCTCCAAGAAAAATACTGCCAGCGTTCTTAATTTTAGGCAGCCAGGAAAAAGGATCATCAACCGCTAGCTCTAAGTGTTCTGGTGCAATGCGGTTGGCAAAATCGATCGCTTGCTCTAAATTATTGACAATAATAATTGCCCCCTGATCAACCAAAGATTTAGACGCAATACCTTCCCTGGGCAAGTGTTGCACCTGCTCGGATAATTGCTCTTTCACTGCTTCTGCCTTTTCTCTTGATAAACATAAAAGAGTAGCGGACGCGCGAACATCATGCTCCGCCTGAGATAACATATCAGCAGCAAGATAATCCGCCCTGGCACTCTCATCAGCAATCACTAATATTTCGCTCGGGCCGGCAATCATATCAATATCAACCATGCCAAAGACCTGTTTTTTGGCCGTAGCAACAAAGATATTCCCCGGGCCGACTATTTTATCTACTGCCGGAATGCTCTCAGTGCCATAAGCCAAAGCTGCAATAGCCTGAGCACCACCGACTTTATATATATCAGTAACTCCAGCTACGCGTGCAGCAGCTAAAATATCTGGGGCAATGCTGCCGTCAGCCAAGGGTGGCGTTACCATCACTATCTGCTCACAACCGGCCAAGCTTGCCGGAATAGCATTCATCAGCACGCTAGAAGGATAAGCAGCAGTACCACCAGGCACATAAATTCCCACTTTAGCAATGGGAGTAAAGCGCTGGCCTAAAATAATGCCATCGCCTTTAGGAATCTCAATGTTTTCACGTAATTGCCGACGATGATAGTCGCGAATATTTTTTGCTGCTTGCTCTAAAACCGTACGGAATTCCTCATCCGTCTGTTCCCAGGCAGCTTCTATCTCTTTTTTTGATACCCGTAGTTTATCAATATGGGCATGGTCAAAAAGAGCACCGTACTCGCGCAAGGCAGCATCTCCGTCCTTTCGGACACGGGCAATTATCTCGGCAACCGCCTGCTCGACATTATCATCTTGAACATTTTGCCGGCGAGCTAATAAGACATCTTCATTAAATTCATTGCCTTCATATATGCGAATCATTTCGCAGCCTCCATCTTGCTCCTGATTTTATCAATCAGCTCGCGGTTGAACTGATAGCTACTCTTATTGGCAATCAAACGTGCGCTGGAAGGCGCAATCTCTGCTACCACCGCCAATTTATTCTCCCTTAATGTAGTGCCGGATTCTACGATATCTACTATAACATCAGAAAGGCCGATCAACGGCGCCAGCTCTACGCTTCCGTGCAATTTGATAGTTTCTATCTGCCGTCCTACGCTAAGGAAGTATTCATTAGTTACTCTTCTATAAGTGGTAGCTACGCGTAAAGGACGGCTTAAATCATCATGCCATCCTTCTGGTGCAGCAACAGCAAAGCGGCATTTGCCAAAGCCCAAATCAAGCAGCTCATAAATATCCGGCTGACTCTCCATAATAACATCACGGCCAACAACGCCAATATCAGCAGCGCCATACTCAACATACATCGCTACATCTTTGGGTTTAACCAACATATAACGCAGACCGCGCTCTTCGTCAACAAAGACTAGTTTACGGTTTTGATTTTCCATTCCCGGGCAGTCATATCCAATATCCGCAAAACAGCGGTAGGCCTTCTCCCCCATTCTGCCAGTAGGCAGGGCGATATTCAGCATTGTTTATTCTCCTTTTTCGCCAAAATATCTGTTAACCGGACCACTTCCCGAGCGCTAATTTCCGGTGGGATAATCTTAGCCGCCAACACAGTTCGTCCATCCGCCAATATATTCTGGACAGCAGTTGCTATCTGGCATGGTTTTTGATCTGCATAAAGCAATAAAACATCAACGTCATAATCCTTCGGCTGTATAAATGCCCCCCAGATATCATTAAGATAAAGCGCGAATCCTAAAGCAGGCTGCTTTTTGCCAAAACGCTGTAATAGCTTATCATAGCGACCGCCGCTTAAGACCGCACGAGGAAGGCCTTTAATATAACCCTGGAAAACAATGCCATTATAATACTCCAAATCGTTAAGCAAAGACAATTCCATTCTTAACTTTGACATCAGACCGCAAACGGCACAAGCATTGAACACCGCCGCTAATTCATCAACAGCGTCAAGCATTTCCTCATTGAGCGCCACCGCCCGCATTTGCGCTAAGGCATTATCCAAATCAGTGGGCATCTCAATTAAGGAATATATCGCTTTTTGCTGCTGTGTGCTTAAGCTGATATTGTTAAGAGCGATAGCAATATCACCAGCGCTTTTACGGCCAATAGCCGCCAGAAGGGTTGACTGCGTTGCATCGTCTATTTTGAGTTCCCTCATCAAGGCTGAGATATACCCCATATGACTAATGCCCAAAAAATAATTTTCACTAATGGCAGCTAAACTCTGGCAGGCCAAGGAAATTACCTCCGCCTCGGCATAGCCAGTATCTGCGCCGATATACTCCAAGCCCATCTGCTTGATCTCAGTAAACTGGTTAGCGCCAGGCATACGGCGGAAGACATGCTCAGAATAAAATAACTTCCTGACGCTTTCCTCCGGCTTGGTATCCTTAGCGATACTGATCGTCACATCAGGTTTCAGCGCCATCAGCCGCCCATCAATATCAGTAAAAGTCAAGACCTTATTATCTGAAAGGAAATTTTTATTCTCCCGATAAAGATCATAGGTCTCGAAATCAGACATCTTATATATCTGATAGCCATAGCTACGGTACAAGGCGCGCAGCTGCATCGGCAAACGCTCTTCCCAGGACATATTTGGCTGAGCCATTTTACTGCTAAGACCTCCGCTATTTTGATGATGATAGTATTATGCAATACTTTATCACATTAGTCAAGTAAATTACTAAAATATTTAATAATAATTTAGCCCAGCCAAGAATGATTCCATTGCTGTTTAGTGCCTACTTGCTCCGCGCGGACCAAAATCAATTCTCCGGCAATGCTGATAGCAATCTCAGCCGGGGTTTCCGCCTTGATTTCCAAGCCGATCGGCCAGTGAATCCTATCGATCTTTTCTTGGGGGATACCATCGTCCAGCAATCTCTGGGTGGTGCCGCTGATTTTGACGCGACTGCCTATGCAGCCAACATAAGTACTGTCCACCAGCAAAGTTTGGCGCAAAACAGTATAATCATGCGCATGGCCGCGAGTCATAATCACAATATAATCGCGGTCGCTAATATGTAGATAAGAATCAATATTCTCGAAGCTCTCGGTAACAATTTGTTGTGCGCCGGGGAACAGCTCCGGTTTAGTAAATTCCGGCCGGTCATCAATTACCACGCAGCTAAAGCCGATATGTGCGAGCACCGGCACTAATTCTTGAGCGACATGCCCGCCGCCGAAAATTAACACTCTGCCAGCCTGGTGAATCGGTTCGCTATAATATCTTTTATCGCGAAAACTAAAGCGTTGTGAACTAGTGCCCAAATACTGTTTTATACCGTCGATATCGGTATCGATACCTAATAATCCAGCAGATGCGCTATAAAGCCCCATTTTCCAGCTGTCATCGTCTTGCAGCTCACAGACCATCCAGGCGTCCTCATCGCGCTCCAGCATCTCCAGAGCATCATCACAGAGCTCATCAATGCCCTGATCATCTTCTGCGCTGATATACTGGAAAATGACGAGGACATTTCCTCCGCAAATCATGCCTAAATTTTCTACCTGTCCCTGATCCAAGCTGAAAGACTTAATCAGAGATTGCCTTTTTTCCAGTATTTCAGCAGCCAATTTTTCTGATTGGTATTCCACCGCGCCGCCGCCGATAGTCCCATAAATGCGCCCGCTATGATTAATCAGCATATGGGCTCCGGCACCGCGTGGAGCAGAGCCGAAATCACCGATTATGCTAACCAGCACTACATCGTTGCCGGATTCAATATTTTCCTTAATAAGATTAAACATTTCGCGCATAAGCGAACCTCCAATTAGCTAGTATTGTATATCTTGGCGCTTCATCTAGGACAAATCATTCTTGATATGCAGCTTCAGCATCAGGAAAACACAATTATTTTGAAGCTATACATCAAGCCTTTTGTCCCAAATCCAGGATAATTAGATATTTCGTCTCTCCCGAATAAAATCCTCTCCCTGGCCTGCGCAAGCAAAAGAGGGCTGCCGCAGCGCATCCGGCTAGCCCTCCTGTATTAATTAAATATATAAGCTGCCACTTATTGCAGCGGCTCAAAATCTTCGGCGCCATGCTTGCACAGGGGGCAAATGAAATCTGGAGGCAGCACCTCTCCCTCATAAACGTAGCCGCATATCTTGCATACCCAGCCTTTTTTATTTTTCTCTACCGGCTGCGGTTTGGGTTTAATATGTGAGAAATAATATGCGTAAGTGGTCGAAGGAACATTGGAGAGCACTTTGGCCTCGGTTACATCCGCAGTAAACAGCGTATGCGTGCCATAATCCACAGCGCTAATCACTTTACCAGAGATGAAAGCATTCGCCAGCTGCGGCAAATACAGCAAACCGTTTTCACTCCGCTCATTAGATATAAATTCACCGCCGGGCAAAAATTTATCAACATCTCTGCCGCTTTGGAAACCGAAATGCTGGAAAAGTTTGAATGGCGCCTCCTCTGTCAGCACCGAGAGATTGAACACTCCGCTCTTGGCAACCATATCATGAGTATAATTAGACTTATTAACCGCAATAGAAATCCTCTTTGGCGAATCAGTAATCTGCATTACAGTATTGATGATGCAGCCATTATCTTTTTCGTCGCGGGAAGTCAGGACAAAAAGACCATAAGAAAGCTTAAACATCGCATCCGGTTCGATCTTACTATCATTCAAGATAATATTAGAATGGGTAAATAAAGTACCGGTTATGGCCTCTACCAAGCGGTCAATATCATCTAATTGATCATGCTTCAGCGCTGATTTCAGTGTCAGCGAAGGATCCAGAATCGTCATATCTTTCATTTCGGAGACGATACCACGCATTAAGTCGCCGGCAGTAGGCGCCCAAGTGCCATTTTCGATAAAGGCGACTGTGCGGTTCTGCAAATTGTGGGCCTTCAGATCCAACAGCACAGTTTCCATATTACAAAAAATACCTGCGTTATAGGTCGTAGACGCAAAGATAATATGACTGCAGCGAAACGCTTCTGCAACTATTACTGAAGGATGCGTGACCGAGACATCGTACATCGCAATATTTCTCACCCCGGCATCAGCTAAACGTGAGGCCAGAATATTAGCAGCATTTTCCGTATCGCCATAAACCGAGGCATAGACAATCAGCACTGCCTTTTCCTCAGGAGTATAGGTGCTCCAAGTATGATATTTATCAATATACCAATTAAGATTAGTACGCCACACCGGACCATGCAGAGGGCAAATCATACTGATATCAATGGTTGCGGCTTTCTTTAGCAATGCCTGCACTTGGGTACCGTATTTGCCCACAATATTAGTATAATAGCGTCTGGCATCCGGCAGCCATTCGGTCTCAAAATTGACCTCATCGGCAAAAATATTACCGTTAATCGCGCCGAAAGTGCCGAAAGCATCGGCTGAATAAAGCGTTTTATCCGTGCTGTCATAAGTTACCATCGCCTCCGGCCAATGGACCATCGGCGCCATAACAAAGGTGAATTGATGCCTGCCGCTATCCAGCACATCACCTTCTTTGACTACCATCACACGCGCATCGATATCAAAATCGAAAAACTGCTTTATCATTTTGACCGTCTTGGCATTAGCGACGATCGTCACTTCAGGATAACGTAGAATCAATTCGCCCATCGAAGCGCAATGATCCGGCTCCATATGATTAACAACCAGATAATCTAATTTTTTGCCGCCCAGAACATAGGCCAAATTCTCAAAAAACTGGTTGCTGACAGATTTATCTACCGTATCCATTAATACTGTTTTATCGTCATTAATCAAGTAGGAATTATACGAAACGCCGCGCGGCACGGGAAATACATTTTCAAACAAGGCCAAGCGACGGTCGCTGCTGCCCACCCAAAAAACATCATCTCGGATTTTTTTTATGCAATGCATGCTCAACCCCTCCTTTATTGGTGATAACAATTATTGCTAGTGTAGCATATTTCTCTGAGAAAAGCAATCAGCGGCTGATATAAACGACGTACAAAAAACACTAGCGGCAGTTGGCCGCTAGTGTTTTATCAAGACTATATAAACTAATTTGAAAGTGCTATATTATGGAACAATCACGCTAAAAATGCTCAATCTGCCAGTAGTACTATCCACCGCGGAGAAAACAATATTTTTTGAATCTCCCGCCCAGCATACATAAGAAGTAGCGCCGTCATAAATATCGATCACTAATTTTTCATTAGGGTAATAAACATATAATGAGCCTCCAGCATCGGTATATAATACCTTATTGCTATCCGGAGCCCAGCTGACAATATCACCGCCGCCATGCGCATTGCTGATCAAAACAGGCGCTGCCGAGCTGTTGGTCAAGTCTAGCAGCCATAAACCACTATTATCGCCGCCACGATTGATAGCTCTAGTCATACCGTCACCAGAATTAGCCACTACATAATTATAGCCATAATCAGCGCTTAAATCTGTAAATTTAGCAATAGCACTGCCAACCGGCAGGCTTTCAATTTCACCGGCAAAGCTAGGCTCACTGCCACGGCCCAAATCAGTCTGCCATTCCAAATAATAGCCGTCAGCGTTCAAATAGTAGGTAACCGTATTGCCGCTGACCATCGGCAAAATAGCGTCAAATTCTTCGTGCGACGCCAGCGTATATAGCGAATAGCTGCCATGATTTGCACCGCCATAAGCTACACTAGGCAATGCGATGCCGCCGCCATAAGTTTCATTTTGCGTATCCTTTTCGGGCTTGCCGTTTGACGGATTGGGATCCGAAGCATTGCCACCCTCCGGATCGACATCGGGATCAGTAATATCCTCTTGCCCGGGATCCTGCGTGTCGATAGTACCAGGGGTATTAATCTCATCTCCGCCGGGGTTATCCTGCTCGTCAAGATCGGCTATCGGCAAAAAATTCTCGCCGCGATTAGTTTCATTGCTGAACAAACCGCTGAAACCGACCGCCAAGAACAAGGCAGCAGCTACCGCGACTAACGCGACTCTGCTAACAATAAGTTTTTTCTTAGTGCTATTACGTCCTGCTCCTGCCGGAGACAAAGGAACAACCTTAGCTTCATTAATCGCGGACATGACTTTTTCGCCCAAGTCTGCTGGAACATCTACCTGCGGCAGGTTATTCTGCAGCAGCTGATCGAGCTCAAAATATTCTTGATAAAGTTGCCGGCAAGTCGGACAAACAGCTAAATGGGCATGCAAAATCTTCTGTCCGGCAGCGGACAGATTATTGTCGATGGCTTTTTGTATTAAAATTTCCATGTCCCGACAATTCATTGCTATTTCCCCATAACTTATGCTGTCTACAGCTTATTTACGAACGTCTTGCAAGGCTTTTTTAAGCATCTTACGCCCGCGGAACAATCTGGTTTCAATCGTAGAGACCGGCAGCTCCAGCTGCTCGGCAATCTCCTGATAGCTCATATCTTCCAAATATTTCATTATCAAAGGCAAGCGGTAGTTCTCCGGCAATTGTTGCAGAGCGCCGTTGATCGTATCGTTAATTTCCACTTGCTCATAATGAGCGATCGGACTACTCTCGGTAGAAGTATCGCTTGCGGCTAAATCATAAACAGCGTCTAAGGGTACAGACTCTTTAGGACGTTTATGAAGAAGGTTTACACAGGTATTATGGGCTACGCGATACATCCAAGGGAAAAAACTGCGGTTTGCGTCAAACCGTGCTAATTCTTGATAGATTCGCACAAACGCTTCCTGCGCCATATCTTTGGCTTCATCATAATCGCCACCTAAGCGATAAGCTAATGCAAAAACCTGCTTTTGATAGCGTTCTACCAATATTTCGAATGCTTGACTTTGCCCCTGCAAAACCAGCACTACTAGTTGTTCATCGCTAAGATGTTGCATCCGCAATCTCCGCAATTCATAATAAATACAGACTTTATCAGTAAAAACTTGCACAAAAAAATGGAAATTTGCAAGTATTTTTTCTCTGTTGGCGTACTGTGGTTTATCTAAATATTATTATCATAAAACCAGTGTATCCTCCGAGTAAAATCTACCGCCGAGCACCTTTAATTTTAACACAAATGCCTAATAATTGCAGCATATTTAGCATGACAAAAAACAAGATAAATAAAGAAATTTGTCGCAAAAAACAGCGGTTCAGCAGCAGGTTATAGCCCACGCAAAAATGAATATTGCATCATGACTGATTTATTAACAGGGCTATTATCCAGGCATCAATTACATATTATTCTGCCAGAATTAGCGGCTGAGGCCCGCCCCACCAAGCCGTTGAGTTTGTTGTTGCTCAAGTTGCGCGATTTCCAGCTGTGGCAAAATAGCTTGACTCCGCTAGCTGCAGATCACCTGTTAAAAATCTCCGCGGATATTATCCGGCAAAACGCGCCGCGAACAGCCACCTGCGCCCGGTGGAGCGACTCTATCTTCGCGCTCTTATTACCTGCTACACCAATCTGGCAAGCAGAAACTTTAGCTGAAAATATTCGCGAAACTGCGGCGCAAACCCAGATGCCGGCAATATTTGAATACCAGGGAATGTCGCTTGATTTTTGCTATGGCGCCGCGGCTTCGCCGCCCACAGAATATTCCCGCCTAGCTGCCGGCGCAGAAGAACAGCTGCGCCATGATGAAGGAGGCGTCTTTGCAGAATTAATGCTATGCTCCCCACCGCTACCGGATACTCCCACGCTCAATGCTTATATTCATCTAGCTAGCAGATATTTAGGCTCCGGCGATCCATATCTGCGCCGGCATCATCAGCTGACAGAAGCTTATGCGCTGGAGATAGCCAGGCGGCTCAGCTTGTCCGAGGCGGCAATCACTGAACTCAAGACCGCGGCAGCATTGGCCGATATTGCGATGACGGAAGCAGCTGGAGCAGCTCTTCATAAACCAGGACCGCTGACACTTGCAGAATACCGCCGCATTCAAAAGCATCCCGTTTTAGCTGCTCAATTATGCGAAAGCCTATTTCTGCCGGACAGCGTAACCGATATTGTTCGCTATCATCATGAACATATAGACGGCAGCGGTTATCCGCAAGGGCTGGAAGGAGCAGCAATCCCCTTCATGGCTTCAATACTCGGCGCAGCAAGTTCCTTTGCGGCTATGCTGTTGCCGCGTCCGTATCGCCCTGCTAAAAAAATCTTTGCCGCAAAAGCGGCAATGAAAAGCGACCATTGGCCGGAGCCCGTATTACGCGCGCTGAAGTCAATCGTCCGGATATGATATTGCTCTTAAAGCACTTTATGTAACAATAAACATTATATATCGGTCATCCAAATGCGCGTACCGATTTTTTCTAATTTTTCTACCAAACCTTCATAGCCGCGTTCAATATGATGCAGGCCGCTGATTTCCGAAATTCCGTGCGCCATCTGCGCGGCGATAATCATCGCAGCACCAGCCCGCAAGTCAGTAGATTCTACCGCCGCGGCTTCCAAATGACTAACGCCATTGATGATCGCGCTATTGCCGTCGATTTTGATATCGGCGCCCATTTTCAATAACTCTGCCGCATGCATAAAACGGTTTTCAAATACCGTTTCCGTCACTACCGACGTGCCCTTACAGACCGTCAAAAGCGCCATCATCTGCGCCTGCATATCGGTGGGAAATCCCGGATAGGGCAAGGTCTTAATATCCGCCGGTGAAATTTCTTCCGGGCCAAGAATATGGATACTGTCAAATCCAGTTTCGATAGTAGCGCCGATCTCTGATAATTTAGCCGTCAATGGCTGCAAATGCTCCGGCAGGACATTATTAAGAATCAATTCGCCGCCTGTGGCTGCCGCCATGCAGAGAAAACTGCCGGCTTCGATACGGTCCGGGATCACAGTATGGCGCGCCGGCTTGAGTGAAGTAACGCCCTCAATGCGAATCGTATTGGTGCCTGCACCTTTAATATTAGCGCCCATCACACCCAGCATATTAGCCAAATCAATTATTTCCGGCTCATGAGCAGCATTGTCGATAATAGTCGTGCCTTCAGCCAAAGCCGCCGCCATCATGATATTCTCTGTAGCGCCGACAGAAGGAAAATCCAAATAAATCCGGGCGCCGCTTAACTTATCGGCATGGGTTTCGATAAAGCCGTGGCCGATATTGATATCTGCCCCCAGGGCTTCAAAACCCTTTAGGTGAAGATCAATTGGCCTAGCGCCAATCGCACAGCCGCCAGGCAAACTCATCTGCGCCTTGCCGGTGCGCGCCAACAGCGGACCCATAATCAGAAAACTAGCCCGCATTTGCCGAACTAATTCCCCCGGTGGTTCTACTGCATCTAAGTTAGAGGTATCTAAAATAAGCTCGCCGTTATCAAAATGTGTCTTAGCGCCCAGATGCTCCAAAACCAGGCACATCGTCCGCACATCTGATAAATAAGGGCAATCATCTATTATGGAAACACCGTCGGTTAATAAAGTTGCTGCAATCAGCGGCAGCACAGAATTCTTGGCTCCACTAATATGCACCTCGCCAAAAAGACGGCTTCCCCCTTCGATCAGAATTTTTCTCAAGTTAATTCTCCCTTTAGCTTATTTTTAGCAGCCTATAACAGAATATATATTCAAGGCTGAAAGAATTTATCCTGCCATATTGGCTTTAGCCCTGCGATAAGCTCGCCCGTTTACGCATTTTTCCCACATAGCCGGCATAAAATCGCCCAGGAGGGAAAAATATGCGCCACAGCAGATTTCATTCTCGCATTCATTTTCTTATACTTGGGCTAGCATGTCTCTTACTCTTAGCTGCCTTACTCATAGTTAAGCTATCAGATGAGTCAGATCCAGCTATTCCAATTCCTAATGAGCGCCAGATCACTATCATCGACCGCCAAGGACGGCAGCAGCAGCTGCCGCTCGAACAATTTATCATCGGCGTAGTCGCTGCTGAGATGCCCGCCTCCTTTGATGAAG
The DNA here is from genome assembly GCA_944390435.1 of uncultured Clostridia bacterium. Classification (GTDB taxonomy): domain Bacteria; phylum Bacillota; class Dehalobacteriia; order UBA4068; family UBA4068; genus HGM13862. The sequence continues at coordinate 11,868 of CALXQC010000026.1, forward strand.
AAGCGCTTAAGGCGCAGGCTGTAGCTGCCAGAACCTATATTCTTTCACATTGTCCGCCCTACGGCCAACCGCGGCATGATGGAGCTATCGTCTGTTGCGACTCTGCGCATTGCCAGGCTTATAGCGATGAGCTGCAGCTGCGGGAACAATGGGGCGAAAACTATGATAAATACTATGCCAAAATCGCAGCTGCAGTGCTTGCCACCCAAGGAGAAATTTTGTTCTCTCAGGATAAGATCGCCCAAACTCCTTTTTGTTCCACCTGTGGCGGTAGAACCGAAGACGCCGCTTCATGCTGGGGGTCTGCCCTGCCCTATCTGATCGCGGTTGATTGCGGCTATTGTAGCCATTCGCCCAAATTTTGCTCATATCAACTCTATAACCTGGATGAGGTAGCAGCTATCTTATCTATTGATAGCGATACATTAGAGGAAATGGCTGTTATCTCCCGTACCCCTGGCGGCCGCGTCGATACGGTGATGGCAGGAGATAACTCCTGGTCAGGCACGGAATTACGTAATCTACTGGCCCTTAATTCAGCGGCTTTTAACTGGCTAATTCTCGGCAACAACATCATCTTTACTACCATAGGTTATGGCCATGGCGTCGGAATGTGCCAATACGGAGCTGATGGCATGGCACAAGCTGGATATGATTACCGGCAAATATTACAGCATTATTATCCCGGCACGCAGATCAAAACAGAACAGCAAGATATCTCCGCGGAATAAAATAAGCAGCTCACCTTGCTCTATTCAACATCAACTCTTCCTCTTTTGCTGATCAATGGCAACCAGCAGCAAACCCAAAGTGCGACAAAAAAGAGAGAAGCATCTTAGCTTCTCTCTTTTGATTAATCTATACAGCGCTTGCTTTACTGGTGATAGCTAATGGCGATATTTGCATATCCAACGAATCACCACTTAAGAGCTTATTCATCACTATTAGTCGGAGTTTCCGGATCATCGGCTGTGGTTTCATTGGAAGTGTCATCTGCAGCCGCATCATCGGTAGTCTCGCCATCAGTTTCATCGGTAGCCTCAGCAGCGTCTTCCTCAGGCTCATAATACTTAAAATCATACTTAATCTGAATATCAGCGCTATCATATGCTTCGGTCAGCATTTCGTTAACTCTGGTAACAACATCATCATCGCTGACGGTCTTCAGACTATCGGCAACAATATCTTTGACCGCATCATAGCCGCTGCGAATATCATCGATTTTAATGATATGATAGCCGGCGCTGCTCAAAACAGGCTCCGCGGTATAATCTCCTACATTGGTCAAAGCGTATGCTGCATCAACGTACTCAGTATAATAACTGTTTTCTGTTCCGACTTCGTTGCCATAAACATTGATATAAGCATCAATCACACCGCCGTTGCTGGCAGAACCATCATCAGAGTACTGCTGAGCCAGCTCCGCGAAATCCTCTCCTGCATTCAGGCGCTCGATGAGCTCTTCTGCCTCTGCTTTCGCTTCAGCTAATGCAGCCTCATCATTGACATCACATTTGATCAGAATATGGGAGGTAGAGCGTCCGTCCCATAATGCGGGATCTGCATTATAGGCTGCCTGGATATCCTCATCGGATACTTCGATTTCGGCCAGCATTTCCTCTCTAACCTTCTCCGCCAGCTGATTCTGCAAATCGCTGATCTTGATGGTGTGATAATAACCCCAAGGCAACACATCGATCAAATAGGTATCAGTATAAGTGATGCCATACTGATCAGCCAGCTGCTCAATTAAGGCAAAATTAACCGCATACTGCCAGGCCGTGCTCTCAAAGGTGGCAATAGTATCTCTGGCGCTTTCTTCATCATTAAAATCAACTCCCATATAGGAGTAGAAAACATTTGAATAGTTGCTTAAGAAAATATTGCTGAAGAAATAATCATACTCGCTTTGATAAATGTCATAACCATTGACGCTGCCGATCACCGCGCCCTTGTCGGCAGAACCGCTATCACAGGCGGCAAAGAGGCACATCACTGCCATCAACATGACAACCAATGCTTTTTTCAAGAGTATCATCCTTCCTTAATATGATTTCTAAAAAGGCTTATAACAGCCTATCTATTATAGCACAGGCTTCGTGACAGGAAAAGAAAAACTTTATGATTATTTGTTCACAATCTATTTGTTATGCACTATATTGTCCAAGTTACCGAGTAATTTAAGCAGCAGATCCGTACGGGAGGAATCCGTTTTGCTCATGCCTGCAGTTCTGAGATTAATAGCGAACAATTTTTTATTGCCGAAATATATTTTATTAGGCCAAGCGTCCAATAACTCCAGAACACTATTGCCGGTAATCGGATGGCCATCGGCAAATTTAATCTCGATATAGTTTGATTTTTGGATAATTGATGCAATCTGCAATTTTTTGCCAAAGACTTTTACCTTACTCAACTTGCAAAGATTGACCACCGCAAGCGGCAATTCACCATAACGGTCGCGCAGTTCCGCCGCCAGATCATCAATATCCTTATCACATTCTGCAGCCGCCATCCGCCTATATACTTCTACCTTGAGAATGGAATCCGCAATATAGTTATCGGGAAGATAGGCGTTGATACCTAATTCCAGCAAAGTGGCGATATCATGCGGACGGGTTTCCTTGCCGGAGGCTTTGAGCATTTCTTCTTCCAGCAGCTTGCAATAAAGATCAAATCCTACTGCCACAATATGCCCGTGTTGCTCCGGACCGAGAATATTACCGGCGCCGCGCAATTCCAAATCGCGCATAGCGATCTTAAATCCGGCGCCTAATTCAGTAAAATCGCGGATAGCGGTCAGGCGTTTTCTCGCCAAATCGTTAAGCGTCCGATTATGCCGGAAGGTAAAATAGGCAAATGCCTGGCGCTCAGAACGGCCAACGCGCCCTCTTAGCTGATACAGCTGAGAAAGGCCAAAGGTATCGGCCTCATCGACGATCAGCGTATTAACATTAGGTATATCCAATCCGCTTTCAATGATTGTAGTGCATAGCAAAACATCCGCTTTTCCGGCGACAAAATCCATCATCGCCTGCTCTAATTCCCTCTCTTTCATTTGGCCATGCGCAACATCGATACGGACTCCCGGCAAGATACTCTGCAGTTTTTCTGCTACATTATAAATATCCAGTACACGGTTATGGAGGAAAAACACCTGTCCGCCCCGGCCGACTTCCCTGGCTATCACATCACGGATCAGCTGCTCGTGATATTCCACTACATAAGTCTGCACCGGCAGACGGTCAGCTGGCGGCGTGGTGATAATACTCATATCGCGCATTCCCACCAGTGCCATATGTAAAGTGCGCGGAATCGGTGTTGCTGAGAGAGTTAAGACATCAATCTGCGTCTTTAAGGCTTTAATCTTCTCCTTATGGGCTACGCCAAAACGTTGTTCCTCATCAATAATCAAAAGCCCCAAATCCTTGAACTGCACATCCGCAGATAAAAGGCGGTGTGTGCCAACCACCAAATCTAATTCACCAGAGGCTAGTTTGGCCAAAGTCTCTTTCTGCTCTTTGGGGGAATAAAAGCGCGATAAGCAGCCATAGCTAACCGGAAAACCCGAAAACCGCTCCGTGATCGTATGATAATGCTGTTGTGCTAATACGGTAGTCGGTACTAAAATAGCCACCTGTTTGCCATCCATAATAGCCTTAAAGGCCGCACGCAAGGCAATCTCGGTTTTGCCATAACCAACATCACCGCAGAGTAGGCGATCCATAACCCGCTCTGATTCCATATCTTTCTTGATCTCAGCCAAGCTGGTCAGTTGATCATTGGTTTCCTCATAAGGAAAGGCGTCTTCAAACTCTCGCTGCCACGGTACGTCCGGCGAAAAGGCATGTCCTTTAACCTTTTCCCGTTCGGCGTACAGCTGCAGCAGGTCCTCCGCCATTTTCTGTACGGCGACGCGTACTTTCTCTTTGGCACGTTCCCACTCACTGCCGCCAAGCCGGTTTAATTTCGGAGGATTGCCATCATTGCCGACATATTTTTGAATCAAATCCAATTGATCTACCGGCAAATACAGCCGGTCCTCATCACGGTATTGGATCAGTAAATAGTCGCGCTCCACATCATCCACACGCAGGCGCTGGACGCCCATATACTGGCCGATGCCCTGATAAATATGAACGACATAATCGCCGACACGTAAATCTAAAAAATTAGTAATTTTTTCGCCGTTTTGATAGGCACGGCGCTGTTTTTTGCGTGTCTCTTTAGCGAACAGCTCTTTCTCTGTCACTAAAGCCATATGCAGCTGCTGGCTTTCAAAGCCACAGCTAAAACTTTTTTGAATAACATTGATCCCGCTTAATTCAGCTTCGCGGATTATTTCCTGAGCCCGCTGATAACGTGTATCTGAGCTAACCGCAATAAAAATCAAATAATCCCGCTCCGCAAATTCGCGCATATCACGAATAAATCCCTGCGGATTATGCGCATAGTTAGGCAGTTCACGTGCCTTAATACTGCGCTTTAATTTCACCTTAAAATCGGCATTCTGATTATCCAACTGACTCAGCAGTAACAGGCGATGCTGTGAGAACCCTTCGGATAATTCTTCGTAAACCAAAAAATTATGATAAAACGAGGGTAGCAGACGCCCACGATCCAATAGATCGCAGTAGCGGGCATCGCGGCCGCTGGTTAAATCCAATACCTTTTGTTTAATTGTTTGCGGCTCAGAAAGGATAACCGTCCCGGCAGATAAGTAGTCAAAAATACTTCCGGCATCAGGATAAAAATTGCTGATCAAAGTCTCCATAGCACTATCCCAGACACCTTCGTGCAAATGCTCCAGCAGAGCAGTATATGTTTCCGTTAAATTTTTTTTATCTTCGCCGTGGAGTTTGGCGCTGACCTCCGCTATTTCCTGTTCTAAGGAGGCGGCGGCGCGGCGGCGGGCATCATCGTCCAAAGGCAGCTCATTTGCCGGCGGAATCAGCATTTCTTTCACGGCTTCAGCAGACAATTGATCTGCTGGATCAAAATACCGGATGCTCTCTATTTCATCATCGAAAAACTCAACTCGATAAGGGCGGTCATTAGTGATCGGGAAAATATCAACAATACTGCCGCGCAGGCTAAAAGATCCTGGGATCTCAGTCAGCGGCGTCCTCTCATATCCCATATCAGCCAAACGGGAAGCCAGAACCGCCGGTTCGTAAACGCTTCCTGTACTCAGCCGCAAATGCTGATCCAAAAACGCCGGCGCTGGAATTAAACGCCGAACAATAGCATTAGCACAGGCAACAACTAAAATTTTCTCCCCTTGAGCCAATCGGGATAAAACATCAATTCTTGCAGCAATCAATTCGATATTATGCGCATAAACAGCCAAGGGAAGCAGTTCGATCACCGGGAAATACATCACCTGATCGCCCAAGAGAGTACGTAAGTCATCTGCCATAGCGACAGCTTCGCTTTCTTCGGCAGTCAATAGCAGCAGTGGATGATTCGTATCGGCAAACAGTGCGGCAGTCATAGCAGCCTGCGCCATATGAGGTAGCCCGGAAAGGGCGGAAAGTTGCTGAGTAGTTAACGACAGCAAAATTTCCTGATAGGCCGTTTGCTGCCGCCAAGCGTCAACTAGGCGTTGCATATATCCTCCTTGCTAATGATTTATTGTGAAATTTACCGGCCGGCAGTTTTCATAAAAGCGAGCCCACGCAGAATTGGTGCGATTGCAGAATCGCACCAGTTGATAAATATGAAAATCGCTGCCGGATAGGGTGTTGTATTTAACCGTCGTTGCCGGGGGCTGAGCCCAGCACCGGCTCTAAGCAGTTATATTTATTCATTGCAGAGTCAATTCCTTCTTGCAGCCAGCACAAAACTCCTTCGGCAGCAAGAGAAAAAGTCTTAGCAAAAGCCGGCATTTCTTCCGGCGAGAAGGCGCCGATCACATGATCTACCGTATTGAACAACGCTTCGCCAATGCCTATTTTAAGCCGATTAATATTTTTCGTACCGGTTTGTTCGATAATGGATTTCATGCCGTTATGTCCGCCGTCACTGCCGCCGCGGCGAAAGCGCAAGCTGGTCGGTGGCAACGCTAAATCGTCCAATACGATCAAAATTTCCGAATAATCCACCTTATAGTAGTGGCATAATCTAGCCAATGGAAATCCGCTTAAATTCATATATAACTGCGGTTTAGCTAGCAATAATTTTTCACCTTGGTAAATAGCAGACGCAACTAAATTATCCTCGATTTTTTTATCAAAAGCGAGGCCTAAATGTTCCGCCAAACAATCCAAAGTTAAAAAACCGCAATTATGTCGGGTAGCCGCATAGCGCAGCCCCGGATTTCCCAAACCAAAAATAATTTTCATAGCAATATTTTAACATATCGGTGTACAGGAAAAAAGCATATATTGCATTTTTCCCCCATATATTTTGGCAAAAGCGTTCTTGGAGGAAAAGCAAGATGGCCGAAAATATTAATAATGATGTCGCCAGCAAAAAGGTTATCGGTATGCCGGTTTATAGCTGCCAGGAAGGCTTATATCTAGGCAATATCAGACAGATATTAATAGACAGCAAGCTGCATTCAGTGCAAGGATTTGTGCTGGAAAGACGGCGCTTAGGCAAAGAGGAGCGTATTTTGCCTTTCGCCGCGGTACACAATTTCGGCGAAGACGGAGTAACAGTGGAAACTGCGGGCAGCATCGAAAGACGCGGACAAAACAGCCGCTATATCCGCGCGCTCCGCCATCCGGTGACGATCATCGGCTCCCGTGTCTTTACTACTGCCGGCAGAACCCTGGGTAAAATTGATGAATATCGCTTTGATAGCGCAAGCGGACAAATCAGCGGTCTGGAAATCGCCCCTAACGGGTTTTTTAAGGTGCGCTCGCTTGTGCGCGGCGAATATATTATTGCTATTGCCGGACGCACGGTCATGCTGAAAGATAGCGCAAGCGATGATGCAGTGGATATAGAAAACTCCTTCTTAATCAACATGGGCAATGCCGCGGGAAGCGTCAAAGCCAAAGCAACGGAGCTATTTAGCAATACCGCCGACATGACTAAACGAATTTCATCAAATATAAACGAAAAAATAGACCACCGTAAAAAACGGGATAGTGATTTAGCGTCCTCGATGAACGCTGCGCCTACAGAAGAGGCGGCAGCAATCCCCTCCTCAAGCCCGCAGTCAGCAACGACGCAGCGGCAGACCTCAGATGACGATGCCGCAGTTACTCCGGACGCGACAGCAACAAATAGCGCCGGGGCAATCAACCCCGACGCCACAGTCAAAGCAACGGATTATGTAGAGCTATCTACAGCTACGGATAATGACAGCTCCGCGCATCAACATGAAGCGGAAACCCGCTAAACGCTTTTATTCATCAAATAGCAGGCTAACAGAAATATTCTCATGCACGCGAATGATCGCCTCACCCAGCAAAGCCGCTACCGATAGCACTTTTATTTTCGAAGAATATCCCTGCCGCTGATAATCAATTGGTATCGTATTGGTCACCAGAACCTCACTAATTTCCGAATTCTCCAGACGCTCCATGGCCGGAGGCGAAAAAACCGGATGGGTACAGCATGCATAAATATTCTTTGCGCCTAAATCCTTCAGTGCTTTGGCGCCCTTAGTAATGGTGCCCGCTGTATCGATGATATCATCCACCATGATCACGTTTTTGTCTTTAATGTCGCCAATAACGTGCATGACTTCTGATTGATTAGCTTCTTTACGGCGCTTGTCGATAATCGCCAAGTCCACGCCCAGGCGGTTTGCCATATTGCGAGCGCGCACCACGCCGCCCACATCTGGTGAAACAACAACCAGGTTGTCCAAACCGATGTTTTTATAATATTCCGCCAACAGCGGCACGCCCGGTAGATGATCCACTGGGATATCAAAGAATCCTTGAATAGCTCCGGCATGAAGATCCATGACGATAACACGATCCGCCCCGGCTGCCGAAATCAAATTAGCTACCAATTTAGCTGAAATCGGATCGCGGGCTTTAGTCTTTCTTTCCTGTCTAGCATAGCCGTAATACGGAATCACAGCTGCGATCCGCTGAGCAGAAGCGCGGCGCATCGCATCGATCATAATCAGCAACTCCATTAAGTTATCATTAACAGAAGCGCAAGTAGGCTGCACGATAAACACATCGCAGCCGCGAACGCTCTCTTGAATTTCTACCGCAATTTCTCCATCAGCGAAGGTCTTAACCTTGGCCAGGCCTACCGGAATCCCCAAATATTCAGCGATTTCCTCGGCCAAAGGACTATTGGCATTGCCTGTAAATAACTTCATTTTGAAGCTGCTCATCATGACTCTCCTTCCCTATTTGCCCGCAATCCAGCGGACAAGCTTTAGCTAATGTGTTATTTCACTATTGTTAAGCTATTTCCCTTGCGATTCGTCATTATTTTTATACCGCGGATCTCGCTCTTCGGTCCAACCTTTAATATTGTGTTGACGCCCCCGGGCAATAGCCAGGGAATCTTCCGGCACATCTTCGGTTATCGTGCTGCCGGCGGCTACGGTAGAACGGTGGCCTACCGTAACTGGAGCGACCAAATTAGTATTACTGCCAATAAAAGCTTCGTCTTCAATAGTCGTGGGATATTTATGCTTGCCATCATAATTGCAAGTAATAGTGCCGCAGCCGATATTGACCTTCTCACCGACATCCGCATCACCAATATAGCTCAAATGCGGCACCTTAGAACCTCGACCGATGCGGCTCTTCTTAATCTCAACAAAATGACCGGCTTTGGCCTGATCTTCCAGAACCGTTCCGGGGCGCAGATAACAAAAAGGGCCTATTTCGCAATTTTCGCCAATAACGCTATCCGTGATTTTAACAAAAGGACCGATATGGCAACCTCTGCCGATACGGCATAGACCCTCAATATATACCTGCGGCTCAATAATGCAGTCCGGACTAATTTCTACCGTGTCGTCAATATATACTGTCCGCGGATCGAGCATGGTGACCCCGGAGAGCATCAGAGCAGTGTTTTTCCGCTCTCTTAAAATATCGGAGGCTAAAGAGAGCTGATAACGGTCATTAACCCCCATAATTTCATCGGCATCCTGACAAACATAGGCATTAACCTTTTTCCCAATATTACGCAGCTCGCAGATAATATCTGTCAAATAATATTCCCCTTGTGAATTATTGGGTGCAAGCTTATCGATAACAGCAGACAAAGCCTCACGGTCGAAGCAATATACTCCGCTATTGATTTCTTGAATCGCCAGCTCTCCAGGGCTGGCATCACGCGCCTCTACAATGGATGCTACTTCGCCATTATCATTCCGAACAATTCGGCCATAAGCGCCGCCGTCTGGCAGTATCGCGCTCATAATAGTACATGCTGCGCCGCTCTCATCAAAATAACTGCGCAGCTGACTCAAAGTCTGTGCCGTGAGCAGCGGGGTGTCGCCGCATAATACCATAAGGCTATCAGCGGACGGCAAAAGCGGTAAAGCCTGCATCAAGGCATGGCCTGTACCTAACTGCTGTTCTTGAAGCGCATACAGATAGCCTTCGCCAAGCGTTTGTTTTACTTCTTCAGCTCCATGGCCCACAACAATACAAACATCCTCAATATCAGCATGATGCACCGCAGCGATTACGTATTTTATCAAAGGTTTATGCATTGCTTCATGCAAAACCTTAGGTTTACTGCTCTTCATCCGCGTCCCCTGTCCTGCAGCAAGGATGACTGCTGTCATTTGTCGCATAATCCAGCCTCCAAATATGTATGATACATAATAAACATTTAGCTTATTATACAATATATCTCGCAAAGAGGCAAATAATTCACCTGGCTGCCGATGGCTGACAATTATATTTATCTGCCGTATAACAGCACTGTTTTAATAAAATTCTTGTAAAAAAGCTTTGCAAAAACAAAAATATGCAGTATAATAGATTGGCTATGAATGAAATAGCCTATCAAATTGATCTCTGGAGGTGATACCATGGACGGTTGCCCGAGTAGCGACTATCACTCGTATATGCAATATCTGAATCAAGGGGGACCGTGCATGGCTTAATCATCCGGCCTCCCAAGCAAAGGAGGTCTGCCGATGATTTTCATCTACCGCACCATTGACAACAAACTACAATGCCGTGATGAAATAGAGAAAGACTGCTGGATCAACCTGGTCAATCCGACAGAAGCGGAAATCAACCGGGTAGCGGCTGAGACTGGCCTGGATTATGATTTTCTGAAATATCCTCTGGATGATGAAGAAATTCCTAGGGTCGAAGTAGAAGACGACCAGGCTATGATCATTATCCATGTGCCGATCCGAACGGACGATGATATCATTTATGATACAATCCCGCTGGGCATGATTCTCAACGACGACTATATCGTCACCGTATGCTTAGAAGACACGAATCTGCTGGAGGAGTTTAATCTCAGCCGCATTAAAGGCATTGCAACCTTTAAGAAAACCCGTTTTATCTTCCATACCCTAAACCGCAAAACCATGCTTTTCCTCCGCTATCTGCGTGATATCAACCGCCGGGCGGAGAAAATGGAAGATGAGCTCACCAAAAGTATGAAAAACCGGGAATTGCTGGCTTTGCTTAACTTTCAAAAAAGCTTAACCTACTTCTCCACTTCCCTGCGTTATAACGCTAAGGTTATGAACCGGCTGTTGCGCGGCAAAACCATTAAAATGTACGAGGAAGACGTTGATCTTCTGGAAGACGTCATCATCGAAAATTCCCAGGCAATCGAGATGGCGGAGATCTATGGTAATATTACAAAATCCACTACTGATGCCTTTTCATCCATGATCTCCAATAATTTATCCACTACCATGAAATTATTGACCTCGATCACCATTATCTTGGCGATCCCGACAATGATTACTAGCTTCTGGGGAATGAATGTGAATGTGCCTTTTGAAAACACCGGCTCATTCATTGGTTTTGGCATTATCCTGCTTGCAGCCATAGTTGTCTGCGGTCTCTGTATTTTCTTGCTAAAGAAAAAAGATATGCTATAAGCGTTTGGCTCAAGTCGCAATGACTGCCTGACCTTCTTAAAAATAGACCTGTCATCCAAGATGACAGGTCTATTTTTAAGAAGACAAAACAATATGCAGATATATGCAAGCGGCAATAACGCAATTAATATTCCTGATACTCATCAGCGGCAAAAGCGTCATAAGCATCGGCTACTTTTTCCCATTCTTCATCATCTTCAATATCGAACAATACATCTTCACCGTTTTCATCTTGCCCGAAACGCATGATCACCGCCTCGTCGACAAATTCATCACCCTGAGGAACCAAAACGGCATATTTATTATCATCTACATCCAAAAACGCTTCTACAGTGAAATCATGTTCCTGATCGTCTTCATCAATCAAAGTAATTATATCACTCATTATTGTTACCTCTTTCCAGATTTTCTATAGGCACCTAGTATAGCTGATCGGCAGTCAAAAATCAAGCTTGTCAACGATTATTCTGCAAATAATCAAGATACCCCTGCAGGACAAAAACCGCCGCCATTTTATCGATCACTTTTTTGCGTTTCTCGCGCGACCAGTCGCCGGAGAAGAGAATTTTATTGGCCGCCATTGTCGAACAGCGCTCATCCCGATAGGTAATTTTAATCGGAAACCGGCTGGCTATTTCTTGCCCCAGAGTCTGCGCCATTTCTACCGAAGGGCCGGGAGTGCCGTTCATATTCAGCGGCA
>CALXQC010000027.1 GCA_944390435.1 uncultured Clostridia bacterium
AGCCGCGCTAAGCTATGGCTACCTGTTGTGATCAATAAACCCCGTAATTATTAAAGGAGTGAATAGTCTTGACAGACGGACCTTTAGGTCTTCAACTATTAATCGTTTTTCTGTTGATTCTGGTGAACGCTTTCTTCGCCGCCTCGGAGATCGCCGTGATCTCTCTTAATGAGAACAAGGTGCGGCGTGAAGCAGAGGAAGGCAGCAAAAAGGCCAAAAAGCTGCTCAAGTTGGTAGAGAATCCCGGTTCCTTCCTCTCCACGATCCAGATCGCCATCACCCTGGCCGGTTTCCTGGCCTCGGCTTTTGCTGCCGACAGCTTTTCCGAGCGCTTGGTCAACTGGCTGGTCAATGACCAAGGATTCCAGGCCGTCAGCCCCGGCACGCTTAACACCATCTGCATCATCGTGATTACCCTGATTCTCTCTTACTTCACCCTGGTGCTGGGCGAGCTGGTGCCGAAAAGGCTGGCGATGAATAATCCGGACAAGGTCGCCTCTTTCGTCTCCGGCGTGATTCTCGGCGCTGGTACGATCTTCCGTCCTATCGTCTGGCTGCTCGACAAATCTACCAACGGCGTCCTGCGGCTGCTGGGGATCGACCCCAATAAGGAGCCGGAGGAAGTCTCTGAAGAAGAGATCCGCATGATGGTCGATATCGGCGAAGAAAAGGGCGCTATCGAGCCGACGGAAAAGATGTTCATCGAAAACATCTTTGAATTCAATAATATCACCGCTGAAGACGTGATGATTCACCGTACTGATATGAAGGTGGTCTGGCTCGACGACAGCAAGGAAGAGATCATGAAGCTGATCACTGAGAGCGGACTCTCCCGCTTCCCGGTCTGCGGCGACGATATCGACGATGTCATCGGCCTGTTGCGCACCAGGGAATACCTGATCAACGCCCAGAGCGATCAGCCCAAGCCGCTGCGCGAGCTGTTGGCGCCGGTCTATTTCGTGCCGGAGTCTGTTCCGGCTGATAAGCTGTTCCGTGATATGCAGCAGAAAAAAACCCATATGGCGGTAGTAGTGGATGAATACGGCGGCACCAGCGGCTTAGTAACGCTGGAGGACTTGCTGGAAGAGATCGTCGGCAATATTTACGACGAATTCGATCCGCTGGATACTCAGGAAATTATCCGTCTTGAGCCGAATCTGTGGCGGATGCGCGGCAGCGTGGAGATCGAAACTCTGCAGGAAGAGCTGGAAATCGAACTGCCGCAGGATGATGAAGAACATGATTTCCATACTCTAGGCGGCCTGGTATTCAGCCAGCTGTCCGAGATCCCGCCCGATGGCGCGCAGCCGGAGCTGGACGCCTACGGACTGCATCTGAAAGTAGAAGTTTTCGCTGACCGCCGCGTGGAATGGGTGCTGGTCTCCAAGCTGGAGCAGGAAGAAACTGCTGCCGAAGACAGCGATGAGGAAAAAGAATAAGCTATTGCTTGATCGCCGCAGCAGCGCGCTTTACAGCAGATAAAAACAACAAGAACCAGGCTTCTGCCTGGTTCTTATTTTATACAGTGCGGTAAATTTGGATCGGGCGGCTATTTTAGCGCAGACTGGGCATACTAACAGCTGCAAAGGAGGTGAGACTATGTCCAAAATCAAATGCCTGGTGGAAGAATGCAAGTATAATAATAACTGCAATTGCGCCGCTAATGCTATCGAAGTTCGTAGCTGCGGCTGCAAAGCTGTTTCATGTCCGGATGAAACAGCCTGCGAAACTTTTGAACGCAAATAGCCGCCTCCGGCAGCACGGAACGGCTCAGCCGTTCCGTATTACATCAAAGCCGTCCCTGGCGCGGCTACAGCTGATAGCTCTCGCCTACCGCCAGCACTACGCAGCGGCTGTCGCTGGCCTGCTCTACTGCCGCCTTAAACTGCTGCGGATCCTGACTGATCAGCGGAAAAGTATTGTAATGCATCGGGATTACCACCTCTGCCTTGAGCCATTGCGCCGCGGTCACGGCGTCCTGCGGTCCCATAGTATAGAAATCGCCGATCGGCAGCAGAGCGCAGTCCAGCCCATAGCGTGAGATTACCATGCTCATATCGCCGAAGAGGCCGGTATCGCCGGCATGGTATAGTTTTTTCTCTCCGTCATCGATAATATAGCCGCAGGCCACGCCGCCATAGAGCGCTCCCTGGCTGCTGCTGATACTGCTGCCGTGCCAGGCCGGCACCATCGTAATCTTGAACGGGCCGAAATGGAAGCTGCCGCCAAGGTGAAAGCCAATGCTCTCGATGCCATGGTGATCGAGCGCATTGAGCAGATCCACCTGCCCGGCAAGGGTAGCGCCGCTATGACGGGCGATCGCCAAGGCGTCGCCTAGATGGTCGCCGTGGCCATGGGTGAGCAGGATCAAGTTGGGCTGCAGCTCCTCCGGCCGGTGCTGCGCCAGCGGATTGCCGTTGAAATAGGGGTCGATAATAATCTCCTGCCCCTGACTGATCACGCGAAAGCAAGCATGTCCTTCATAAATAAGTTGCATCTTTTCACCCTCCCGCTTAATATGATGCCTTTATGATAACACTTCCGCTGTTAGCAGTAAAGAATCGCCCATAAAAAAAGGCCGAATAGCGCCAGGGCAATCGAAATCGCCGGGCTGACCAACAGCGAAATGATCAAGATCGCCACCACGACCAGCAGCACGATATTAGCGATATTCTGAAAAAAGGTGTTTTCGAGCGCTTTATTGACCGAGCACTTGCATTTATCGATAAATTTGGACATTCGTCTCGCTCCTTTAGCGATAGTTTTGCCGCCTTGCTCCGGCGGCTAATAATCCATATGCTGTGCAGCGGCAAAAAGTGCCTGTTTACCGTAAAATCATCAAAAAACAGCCCAGCTTGTTAGCTGGGCTGTTTCCATAGCGGCAAACAATTTAGGGCTATTAATCCTTAACCTTATCCGCGATCTCCTGCCGCAGGCGGGCGACAATCTCGGCAATCGGGGTCGCGCCCAAATCGCCCTCGCCGCGCTTACGCAGCGCCGCAGTGCCGTTTTCCATCTCCTTATCGCCGACTACCAGCATATAAGGCACCTTCTCAGTCTGAGCGGCGCGGATCTTATAGCCGATTTTCTCATTGCGGTCGTCGACCTCAACGCGGATACCGGCAGCGCGCAGCTGCTCGGCAATCTGCGCGGCATAAGCGTCCTGACGGTCGGTAATGGTGAGGATTTTCGCCTGCACCGGCGAGATCCACAGCGGAAAAGCGCCGGCGAAATGCTCGATCAAGATACCGATAAAGCGCTCGATGCTGCCGAAGATTACCCGGTGGATCATCACCGGACGATGCGGCTGATTATCTGCGCCAATATAAGTGAGGTCGAATTTTTCCGGCATCTGGAAATCAAGCTGAATCGTACCGCACTGCCAAGTGCGGCCCAGGCTGTCCTCGAGATGGAAGTCCAGCTTCGGCCCATAGAAAGCGCCGTCGCCTTCGTTGATCACATAATCCATGCCCATCTCGTTCATCGCGTCAGCCAGCGCCTGCTCAGCCATATCCCAAACCGCCTGGTCGCCCATGGAATCCTCGGGACGGGTCGACAGCTCGACATGATAGGGGAAACCGAAGAGGCTGTAAAAGCTATCGATCATCTTAGCTACGCCGATGATCTCGTCCTTGATCTGCTCCGGCATCATGAAGATATGCGCATCGTCCTGGGTGAAGCAGCGGACGCGCATCAAGCCGTGCAGCACGCCGGAAAGCTCATGGCGATGGACGATACCCAGCTCGCCCATGCGCAGCGGCAGCTCTTTATAGCTATGGGGCTTGGATTTATAAACCAGCATTCCGCCGGGACAATTCATCGGCTTAACGGCATAATCCTCATCGTCGATCTTGGTGAAATACATATTGTCTTTATAATGATCCCAGTGACCGGAGCGCTCCCACAGAGAGCGGTTGAGAATGATCGGCGTACGGATTTCTTCATAGCCCCACTTGGCATGTTCTTCGCGCCAGAATTTTTCCAGCTCATTGCGCAGGGTCATGCCTTTGGGCAGGAAGAAGGGGAATCCCGGCCCCTCATCCATCAACAGGAACAGCTCCAGCTCCTGGCCGAGCTTGCGGTGATCGCGCCGCTTAGCCTCTTCCAGGCGGAACAGGTAAGCGTCCAGAGCTTCGCGGTTAGGATAAGATGTAGCATAAATGCGCTGCAGCATCTTATTGTTGCTATCGCCATGCCAATATGCGCCGGCCACGCTCATCAGCTTGATTGCTTTCACCATACCGGTGCTGGGGAGATGCGGCCCTGCGCACAGATCGGTGAAATCGCCCTGCTGATAGAGGGAGATCACGGCGTCCTCGGGCAGACGCTCGATCAGGTCGACTTTATAGATTTCGTCCTTACCGCCGAAATAGGCCAGGGCCTCTTCGCGGCTGACTTCCCGGCGCTCGAATTTATAATTGGCTTTGACGATTTTTTTCATTTCCTTTTCGATCGCCGCCATATCGTCCTCGGTAAAAACATGCTCGCTATCTACATCATAGTAGAAACCGTCCTTGATCGCCGGACCGATGCCGAACTTGGTGCCGGGGAACAAATGCTGGATCGCCTGCGCCATAATATGAGCGCTGCTGTGCCAAAAGGCATGAGCGCCTTCCGGATCGTCAAAAGAGAGAAATTCCAGCTGATCTCCATCCTGCGGCTGATAGAACATCTCCTTAGCCTCGCCGTTGACCCGCACCATGCAAAAGCCCTTGGCAGCCTCTTTATCTACCTCCTTGGCGATAGCGACTGCCGGCAGCCCGGGCTCAAAAGAACGCGCTCCATAGTTGACAATATCCAAATTCATAAATATCCTCCTCCATGCTTTGTGCTGGCAATTTAGCAAACAAAAAAGCTTCATCCGCACGGGATGAAGCTTAAACTCCATGGTTCCACCCGAATTATACCGCCGCGGCGGTATCACTCTATGCTTTAACGCAGCTTCACGGCAGGGGTTCGCCCCCGCGCTCCCCGGTGGTAAAATATCGTCCGTATCCGCCGCGCTCTCAGCAATGCGCAGCTCTCTGGGGAACCTAAGGCCATATTTCATGTCCGGATCAACGCTTTGCTTTTTTAATTGTGACTAGATAATACCATCTGTCTGGCAGCTTGTCAAGAATAAATCCGCTGGGGGAGGCGCTTGCGCAGCGCCGCTTAACCAATCTGATCCAGCCAGCTGGCCTTATCTTTGAGTGCTGCCGCAGCCGCCGCAACCTCGCTCTCTTTCTTGCTGCCGCCCTCACCGCGGCCCAGCAGCAGCTTACCGCAATAAACGCCGGATTCAAAGCGCGGCTGATGATCCGGACCGCTGTGCGACAAGACTTTATAGGCCACGCCATGCGGGGTTTTGGCCTGCACCAATTCCTGCAGCAGGCTCTTTTTATCCTCGTATTCTTCAGGGGAGAGCTTGTCCATTTGTTCTCCCAGCAGCTGCAGCAGCAAGCGCTGTGTCGCCTGATAGCCCTGGGTCAAAAAGACCGCTCCGATCACCGCTTCCAAAGCATCGGCCTGTACCGAAGGGCGGAAGCGGTCGCCGCCGGCCTCTGCTCCATGACCCATCCGCAGCCATTGCTCTAGGCCCAGGCGCTTAGCTACTGCGGACAATGAGGCTTCGCAGACCAGATAAGCGCGCATTTTCGACAGCTCACCTTCTCTGGCTTCCGGATAACGGTGATAGAGGTGCTCGCCGACGACCAGGTCAAGCACTGCATCGCCGAGAAATTCCAGACGTTGGTTATCGTCCTCGCCTTGTTTATGTCCGTGGCGGCTGCCCTCGAAATAGGTAGAATGAGTCAGTGCCCGCCGCAGCACAGCGATATTCCCTTCATTAAACCCCAAATTTCGGCCGAGAGTCAGTAAATCTGCCATGCCCCGCTGCTGTTTAGCTTTCATCGCTGATTTTCTCCAGTAAATAATCAAACATCTCGCCCATAGTCGCCGTCTTATTCAGCTGCTCATCGTCCAGGGTGATATCGAATTCTTCTTCGATAGTGACCAGCAGCTCCAGCAGCTCCAAAGAATCGATCGCTAGGGAGTCGATGCTCATCTCGCGGCTGAAATTGGCTTCATCCAGTTTCAGCTGCTCCAACACAATCTCCTTGAGTTTTTCTGCCTCAGACATAATAACCGCCCTTTAGCATTAGCCGCGCCGCGGCCAACATGATTATATCAGTTAATATGCGCCGGCTGCGCTGTTGGTTACAGCACCGAGGCTAATTTGCCGACAAAATCATTGGCGAAACATTTCCGCGCCAGCTCTCCGGAGCTGATAATGCCCTTGGCATCG
Organism: uncultured Clostridia bacterium; assembly: GCA_944390435.1. Classification (GTDB taxonomy): domain Bacteria; phylum Bacillota; class Dehalobacteriia; order UBA4068; family UBA4068; genus HGM13862. Next base: position 6,287 of record CALXQC010000027.1, read on the forward strand.
GAATTGCCGTGGCAGACGATGCTGATGCCCTTGACGCCGAGCAGCGGCGCGCCGCTATTATTATCCTGCGAAAAAGTCTCTTTGATACGCGAGAGGCCGCCCATCACCAAAGCTGCGCCCAGTTTAGCTTTAAGCGAGGCGGTCAATTCCTGTTTGAGCAGGCGCATCAGCACCATAATCGCGCCTTCCATGCTTTTGATTGCGATATTGCCGCTCATGCCGTCGCAAACCATCACATCATAACCGCCGTTCAAAATATCGCGGCCCTCACGGTTGCCAATAAAATTGAGTCCGCTTTCTTTCAGCAGGCTATGCGCCTCAAGAACCAGCTTATTGCCCTTATGTTCCTCAGAGCCATTGCTCAGCAGGGCGACGCGCGGTTGAGACATCCCCAGGAGCTGTTCGGCGTAGACTGCGCCCATCTTGGCGAAAGAGAGCAGCATCTGTGCGCTGCAATCGGCATTGGCACCGGCATCGAGCATCAGCTTGCTGCCTTCCAGCGTCGGCAGGACAGTAGCGATAGCCGGACGCTCGCAGCCTTTGATCCGCGACAATAGCAGCGTCGCCGCAGTCATCTGCGCACCGGTGCTGCCGGCGGAGATGATCGCGTCGGCCTCGCCTTTTTTCACCAGATCAGTAGCGATCCAAATCGAGCTGTCCTTTTTGCTCAGCAGATTGCGCACATCTTCGTCCATCGCCATCACCGAGCCGCAGGGGACAAAAGAAACATTGGCCGGCCAGGCCTTGTTTTCCGTCTCCGGCAGGCCGACAAAAATCATCTGATCCTGCGGATGATCGCCGGCTAAAGACAGCGCGCCCTCAATAATCGCCGCCGGGGCATGATCGCCGCCCATAATATCAAAAGCTATCCTCATAATTCTTCTCCTCGCGAGCTGCTTCCCAGCGCAGCTGATTTATTACGCAGCCCCTATGGGGCGGATGAAACTAATTAATTATACCCTGCTTTGGCAGAATCGTCAATCAATTTCGCCGCGGCTGCCGCCGCTTACAGCAAAAGAAAACGCCTCTCCAGCGCTGGAGAGGCGTTCAAATGTTGTGGCTTAGCTTATTCGGCCTTCTCTTTTTCCACTACTACGGGCACGCCCTTATAGTAGCCGCATTCCGGGCACACATGATGCGGACGCTTGATCGCATGGCACTGCGGGCATTCGCTCATCGCTGCGCCGGCGAGCGTATATCTGGCCGCTCTGTTCATTCTTCTATTAGCCTTAGAGGTTTTCCCCTTTGGTACGCCCATTGTTCAGCACTCCTTTCTTACTCGTCACCGTTAAACTTAAAATATGCGAGCTTTTCCCAACGCGGGTCTATCTGCTCTTTAGCGCAGGAACAAGCGCCGTGATTAAGATCTGTGCCGCATTCCGGGCATAAACCGCGACAATCTTCCTTGCATAGCGGCTGCATCGGCAGCGCGAAATTGATCTCGCTAAGCAAAAGTTCATCCAGGTCAATATTATCGCCACTAAAAGAATGGACAGCCAGCTCGCCCTCTGTTTCTTCCTCTGGAGAGGAACCGTAGAGGGCCTTGATCTCGCCGCTAAGCGGCAAGGTAAAGGTATTGAGACAGCGGCTGCAAATCAGCTGCAGACTGGTCTGATAGCTGCCAGTGACCTCGAAGAGGCCGCCGCCGCGGTTAGTCGCCTGACCGTCAAAGACCAGCGGCGCAGCGAAACGAAATTCGCTATAGCCGTAGGCGGCAGGATCCAGCTGCTCATCGGTCAGCTGATAGCGCAGCGTAGCAGCAGGCTGCTGTTTGATTTTGCTAATGCTCAGCCGCATCTTCTCAACTCCATACCGAAATATTATACAGATTCAAGCTGCGGTTGTCAACAGTTAAACTACCGCCGGATTATTTAACGCTTTCCGCCAGCGCTTTGGTATCGCGGGCGATCATTAATTCCTCATTGGTCGGAATGACAAAGACGCGCACCTTGGAGTCAGGCTTGCTGATCTCGACCTCTTTGCCGCGGCAATCATTGGCGGCAGCGTCAAAGTCAACTCCCAGATAAGTCAGGTTTGCGCAGATGGCGGCACGCTCCAAAGCAGAATTCTCACCGATGCCGGCAGTAAAGACAATGGCATCGACGCCGTTCATTTCCGCAGCATAAGCGCCGATAAAGCTGACGACCGTCTTTCTGAAAACCTCCAGAGCGATCTTAGCGCGCTCATTGCCCTGATCGGCTGCTTCTTCCACATAACGCATATCAGAGCTGACGCCGGAAATACCCAGCAGGCCGGATTTCTTATTCAGCACGGCGTTCATCGCCGCAGTGTCCAGGCCCTCTTTTTCCATCACATAAGTGACGATAGCCGGGTCAATATCTCCGGAGCGGGTGCCCATCAGCACGCCGGCCAGCGGAGTGAAGCCCATTGAGGTATCGACGACTTTGCCGTGGTCAACAGCAGACAGCGAAGAACCATTGCCCAAATGACAGGTGATGATCTTCGCATCATTGCGGCCCAACAGCTCGGCGCAGCGGGCGGAGACGAAACGGTGCGAAGTGCCGTGGAAACCATAGCGGCGAATCTTATATTTTTCATAATATTCATAGGGCAGACCATATAAATAATTGGCGGCAGGCATCGTCTGATGGAAAGCAGTGTCGAAAACGCCGACCATCGGCACGCCGGGGATTTTCTCGCAGCAGGCGCGGATACCGAGAATGCTGGGCGGATTATGCAGAGGAGCCAGCTCGGAAACAGTTTCCAGATCAGCCAGCGCTTTGTCGTCGATGATGCAGGAAGCAGAGAACATCTGTGCGCCGTGGACGATGCGGTGACCGACAGCGTCGATCTCGCGCATATCGGAGATTACGCCATGCTCTTTGTCGAGCAGGGCGGCGACGACCATCTCAATCGCTACGCCGTGATTAGGAATATCCGCCGAGATCTTGATCTTATCCTTGCCCTGGGGCTGATGCGTCAGCTCAGAATCTCCCAAACCGATTTTCTCTACCAGGCCCTTAGCCATTACGGACTCGTCGTCCATATTGAAGAGCTGGTATTTCAGTGAAGACGAACCACAGTTCAAAACCAAAATTTTCATAAAACTAACCTCCGCCGTAATAATAGTATTTAATTAATATAGGCTAAATTATATTATAACACATTCTTTTTGAAGGGGAAAGGCTTTTTGACTAGACATAGCAAGAAAATTCCTCGGCAGGAGAAAATCCGCCTGCTGACGATCGTCCTGCTCCTGATGCTGGCTATCGCCATGATGCTCCGTCCCAGCCTCGCCTGCCAGGCCGCGCTGCGCGGACTCGAGCTGTGGTGGCAGGTGGTCGCGCCCTCCCTGCTGCCCTTTTTCTTCATCAGCGAACTTTTGCTGGGGATGAATATTTCCCGCTACCTCAGCGCCGCGATGAGCCCGCTAATGCGCCCGCTGTTTAATTTGCCGGGCTGCGCAGCACTGGCTGTGGCGCTGGGATTTTGCTCCGGGTTTCCCAGCGGAGCTTCCATTACCGCCGCCTTGCGGCGAAAAAAGGAGATCACTCGCGCCGAGGGGGAGCGGATGATCTGCTTTACTAATAATGCCGGTCCTTTATATATCACTGTCGCTGTCGCCGGCGGCCTGCTGCACTGCCCGACGGCGGCACTGCTCCTCGCCGCTGTACATTACGGCGGCAATCTGCTGATCGGCGTGCTGCTCGGTTTAGGGGCGCGCTGCCGCCGCCGGCAGACGGCAAAAACCGCGCCTGCGCCGCCGGAACAACCGGCGGCATCAGCCGCAGACCTAGGGGCAAGCCTGCAAAACGCGCTGAAACGCTCCACAGCCAATATCATCTCGATCGGCTGTCTGATGGCCTTTTTCTCTGTGGTCAGCGCCCTGATTACCGCGCTGCCCGCCGCCTCTTTGCTGCCGCAGGCCTTAAGCCAGGGATTCTGGGAAATGAGCCTGGGCGTCAGCGCCATTGCCGGGAGCGCCTTGCCACTGGAGCAAATCCTCCCCATAACGGCGGCGATAATCAGCTTCGGCGGCATCTCCGTACAAATGCAGGTCCTGGCGATGATCGGCGATACTGATCTGCGCCTAACCCCCTATCTAATCTGCCGCCTAGCCCATTCGCTGTTCGCTTATCTGGCGATGGCAGCGCTCTGCCACCGGATCGCGCTGCCGAGCGCATTATTTACCGGTGGCGGCATCAGCGGGCCGGTCTGGCTGACGGCGCTGCAATTATGTCTGATCAGCCTAGCGGCTCTCGGTCTGCTGTCCGCGCTTATGCTTCGGCTGAGTCACTGTTCTCATAAAAGCTGAATTTCTGTAAATCCTCGCGGTTGCGGCGTATATTGGTCAGCATCTTATCCAAGGTGACTTCAAGCTGGCTCAGTACATCGTCGCAGTAATGGATTGAGTCGCGGCGCAGCTGAACGGAAGCCTCTTCCGCCTGGGCCACCAGCGCCTCGGCGCGGGTTACGGCTTCCTGATAAATAGCTGATTCCCGGGTCATCATATCCGCCTGCTCTTTAGCCTCGGCGATAATCCTCTGCCCCTGATCCTCCACATTTTCCAGCAGCTTGTCGCTTTGTTCCAAGACTTTTTGCGCGTTCTTGATCTCATCTGGCAAAGCGGCGTAAATGCGATCGATGCAGCCGGTGATCGCCTCTTCGTTGACCATCACCTTATTGGTAAGCGGCACCCTACTGCCATTGACCACTGCGTCCTCCAATTCCTTGAGTATCGTCGCCAGACCAAGGTTTTCCTTCATCTCCATCTGTCATCCTCCTTATGCCTAGAAATGGGCATCATTCGCTATCTTCTGTAAAACAATAACAACGGATCATCGTACCGCCATATTTTTTTTCCTTCTGCAAGCGGCAAAAGGGCAAATCCACCGGCGGGCTGGCGGCATCGCTCTCAGCGGCGATCAAACCCTCCGCCGCCAGCAGTTCCTGTTCCTTCAGCAGGATGATAGTGCGGCGGAGCAAATCGCTGCGGTACGGCGGGTCTAAAAAAACTAAATCAAATTGCAGCTGCGGCTGCTGCTGGTGCAAGAGCGGCAGCAATAGCTCCGTATCTCCCTGCAACAGATGCGCCTGTTCAAAAGCGCAGCCGGCAATATTTTTCGCGCAGATCTCGGCGGCGGCGCGGCTATGTTCACAAAACCAAGCGGACTGCGCGCCGCGGGAGAGCGCCTCCAAGCCCAAAGCGCCGCTGCCGGCAAAAGCGTCCAAAACCCGGGCTCCCGGCAAATACGGAGCCAAGATGCTGAACAGCGCTTCCTTGACCCGGTCGGCGGTCGGACGGGTCTGATTCCCTTTAAGAGTCAATAATTTTCTGCCTCTGCGGCTACCGGCGATAATCCTCATCTATGCTCTTTATCTTTTATGCTCTTTAACTTTCTTGCGGCGGGCGGCATGGCCGATTTTCTGTGAACAAGCGTCGCAAATGAAAGCAGCCTGCGGATTAGCGGCCAATTTCAGATAATCCTTATGCAGCTTGCTGATCTCTACTTCTTGGCCGCAGGTCATACATCTGACTTTCATCATAGATCACCTCGATATTGTTAATAAATTTCGCCTTTTAAGCTGTTTCTTCCTGCATTTGCCAGGATTTCCCTTTATTTATCAACGCGCTTTGCGCATACTAAAGCCATGATTAAGGGCAATGATTATTGGGATAATTTACAGGGATCAGCCGGCCTGGCCGGGGGGCTTGATTTGGCGGTAGAGGCCAATGAGCTGCTGCGCGGCTCCGCCAACCAGGAGCTGCCCGGAGTAGCAGAAGAGGTAAGTCAGAGCTGCGGTGTTATTATTCATATCATCACCGTGCTCAACGAACAGGGAGAAGCGGCGCTTGGACGGCCGCGCGGCCGTTATATCACTCTCGATATTCCGCCGGCGGAAAGCGAGGAGACGATTGCCGGAATCGCCGCCGTAACCGCCGAACAGCTAGGCAGCCTGCTGCCCTCCCCGGTCAGTCTTAACCGCCCGCTGCTGGTGGTCGGGCTGGGCAATGACCATGCTATTGCCGATGCCCTGGGGCCGCGCGTCATTGCCCTCACCTACGCGACGCGCCATATTTTCCGCCAAGGCCAAAAACCGGCCGGCTTGGCTCCGCTGTCGGCGATCGCGCCCGGAGTGCTGGGCAATTCCGGCATCGAAACCGCGGAAATCATTATGGGCATCTGCGAGCATATTCACCCGGCGGCGCTGATCGTGGTCGATAGTCTGGCCGCCGCCTCGGTAACCAGGGTCGGCACCACGATTCAAATCGCGGATACCGGGATCAAGCCCGGCAGCGGCATCGGCAACCGCCGCAGCGGCATCGACGCCGCAATGGCCGGCTGTCCGGTGATCGCTATCGGCGTCCCCACGGTAGTGGATACTGCCTCGATCATCTGCGAAACCGTCAAAAGCCTCGATGATTACTGGCAGGGCAAAGCGCAGCTTTTTCCTACTAAAATCGATGAAGGCGCCTGCCGCTTCGCTGAAAAACAGCTGTTGGAGCGCTTTCGCGGCCAGCTGATGGTTACGCCTAAGGACATCGATGAGCTAATCGCCGCTGATGCCGAAATCATCGCCGCTGCGATTGCCATCGCGGTGCACCCGGGTGCCGACACCAATAATTATCTCGATTTTATCCGCTGAAGCTGCGGTACGCTTTGGCGGCGCTACTTAAACAAACTGCATAAAGACCTGATTGCCAAGCAGCACTCCACGGCGGCTCAGCCGCATCCCTGTTTCATCGGCTTCCAGCAAGCCGGCGGCTTCCATCTTGCGGATCTGACGGCGGAAACGCTTGAGCGGGCTGATGCCGTATTGCTCGGCAAAAGCCGCGAAATCAATCCCCTCCTGCAGCCGCAGGCCGAGAAAAATCGCCTCGCTCATCACCTGGTCAATGTTCAGGTGTTCTTCATCAAACAGCGGCCGCTGCCCCGACTCGAGCAGCCGCCGGTAATCTTCCAGGGAGCGCTGATTATAGTAGCGGTAATTCAGCAGGCAGCCGGCTGCGGCCACGCCCAGTCCCAGATAATTTTCCCGCCGCCAATAAGCTAAATTATGGCGGCTGGCATAACCCGGCCGGGCGAAATTGGAGATTTCATAATGCTGATAACCGGCGGCAGCAAGACGGTCGATCGCCAGCTCCAGCATCTCCGCGCCCAAATCATCGTCAGCCGGCTGCAGCGTTCCTTGTTGCTGCTGCTGCCACCAGGGAGTACCCGGCTCCAAAGTCAGGCTATACAGCGAAGTATGCTCGGTCTCCAGCGCCAACGCTGCTGCTAAATCCGCTTGCCACTGCTCCAGGTTCTGTCCGGGCAAACCATAAATCAAATCGATATTGATATTGCTCAGCCCGGCGCGCCGCGCCGCTGACACCATATCCTGCGCCTGCTGCGGCGAATGTCCGCGCCCCATCGCCGCCAGCAGCTGCGGCTGAAAACTCTGAATGCCGAGGCTGAGACGGTTGATCCCCGCGCTGGCAAAAGCAGCCAGCTTGGCCTCATCAAGCGTCTCCGGATTAGCCTCCAGGGTAATCTCCGGCTGTTCCGCCTGCGGCAAAGCAGACAGCAGCAGTTCGATTTCATGCGGCTGCAACAAAGAAGGAGTGCCGCCGCCGAAATAGATGGTATGCAGCAAAGAAAGTTCCGCCTGCTCACGGTACAACTCCAGCTCCTGCAGCAACAACTGCGGATATTGTTCGCGGAAGCCGCCGCAATCAGCCACCGGGTAGGAGACAAAATCACAATACTGACATTTACGCAGACAAAACGGGATATGAATATAGAGGGAGGATATGTTCATCTTCTGCTCCTTTACATAGCGCAAATGCGCAAAATCTCCACTTCCAGCAGTTCCGCCAGGTCGCCCTCGCCTTTTTTCTGGGCAATATCGGCATTGAGCAGCAGTTCCAGCGCCCGGGATAACTGCCGGTTGCTGTAACGCCGCGCCTGGGCGGCGCATTTCTGAGCGGCATAAGGGTTCATGCCCAGCTTGGCAGCAGCCTCGCGAGAGCTGTAGCCGCGGCTCAGCAAATCTTTAACCGCTAGGGTATTATGATATTGGGTGCCCAGCATCGCCAGCAGTTTCGGCGCAGCCTCACCTTGCAGCAGCAGCCGCCGCAAAACCGCCACCGCGGCTCCGCCCTGCTTCTCCGCCATGCGGTCGCTGAGATCGAAGACGCCGGCAATCGCGCCGCCGCTGACAATATCCCGGGCATCTTCCATAGTAATCACAGTCTTGCCCTCGGTATAGAGGATCAGCTTATCGGCCTCGCTTTTAGCCGCCAGCAAGCCGTCGCCGCTCATCAGCGCTAGATAAGCGATCACCCCCTGCTCCGGGCTTTTGCCCGCGGCATGGAGATATTCAGCCAGCCAGCGCTCCTTTTCCCGGCCTTTAAGCGCCGGAAACTGAACGGCGCGGCCGCCTTTATTAACCGCTTTCAGCAGGCGGCTGTTAGCCGGGACAGAGCCGTTGACCAGCATAATCAGCACAACATCGGGATTAGGATCAGCAGCATAGGCGATCAGCGGCTCCAGGTCTACGCCTGCCGTCTCATTCTCACTGCTATCCTCACGGCTGTCTTTATTCTTTTTGCCCCGCTTCAGCCAGGTGACATCCCGCACCAGAATCACCCGGCGCATTCCCATGAAGCCGCCGCTGCCGGCAGCCAGAGCGATATCCTCCGGCATAATCTCCGCGCCCTGATAAACCTCGCGGTTCCAATCCCCGCCCTCCGGCAGCGCCAAGGCGCAGATCTGCTCCGCCATTTCTTCCATCAGCAGCGGCTCGTCACCGTAAAACAGATATACCGGCACCAGCATCCCCAGCTGCAATGCGTGTCGTAAATTTTCCATTATCCATAATAGGTCGAAATCTGATATTCATCGCCGTTAGTATAAACGACCACCGACCCATCCAGATCGGTGCGGGAGACTTCGCCATACTCCTGCCAATATTCTACCACTTTTGCCGTAGGATGACCATAGCTGTTATCCTCGCCCACCGAAATCACCGCCGCCTCGCTTTGCAGCAGCTCCGCCAAGGACGGATCATAACCGCTGTTGCTGCCGTGATGCGGTACTTTGATGATTTCCGCCTCCACCTCATGGCTGCCGCAGATCAGCGATAGCAGATCCCCGCTGATATCGCCGGTAAACAGGACATCAATCTCGCCGAAACTCAGTTCGCAGACCATTGAAGCGTCATTGGCTGCATCGTCCTCTCCGGAAAGCAGCGGCGTCTCCGCTTCAGGATAATAAATATTGATCTGCAAATATTCTCCCAGCTGATAGCTATCGCCGGCCGCCGCCGTAACGACCTGCGCGCCATTGCTGCGGGCCGCCTCCAGCAGCTGCCGTTGAATGCCCTCATCTTCCCAGCAGGGCGCGCATAGCAGCCGTTCGGTATCCAGATATTGCAGCACGCTGAGCAGGCCGTCGCTGTGATCATCATGCGGATGGCTGTTAATCATCAAATCGATATGATCGATGCCGCGGCTTTTCAGATACGGTAGCAGCGCGTATTCGCCGATTGAGCCGGGATTATTCATCACGCCGCCGCCGTCGATCAGCACGGTTCGGCCGTCGGGAGTGATCACCAGTGCGCAGTCCCCCTGTCCGACATCGATAAAATTGATTTCCGCCACCGCGCCGCCCAGATGATGCTCCGGCATGACGCTGCGCGGCGCGGCTGTGCTGAATAAAAAGACCAGCACAACGATTGCGACACCGGTAATGATCTTGCCCCGCCGCTTGAGCAGATAGGGCAGCGTGGCGATCAGCGCGGTAAAGACGATCACCACCCAGCCATCGACTGCTCCGATCACGCTGGCAGTCGGGCGCCAGCTGCTGATCCAATCGCAGAGCCAATAAACAGGCTCGATAGCATAGGCTGCCGCCTCGACCAAAATACCGGCCAACCAGGGAGAAAAAATCGCTATCAAAACCGCGCCGAAGCAGAGAATAACCGTTGCGCCGGAGGCCAAAATAACCGCCGGAGACAGCAGCCATCCCAGCCAGCTGATATGATAAAAATAATAGCAAACCAGCGGCAGGGTCGCCAAAGTCGCGGCAAAGGTGACGGAAAAGAAGCTTCTGATCCCCGCCGGCAGCCGGGAAAGCAGCTGATTAAATAGCGGCATCAGGACGATGATACCGGCTGCCGCGGCAAAAGACAGCAGAAAACCGGCGGAAAACAGCCAGCGCGGATGGATAATCAGACAGATCAGCGCCGCCACCGCCAAAGCAGTGGCGCGGTCGTCCTGCTCATTGAACAGCGACGCTGCCAGCAAACAAAGCGCCATAATCGAAGCACGCAGCACTGAAGGCACAGCGCCGGTCAGGCTGATATAAACCAGCAGCAAAGCCAAACAGAGAAAAAACCGCCCCACCCGGTGGCGGTAAGAACTGCCGGCCAGCAACAGCGCCAGCGCTACGATATAGCCGACATGCAGCCCGGAAACAGCGAAAGCATGCAGCGACCCAGTCAGGCCGAGCGCGTTTTTCATCTGATAATCAAGCCCACTTTTATCGCCAAGGAACACCCCGTAGACCAGCGCTTTGGCCAAATCATCCAGACCGGCTGCCGCCTGATCAAAACCATCGCGCAGCCATTCGCCAATCCGTCCCAGATAAAAATCCGGCCCTTCTTCCAGCACTGTGACCTTGCCGGTAAATTGGCTGCTCACAGAGCCGGCGATGCCGTTCAGCGTCAGATAATCGGCATAATCAAAAGCATTGGCATTGGCATAGGGCTCGGGAGAAAACACCGTGCCGCGCGCTTCAATGCGGCTGCCCACTCCAGGAGGCAGCCCCTCGCCATAAAGATAGATATCGGCGCAATGCAGCTGCTGCCCGTCGACAGATTCCACCGCCAGCTGCGCCCGCCAGTTTTCCTCGCGCTCATATACCGCCACTACCTCGCCGCAGACAATAATATTATGCCCGTCCGGATAATCAAAAGCCGCTACCGCCGCCCTTTCGCCGCTGCATATCAGCAGTCCCAGAGCCACGGCCAGCGGCAGCCAAATCCAGAGTCCGCCGCGGCGGAATAGCGCTAAAGCCAGCAGCAGCGCGGCCACAGCGACTGCATCGGAGACCGCCACGCTGATCCCGCTGTATTCGGCGAGCACAATCCCCGCAATAAAACAAAGGAGCAGCGTCAGAATCAGCCTGCCCCGCAACCAATCCGGTATCAGCTTATTCAACACAGATCTGCTCCCTGATATTGGCAAAAGTAGCCTCCCCGATGCCAGCGACATTCATAATCTGCTCGATGGTCACGAAAGGGCCGTACTGCTCCCGATGTTCGATGATCCGCTGCGCTTTCACCTCGCCGATACCGCTAAGCCGCTGCAATTCATCAGCATCGGCGGTATTAATATTGACCAGCGGCACCAGATCTTCCGTTGTTCCCTCGCCTTCCGCAGCAGACAAACCAAAGTAACGGCCGCCGCGCTCCGCCGCCAAGGCGTTCCAATCAATATCTCCATCAGCATAAGGCACGATCAGCTCAGTGCCGTCGACCAAAAGCGCCGCCATATTGAGCAGCTGCGTCTGAGCATTTTCCAGCAAGCCGGCCGCGGCCAGAGCATCCTCCACCCGGCTGTCTTCCGGCAGTTGATAAACTCCCGGTTCCGCTACTGCGCCCTTGATATCGACCTCCAGCATACCCGGCGCAGTGCCTACCTGGGCAACAGTGGGCTGCTCCTCCTCTTGGCGTAAATAATCGCCGAAGCGGGCTCCGGCAGCGAAAAAAATCAGCAGCAGCACCGCGCCGATGATCAGCTTCTGCATATCGAGCTGTTGACGGCGGCGTTTTTTCTCATCTGTAGCGGCAGCGGACGGTTTATCCATAGCGGCATCTTACTCCCGAATCAGCTTAGCGCTAAACTGCGCGGCAAAGCAGGAAAATCAATCAAGATATTAAACATTTATTCAATTAAGATTTTACATGACCGCTAGAAAATTTGCAATCTTTTTCCGCATGCGCCGACACAGCGCAGCTACCGTGAAAAAACTATTGAGATATTCTCCGGCGGAGCATATAATAAACTTAATCTCAAGGAGGCTGATATGAAAATCCACGTCATTGTCAATCCCAATGCCGGCCGAAGAGTCGTGCAGCGCAATCTGGAGCAGATCATCGGGCGGCTGATCCTGGACGGCACCGCGGAATCGGTACGGGTCACCCGCACCCAAAACGCTCTCGACGCCACCCGTGCTGCGGCGGAGTGCAGCGCGGCTGATACCGACTTGATTATCGGCTGCGGCGGCGATGGGACGATCAATGAAATCGCCAATGGCATAATGCGCTCCGGCGAAGATATTCCGCTGGCGATTCTGGCTGCCGGCACCAGCAATGATTTTGCCTCCAGCCTGCATCTGCCCGACGAGCCGGAAGATTTCTGCCAAATGGTGCGCGCAGGACATTGCCGGCGCATCGATTTGGGGCTGGCCAATGACGATACTTATTTCGTTAATGTAGCGGCTTTCGGTATGTTTACCAGCATCGCCCATACCACCGGCCATAATGCCAAAAACACCCTCGGCCGCTTTGCCTATTATTTGCAGGCGGCAGCCAGCGTCCGCGAACAGCTGGTGCAGGTAATGCCGCTGGAGATCAGCATCGATGATCAGCAGCTCAGCGGCGATTATACCCTATGCCTGGTGGTCAATTCCAAAAGCGTCGCCACCTTCCGCAAACTGATGCGCAAAGCCGATGTCAGTGACGGAGTCTTTGATATCCTGCTGATGAAAAAGCTTAATATCTTCTCTTCGGCAGCGGAAATTTCCAGAAGCATTCTCTCCGGGGATTTTTATAAGCTGCCTTCGATCAAGTATTATCAAGGCCAGCGGATCACTTTCAGCTCGTCTCAAAACACGGCGATCGAGGTCGATATCGACGGCGAACGCTTCGGCAACCTGCCGCTGGATATCCGCGTCTGCCATCAAGCGTTGCGGGTGATGATGCCGGAGAGCTCGCTGACTCTCTAACGGCGGAGAAATTAGCTCCGCATCTTGCCCTCGGGCCAGAATTGTGATATAGTAAGTCTAATCCTCTGGAGTGGTATCGAAGTGGTCATAACGGGGCTGACTCGAAATTTTTAAAATCAGTGTCAGTTTTGTCCGCTAAGAATCCAGTGTTTCTGCGGGCTCCCGCAGTTCGAAAAACCGAATATTTTGCAGTTCTTTCCGTCAGTTCTTTCCAAAGCCTTTTTCTATCGGAAAAAGGCAGGGAAAAACGGCGGCTGAACATATAGGGAGCGGTATCGAAGTGGTCATAACGGGCCTGACTCGAAATC
>CALXQC010000028.1 GCA_944390435.1 uncultured Clostridia bacterium
ATCTAGTCAATATAGTCGTCAAATAGAACTAGGTGAGTATATGCCAAATAAAAAGAGACAGCTTCAGCTGTCTCTTTTTATTTATTGCAAAAAGTTGCATCACCTGATATTATCTGTTACAATCGTATTAGATCATATCTAATATTTGAGATGATCTAATACCTACAGGAGGTTGACGCCATGCCAAAAAGTTGCCGCAAATTGTTTCTTTGCAGCTTGCTTGCTCTGGCTCTGCTCGCTTTCGCTGGCTGCGCAGCAGATGATACCAATGACGAGCCCAATAATGAAGATATCGGGGAAAGCACGCCGCTGACCTTGAATGTAGGTATGTTGGGTACAGATATCAAAACAGCCTGCATCATTATTGCAGATGAGCTGGGATATTATGAGGAAGAAGGCCTGGAAGTAAACTTTGAAAAAATTTCTAATCTGAGCGACGGCATCACCGCCGTCGATATGGGCAAGCTGGATGTACTGCCTTTCGGCGTTATTCCCTCCGCCACCTTTATTTCCCAAGGTTCAGATGTGGTAATCTTTGGCGGTACGATTTCTGAGGGCAGCGAGATCATCGTCACCCCGGAAAATGCCGGCATGATCCAAAGCCTCGAAGATTTCCGCGGCAAACGGATCGGCTGTTACCGTATGGAAACCGGCCACATGGTAATCAAAGGGCTGCTAACGCAGGCCGGCATGGATATCAACAGCGACGTCGAGTTTGTTCTGCTTGATTCACAGCAGAGCATTATCGAAGCGGTTCGCAAAGGCGAAGTAGACCTGGGATTCCTCAACAGCGGCCAGGGTTATATCGCACAGCAATCCGGACTGGTCGTAACGGCTCAAGCCGGAGATTTCTTTGCTGATTTCCCCTGCTGCCGGCAAACCACCTCCCGGGCGGCGATTGCAGAAAAACGCGATGCGCTGGTTAAATTTGAAATAGCCAACCTGCGTGCCTATGAAGTATTTATAAATGATCACGCTACCGCTATTGACGCTCTGGCAGCATATAGCGGCCAGCCTGACCAATATGTCGAAGCTATTATGTATGGATTAGAAGGCGAATATGACAATGCCATGATCATCTCCCTTGATCCTAATAAAAATAAAGTTATCGATTTCTATGAAACGATGAAACTCAATGGAGATATCGATCCAGAGACCCCTTATGATATTGCCGACTACATTGATACCACCATTTATCAAGACGCATTGAATGAAATGATTGCAAGGAATCCGGATAGCGAACTGTATGCCGGTTTGATGAAAGAATTTATCGCCAACAATCAGTAGGACTGCCTCAGGAGGCCATTGATGGCTGCTATCGAAATAAATAATTTAACTTACCATTATCCTGGAGCAGCAATAGCTTCTCCTGCTTTAGATTCAATCGACCTTACTATTAACGAGGGAGAATTTGTTTGCGTCCTTGGTTATTCCGGATGCGGCAAAACTACGCTGATCGGCCTGCTGGCGGGTTTGCTCCAGCCGACCAACGGGTCGATCAAGCTCTATGGAGAACCGCTGCATGGACCGGGAACAGACAGGGCTGTCGTCTTCCAGCATTATTCCCTGTTCCCCTGGATGACCGCATTGCAAAATGTCATTTTCTGCCTGCAAAAGGCCTCTCCGGAAATCAATAAACAAGACGCGAAAAAAATGGCCGAATACCATTTACAGCAGGTAGGGATGTGGGAAGCACGCAATAAATTCCCATATCAGTTATCCGGCGGGATGCGGCAGCGGGTGGCTATCGCCAGGGCTCTGGCAATGGACTCCAGAATATTATTGCTGGACGAACCTTTCGGCGCTTTGGACGCCAAAAAGCGCTATGAATTGCAACAGCTGCTGGAGCAACTATGGCTCACTAACACTCCGGCGAAAACGGTTGTTTTCGTCACTCATGATATTGAAGAGGCGATCATCCTAGCCGACCGGATTATTTTTATGAGCCCAGGTAAAATTGAAACAGAGCTCGCCATTCCCTTCGCCAGGCCGCGGAATCATGAGCAAATACTCTGCTCTGCGGCTTACAACGAGCTCAAGGATCAGCTCATGTCCTTCTTCTATCAATATCCGGAGTCTCTTGCCGATGAAAAATAAATCTTTAGTATTAGCCCATTTGCTAATGATCTCCCTATTGATCACCATTCTCTTTGTTCCCGGCAACAAAGAGGTCGAAACTTCATGGCCATTTGCCGTAGCGGTGATCATTATCGAAATAATTTTCATTATCAATCTGCTGCGGCATAAAAAGCGCCCCGGTTACCACGCTGATCTAATGATTTTCATTTGGCTGATACTGCTCCTATGGGAAATTATTGTCACCAAGCTTAATTTACTGCATCCGGTATTAGTGCCTTCGCCGGAAAATGTCTTTAATGTTTTTGCCACGCAGTATGAAGTCTTGCTCACCGGCGTAATCTCCTCCATGGAGTTACTGCTAATCGGCACTGTTTTAGGAATTACTCTAGGCCTCTTTCTCGGACTAATTGTGGGCTGGGTACCGCGGCTGCGCCATCTCTTTTACCCTATCGCCCAGGTATTAACGCCGATTCCGCCGATTGTTTACGCGCCCTATTTAGTGGCCTTGATGCCTAGCTTCCGCAGCGCCTCAGCGCTGGTCATCTTTTTAGGTATCTTCTTCCCCACTTTTCTTAATATGATTATTCGTGCCGGCTCGATAGAAAAGGAAATCCTCGACTCAGCCAGAGCCATGGCGCTCAGCAACTGGCAGATGGTGACGCAAATTTTACTGCCTTATGTCTTGCCAAGCGTCATCTCCGGGCTGAAGGTTACCTTAACCACCTCGATCATGCTCCTGATTTTTGCGGAAATGATGGGCGCTACTAGCGGCATGGGGTATTTCATTATCAATTACACCCACTATGCTAATTATACTAATGTAGTAGCAGGAATTATCCTTGTAGGCATAGTAGTAACAATATTAAACTATCTGGTGACCAAAATACAGCAGCATACAATCAAATGGCATTAATTACGTATTGATCAATTAACTGCAGCTCTGATGTTCTGTCTATAATATAAAGAAGCGACGACTATGCCTAATCTGCCACAAAAAAAATGCGCCTGCTGCGGGGCTAATCTGGATCGCTTTATCCAGCCGATCATTCTTTCTATTCTGGCCAAAGAACCCTGCAATGGCTATAATGTGCTCAAAAAAATCCCCGAGTATGCCACCTTTAACGGCAGCGGCGCGGATCCGACGGGAGTCTATCGCTATCTCAAAATCATGTACAATAAAGGATTGCTGAAAAAAAGCATCGGCGATGGCAATGACAGCAGTTCGATCTATTCTTTGACCGACGAGGGATTCGCTTGTCTGCACAATTGGATGGATACGCTTAAGGAATATGAACAGAAAATAGATCGCCTGCTTCATGAGCTGCCCATTGACCGCATCAATCAAAAGCAGCCGTAAATAGTGATTATAATCAAAGAAGAAACTATCCCTTGGTAGTTTCTTCTTTGATTATATGAGGACCAATTGAATCGCTACGATGTCAGCAGCATACATCAGCGGGCATTTAACCGCTGTTTAACTTGACTGCAAAAGTAAAAAATGGTAGCATATAATCAAATCTAGAAAGTAGCGGCAATATAATATAGCTAGAATATCTTTCACAACTAATCGCCCCATGGTATCGATAAGGCAGTGTAGTATACCATCTACGCTGCCTTATTTTATAAATAGACATGGCTTTGCGCTATATCATTCAGCTTGACTAGGGATATTATCAATAGTATATTATTGATAATGCAATATCAATAATAAAATCCATCTGTGTCATAGTATGGCAAAAATTCGCCGGTAGGAGGCCACCCAATGAATACTCTGCACTTAAAATATGCGGTAGAAGTAGAAAGAACCCGTTCTATTTCCAAAGCTGCGGAAAATCTTTTTATGGCGCAGCCCAATCTTAGCAAAGCAATTAAGGAATTAGAAGATTCCCTTGGCATCACCATCTTTCAAAGAACATCCAAAGGCGTGGTACCTACCCAACAAGGGGCTGAATTCCTCAAATATGCGAAAAATATTTTAACCGAACTGGCAAAAATGGAATCAATCTATGTCCCAGATGCCCAAAACCGGCAAAGCCTCAAACTGTCTATCCCCCGCGGCAGCTATATCTCTAATGCTTATATTAATTTCATCGCTGAATTGGATATGAAACAAGAAATTAATATCTGCATCCAAGAAACCAATTCATTGCAAACGATTACTAATATAGAAAAAAACGGCTTCAATCTTGGGATAGTTCGCTACCAGACTATTTATGAGAAATATTACCTGGATTATCTGGCGGAAAAAAATATGGCTTTTGAGCCGATCTGGAACTTTGAAATTCTTGCTTTGATGTCCAATAAGCATCCCCATGCCAAGGACGCCAAAATCGTTTACAATAAACTGGCGGCTTCGTCAATCGAAATCGTACATGCCGATACTGTTATCCCCTATATTTCCGCACCTAACAACAAAAAACACAACGCGCCGGCTAATGAAGATTATATCCCCAAAAAGGTCTATGTTTACGAGCGCGGCAGCCAGTTCGCTATGCTTCATCAACTGCCGTCAACCTTCATGTTAGTCTCGCCTATTCCGGAATATCTCACTGAGATATATGACCTAACACAGCGCAAATGCGAAATGGAAGATAATGATTTCAAAGACATCCTCATTTATCCCAAAGGCTATAAGATGACCCGCTTCGATAAGGCCTTTATTAATAAACTATTTGAAGCCAAAAACGAAGTAGCTTTCAAAGAATACAACTAATCGCTAAAAATTCATCAATTTATCATCCGCCGCATATTGATATTAAAATATCGATATGCGGTTTTTTATATTTGTCTATCCAATTCGAAAAATTATCAAAATGCATTCAACGCTGTCATGGCATCCATAAACAACTGTTCCTTGCTTGCTTGCAAATGCGCCGCGGCGCTAACACTCAACGCTATCAATGCCTTACAGTGGTATTTTAGCATAATATTATTTATTGGCACATTAGATATCGCCAACATTTTATCTGCCAGAACAATCTCAATCGGCTTAATAATTCTACATATATAACTCATGCGAAAAATGATATAAAACTTGCGCTTCCCCGAATCAAATCAGCCGTATAAATGAAACAGCGGCAAAAAACAGCCAAGCACTCATCAAAACGCCAGTTAAAAGCTTTATGATTTTTATTCGAGATAGCACTAGCAATTCAAATTTATTATATCAATATTGGCATATCGATATTCCAGTTATATATTTCAAATTTCACCAACAAGGATTTACAATAAAATCAACAGAGAGAGACAAACTAATAAAGCTGCGAAACACTCTCTCATAATTCAACGATCGGAGGTAACTAACAATGGCAAGATTCACTTTACCGAGAGATTTGTATCATGGCAAGGGCTCGCTCGAGACCCTGAAAACCCTGGAAGGCAAAAAAGCAATGATTTGCTTGGGCGGCGGCTCCATGAAACGCAATGGCTTCTTGGACAAAGCTGTTGCTTATCTGAAAGAAGCCGGCATGGATGTAGAAATTTTTGACGGCATTGAAGCTGACCCCTCAGTTACCACTGTAATGAGAGGCGCCGAGGCCATGGAAAAATATCAACCCGATTGGATCATCGCTATGGGCGGCGGCTCTCCTATCGATGCTGCTAAAGCCATGTGGATCAAATATGAATACCCGGACATCACTTTTGAAGATATGTGCAAAGTTTTCGGTATTCCTAAACTGCGTAAAAAAGCTCACTTCTGCGCGATTCCCTCTACTTCCGGCACCGCGACCGAAGTTACCGCTTTTTCCATCATCACTGATTATGACAAGGGCGTCAAATACCCCATCGCCGACTTCGAGATCACCCCTGATGTCGCAATCGTCGATCCGGAACTGGCCGAAACCATGCCGGTCAAACTGGTTGCCCATACTGGTATGGACGCCATGACCCACGCTATCGAAGCTTATGTCTCCACCGCTCATTGCGATTACACTGATCCGCTGGCTCTTCATGCAATCGGAATGATCAGAGAAAACCTGGTTAAATCCTACAATGGCGATATGGAAGCCCGCGACGCTATGCACAATGCTCAATGCCTCGCCGGCATGGCCTTCTCCAACGCTCTGCTGGGTATCGTCCACTCCATGGCGCATAAAACCGGCGCAGCCTTCTCCCACGGCAACCAGGGTCACATCATTCACGGCGCCGCCAATGCAATGTATCTGCCCAAGGTCATCAAATATAACGCCAAGGACGCTACCGCTCTGAAACGTTATGGCCAGATCGCTGATTTCCTCCATCTGGGCGGTAACAACGATACTGAAAAAGTTGATCTGCTGATCGCTATGTTGAGAAAGATGAATGACGATCTGAAGATCCCGCATTGCATCAAGAACTACGGCGAAGGCGGCGAAATCGTTGCCGACGGTCAGTCGGTTGCTCCGGAAGCAGATTTCCTCAAAAAACTGCCGGAGATCGCTACTCTGGCGATCGGTGACGCCTGCACCGGCTCCAATCCTCGCGTTCCGACCCAGGAAGAGATGGAAAAACTGCTCAAATGCTGCTACTATGACACCGAAGTTGATTTCTAATCATATTCTTTTAACCTGTTAACTTTCCAACCATTTAGATTTTTTCACAGTTTGCTCCCGGCCGCCGGTTTGCGATAACGCACCGCATGCCTGGTTCATTGCAGACCGGGCGGCTGTCTCAACAGCCCTCTGGACGCTATTTAAGCGCCACGGCCGGGAGCAAACTTCCCTCTAAAAGAAACCAGTCAACTAACAAGCATACAACTAAGGGGGCTTCACGATGGATGAAATCAGAGATAAAAACGGTTTGACCGAAGCTGAATTTCTGGCTAACTATAAGGTCAAAGATTATCCTCGGCCCTCTTTGACTGCTGATATCCTGATCTTCAACAGATACCATGCTGATCTGCAGCTGTTGCTGATCAAACGCGGCGGTCATCCCTTTATCAACAAATGGGCTCTGCCGGGCGGTTTTGTTCAGCCTAATGAACGGGCAGATCAGGCTGCTGCCAGAGAATTGTTGGAAGAGACCCATGTTAACGGGCTGCCTCTGGAACAGCTCGGATTGTACAGTGATCCTCATCGTGATCCCAGAGCTTGGGTAGTGTCCGAGGCTTACTGCTCGCTGTGCGATCACCAAGAGCTTGCCGTGCAGGCCGATGACGATGCAGCCGACGCCAAATGGTTTGACATTGAAATAGTGCCGATAGATGATAATATGCTCCGCATCTACCTGCAGCACAAAGATGATTTAATCATTATTGAGGTAGAGGGCGAAAGCAATCGCGATCTAAAACATTTCTGTGATGCACCTAATCATATCGTCTATTCGGACGGACTGGCTTTCGACCATGACCAAATGATCTGGGATGCGCTGAAAAAATATATCCTGAGAGATAAACTGAATGCTATCAAGCAATAGGCACCATTAAAGGAGCTTTAAATTTCATGAAGGTCAAAAATATTACTACACAGACCTTACAGCGTCTACCTTTATACCTTAATTATCTGAAATCTATTCCGGCCAATGCGCCGGCCAATACATCTGCTACCATCATCGCCGATGCGCTAGGACTTAATGACGTCCAGGTGCGCAAGGACTTGGCTTCCGTGAGTGATGGAGGCAAACCAAAAATCGGTTATATTACCGCTGACTTGATTGCAGATATTGAGGACGCGCTGGGCTACAATGATACACACAGCGCCGTAATTGTAGGCGTTGGTAATATGGGCCATGCCCTGATGGCTTTTGAAGGCTTTAACGAGTGCGGCTTGGACATTGTAGCCGGTTTCGACACCAACGATGCTGTCGTCGGTTCTAAAATCAAAGGCAAACCTGTCTTTCCGCTAGATAAATTAGCCAATCTCTGTCAAAGGCTTAAAGTCAATATTGGGATTATCACCGTACCTGTATATGCGGCGCAAGAAGCCTGTGATCTGTTAGTGGCTAGCGGCATTAAAGCTATCTGGAACTTTGCCCCCACTCATCTCAATGTGCCGGATGGAGTACTGGTACAAAACGAAAATATGGCTTCATCCTTAGTGATTCTTTCTAAGCACTTAACAGAAAATATTTCTGCATAAAAGTACGGCAAATACAATCATAAAGGAGCATTGAAATGAAAAAAGACAAGTATGAAATCGTAGAGACTGTAGAAGGCCTCGAAAAAGCATTAGCCGAAGTTAAGGCAGCGCAAAAAGCCTTCTCCACCTACACCCAGGAACAGGTCGATAA
>CALXQC010000029.1 GCA_944390435.1 uncultured Clostridia bacterium
AAAAAACAAGGCCTTTTACGAATTTTCCCGTCATTGTTTTGATATTTTGGCTGCAAATACAATATTCCCTGCCGGAAAAATTTTTCCTTGTCCGAGCCGCACAATAGAAAACCGCCGCTCAATAAAACAAGGAACAGCCGGTAGCTGTTCCTTGATCAATTACCACAAATCAAGCGTCCTGCATCTTACAGTGCTGGAGTCAGGTCGGCGAACATCTGCTCGCGCAATTCGCTGACCCGGTCGGCCAGCTGTTCCAGCGGCACCTCAATCACCTCGCCGGTAGCGCGGATCTTGATCTCCGCCAGTCCGGTCTCGTGGCACTTTTTACCCATTACCACCCGCAGCGGGAAACCGAGCAAATCAGCATCGTTAAATTTAACGCCGGGACGCTCGCGACGGTCGTCTAAAACAACCTCGATCCGCCGGGCAAGCAGCTGCTGATAGAGATCATCAGCTTTTTCCATCAGCCATTCGTCTTTATCGTTCACCGGGACGATCGACACCTCATACGGGGCGACGGTAATCGGCCAAATGATACCGTGCTCGTCATGATTCTGTTCGATAACCGCCGCCATGGTCCGGCCAACGCCGATACCGTAGCAGCCCATCACCATATCATGCTCTTCGCCGTTTTCATCTACATAACGCGCGCCCATTTTCGCACTGTATTTGGTATGCAGCTTAAAGATCTGGCCGACCTCAATGCCGCGTGCGGTATCCAGCGGCTGGCCGCAGTTAGGGCAAGCGGCGCCTTTTTCCACTAGAGCGATATCGGCGACTTTAGAGATGCGGTAGTCGCCGCGCTGATAATTGACATTAATCAGATGATAATCATTGCGCCCGTCGCCGCATTCATGGTTGACCATCAGCGGCACCTCGCGGTCAGCGATAATCTCAATATCCTCGGCTAAGCCGACCGGTCCGCAGAAGCCCGGCTCCATGCCATGCGCCCGAACTTCATCATCATCGGCAAAACGCAGCTCCAGGCAGCCCATAACATTTTGCAGCTTGATCTCATTGACCTGACGGTCGCCGCGGATCAGCGCCACGAAAAATTTCTCCGCATCCTCATAGATAGCCTTATAACAAAGCGTTTTGACCGTACGGTCGGTAGTGGTGCCAAGGAATTTCGCCAAGTCCTCCACGGTCTTGCAGTTAGGCGTCTCCACCGGCTCCATCGGCAGCATCTCCTCGCCGACGCCGGTTGGCACCGGATCCACCGCAGCGATTTCATCGGTTGCGGCATAATCACAATGATGGCAGAAGAGAATCTGGCTTTCGCCGATTTCAGACAGCGCCATAAATTCATGGCTGCCCTCGCCGCCGATCGCGCCGGTATCAGCCGCTACCGGGCGGCAATGCAAGCCGCAGCGGCTGAAAATACGCGAATAAGCATCATACATTTTATTATAAGAAATCTCCAGACCCGCTTCATCGCGGTCAAAGGAATACAGGTCTTTCATAATAAATTCGCGGGAACGGATCACACCGAAGCGCGGGCGCCGCTCATCACGGAATTTAGTCTGAATCTGATAGGGCATCTGCGGCAACTGCTTATAGGAACGCACATCCTGCTTGAGGTGCGAGGTAATCACTTCTTCATGAGTTGGTCCCAGGAGGAAATCGCGGTCATGACGATCTTTCATCCGCATCAATTCCTGACCGTAGACCCACCAGCGGCCGCTATCCTGCCACAGCTCTGCCGGCTGGACGATCGGCATGCACAGCTCCTGACCGCCTTTAGCGTCCATTTCCTGGCGGATAATCTCCATAATCTTCTTGATCGTGCGCCAGCCTAACGGCATATAGGAATAAATCCCCATCGCTACTTTATGGATCAGACCGGCTCTCAGCATCAGCTGATGGCTGGCGATCTCCGCTTCTGCCGGCACCTCTCTTAAAGTAGCCAGATACAACTGCGACATTTTCATGATGCTTCCTCCTAAGTAGCAACGCCACAAGCGTCGATATATGCGCCGCGATAAATTGGCGCTAAAGATTATCATATCCCATCCATTGCGGAATTGCAAGAGTAACGGAGAATTCTTCCCGCTTCTTTAGCGTGCTAGAGCTTGTCCATCAAGCGCCGCGCTTCCTCCACCAGGCGAGTCAGCAGCTCTTGCTCCGGGTAAAATCCTTTCTTTTGCCCATGAACAAACAGCAGTCCGCCGCCGCGGCCGCCAGCCACTCCCAAATCGGCGTCAGCCGCCTCCCCGGGACCATTTACCGCGCAGCCCATCACCGCCACAGTCAGCGGGCGCGACGGCTGATAGGGAGCCAAAGCCGCCTCCACTTTCTGCGCCAGAGAGATCAAATCGATCTCCGTTCTGCCGCAGGTCGGGCAGGAAACAAACTGCCAGCCGCTCTGCCGTAGTCCCAGCATCAGCAGGATCTCCTTGGCCACCTCCACCTCGCGCACCGGATCATCGGTTAATGATACGCGAATTGTATCGCCGATACCCTCCAGCAGCAGCGTGCCGATGCCGATAGCATTTTTCAGGCTGCCGCGGAACCAGGTTCCGGCTTCTGTCGCGCCGATATGCAGCGGATAATCGCATAGCCGGGCGATGCGCCGGTAAGCCGCCACCATCTCCGGGATATTGCTCGATTTCAAGGAAATTTTGATTGCCGAGAAGCCTTCATCCTCCAGCATTTCCGCTTGCTGCAGCGCCAGCTGAGCCATGGCCTCAGGCCGGGAAGAGAATTGCCGCCATTGTTCCGGTCGCACCGAGCCGGCGTTGACCCCGATCCTGATAGGGATGCCTGCTGCCGCGGCCGAACGGGCGACAATGCGTACCCGCTCCGGCGCGCCGATATTGCCTGGATTAATTCTCAGGCCAGCTACACCGGCTTTAATCGCCGCCAAGGCCAAACGGTAATCAAAATGGATATCTGCGATCAGCGGCAGCGGCGATTGGCTTACCAGCGGAGCTAATGCTTCCGCCGCCTGCTGA
The DNA here is from genome assembly GCA_944390435.1 of uncultured Clostridia bacterium. Classification (GTDB taxonomy): domain Bacteria; phylum Bacillota; class Dehalobacteriia; order UBA4068; family UBA4068; genus HGM13862. The sequence continues at coordinate 2,955 of CALXQC010000029.1, forward strand.
TCCGGCACCGCTAAACGGCCTAATTGCGCGCCGGCCTCCGCCAGCTGCCGCAGCTGCGCCAAAGTTGCCGGAATATCGGCAGTCTTGGTATTGCACATCGACTGAATACTGACCGGATAAGCGCCGCCGATCTTGACGCCGCCAATATCCACTGTTCTGGTGCTCCGTCTTGTTATTGACTGAATCATAAGCTACCCCGTCACCAAACGCGCAATATCCTGATAGGTGATAAATACCATCAATCCCAGCAGCAGCACCAAACCGATAAAATGCACCATGCCTTCTTTATTGCGGTCAATAGGCTTCCTTCTAATCCCCTCGACAGCGAGAAAGACCAGGCGGCTGCCGTCCAAGGCCGGCAGCGGGAACAGATTGATCAAGCCAAGATTGATCGACAGGTATGCGGTCAGGATCAGCACATTCTGCACTCCGTAGCTAGTGGCCTCGCCGATAATATTCACGATACCTACCGGCCCCGCCACCTCAGCCTCAATTTGGCCGGTAATCATCTGCACGATGCTCTGTACCAGCAAAACGGCGAATTCAATCGACTGGCGCACGCCCAGGGAAATCGCAGTAAAGATATTCTGATGCTCCCGCTGCGGATAAATGCCGATTTGCCAGCTTTGAGTCTCCTCGTTAAAATAAGGCTCCACCGAGATGATCTCGCTGGCTCCGTCGCGCTCTACCGTAATCTGGAGCGTACCGCCGGCCTCCTGAGCATTGACGGCAGTGCTGATATCCGCCCATTCATCGACCGCGATCCCGTTAATATCGGTAATGATATCGCCTTCCTCCAGACCGGCGATAGCAGCAGGAGAATCGGCAATCGGTTCACCGACAACATTGGCGGTAGACGCAGTGCCGATCATCATAAAAACGATGACAAAGATGATAATGGCGATAATGAAATTCATCAGCGGCCCGGCAAAAATAATCAGCATTCTCTGCCAAACCTTCTTGCGGTTAAAGGCGCGCGGATCATCGCTATCCTCGTCCTCGCCGCGCATATTGCACCAGCCGCCGATCGGCAGCAGGCGCAGGCAGTAGGTGGTTTCTTTGCCGCGGAACTGCAGCAATTTCGGCCCCATACCTAAGCTGAAATCTTCTACATAGACGCCGCAGGCCTTGGCGGCGATGAAATGACCGAATTCATGACTGATGATCAGCAGGCAAAAAACCACGATCACCGTCAATATCGTAACGACAACCATACAATCTCCACTCCGTAGCTGGTTCAGAACAATCCGCCGGCGATCCGTTCAGCGTCGCGGCGCCCCTGGCTGTCCGCCTGGCAGACCGCGGCCAGTTCTGATGCTTCTTGATTATTATATCCCGCCAGCAGCCGCTCTAGAATCGCGCTGATCGCGGTGAAAGAAATTTTCTCCGCCAAAAATGCTTGCACCAAAAACTCATTAGCTCCGTTGAGATATGCCGGAGCAGTGCCGCCCATTTCGCCGGCGCTGCGGATAACTGCCAAAGCAGGAAACCGCGCCGTATCCGGATGGCTGAAAGTCAGCGATCCTTTGGCAGCCAGATCCAGCTCGGGCAGCGGAGCCGGCAAACGCCGCCGTTCATTGAGCGCATAGGCGATCGGCTGCCGCATATCCGGGCAAGAAAGCAGCGCCTTTTGCGATCCGTCGCCAAAAACCACTAGCGAATGAATAATGCTTTCCGGGTGAATCAGCACTTCAATCTGCTGATAAGGCATATCAAACAGCCAATGTGCTTCGATAATTTCCAATCCTTTATTGACCATGGTAGCGCTATCAATGGTGATCTTCGCCCCCATTTGCCAATTAGGGTGCCGCAAGGCTGCTGCCGGAGTCACCTGCTCCAGCTCAGCGGCTGATAATCCGCGGAAAGGCCCGCCGCTGGCGGTCAAAATCAGCCGGGAGACGCTGGCGCGGTCTTCACCGCGCAAACATTGCCAAATAGCCGAATGTTCGCTATCAACCGGCATTAATTCCGTCTGATGCCTGGCGGCCAATCCGGTGACCAGCTCCCCTGCCGCGACCAGGGCCTCCTTATTTGCCAGGGCAATCTTTTTGCCCGCACTAATCGCCGCCAACAGCGGCTGAAGGCAGGCCATGCCGGAAATCGCCGCCAGCACTAGTTGCGCATCATTATCTGCCGCTGCGTCTTGCACGCCTTCTGCGCCGGCCAGCACTTCAACCGGCAACCCGGACAGCGCCGCTTTCAGCTCCGGATAAAAAGCCTCGTCGCCGATAGCAACTGTCTGCGGCTGCCAGCGGCGTGCAGCCTCAGCAAGAAAGCGCCAATCCCGGTATGCAGTCATGGCGCAAATCTGATATTCATCGCCCGGCTGTTCCGATGGCCAGGCGCATACGTCGAGAGCCTGACGGCCGATGGAGCCGCTGACGCCTAAGATAGCGATTTTTTTCATCGATTTCCTCTATTTATCACAATTAAGCTGCTGCCGGGACAATTATTCGTCTTTTTGTTCCGGCGTGGGAGCTTTCTGCTCCTGACTGCGGCGTTTGAACCAAAATTTCTTCTTCGGCTGTTCCTCGAACCCGGCGGCACCCGCGGGATCGGCAATCAGCCGCTGACGGCGCGCCTTCAGCATCGCCAAAATCACTGCCAGGACGATCGGGCCTAAGATCAAGCCGATCAGACCGAACATATGCATACCAATGAAAATCGCCGCCAAAGCAGCCAGGGGATGCAGCCCCACCCGGTCGCCGACGATTTTCGGCTCAAGGATATAGCGGGTGATGGAAACGATCACATAAACGACCAGCAGACCGATACCAAAACCGATTTGCCCAGTAATAAACGACCAGACCGCCCAGGGAATAATCAGCGTCCCCGGGCCGAGCACCGGGATAATGTCCATCACGCCGGTGAAGATCCCCATAACCACCGGGCTTTCGGCGCCGATAATGGCGAAGCCTACCGTACAAATAGTAAAAGAAATAGTGATCAAAATAAGCTGCGCGCGGATATATTGGCCGATAACATTGGAGAAATTATTATATGCAGCCACCCCGTGATGTCTGATCCGCAGCGGCAGGGCATTGCATAAAACATCCTTGATTTTCTCTTCATCCCGGCACCAATAGAAAACTGCTACCAGCGTGACGAAGATCAAAATAACAGCCTCCGGCGTAGCCTTGGCTACCGACCACAGCACATTAACGCCTTGAGTAGCCCAGCTGACCACCTGATCTTTGAGCTGCTCCAGATTTTCCGCCACCTGCTGATAATCAATATTCAGCTTGGCAAACAAGTCATTAACAAAAGCGCTGAAATCATCGATATAAATGTCCAGCCCGCTGACATAATGAGCCAGTCCGGTCAAAACATCGGCCAGCACGGAAATGATCAATACTATCAGCAGGGTGACAATGCCGAAAAACAGCAGCATAATCAGCAGCACTGCCAGTGTCGGCGGCAGGTGCAGCCTTTGGGTCAACAAGTCATTGAGCGGCCTGGTGATGATGGCGGCCAGCCAGGCAATGGCAAAAGGCGTAACCAGCACGCCGATAAAACGGAAGATCATACCCAGCTCGGGGAAGACTTTCTCAAAAAAGACCGCAAACGCCGCCCCGCAGATCAGGATGATCGCGGCAATCAACAAATAGCGTATTAAAGAATCTTTATCGGTTTTCAGCATAAAACCTCCGCAGGTTTTCCCCCGGCGCTATTGACGCGGTTGCAATGCTCTTCACCCTTTTTAACGGATAATGAGCAGCAGCAGATACATAAACGGCGCGCTCAGCAACAAGCTGTCAAAGCGGTCCAACACACCGCCGTGTCCGGGAAAAATATTGCCGCTGTCCTTCACCCCGGCCAGGCGCTTCACCTTGCTCTCCAGCAGGTCTCCCAGCTGTCCCAGCAACGAGATAACCAGAGGGATCAGCAAAGAGGCGATAAATCCGGCTTTCATGACGGCCAGACCGTAGATCAAGCCGACGACCAGACCGCCTAATAAACCAGCCAGCAAGCCTTCCACCGTTTTATGCGGACTGATGGTAGGCGCCAGCTTAGTCCGGCCAAAACGCCGCCCCAGCTCATAGGCTGCGATATCGGTAGCCCAGACAATCAGCAGCAGCCAGAGGGCTCCTCCCCATAGGCGGACACCGAAAAAAGACAGCAGGCCGAGCGCTATATAACCCAAGCCCAGCAGCAGCCACAGCGGCGTCGCCGCAGAATGCATCCGCTGCACCAGCTGATAATACTCCGCAGCGCCGATAAGTCCCAGGATGATCAGCAGCGCTCCCAGCCACCAGCCGCCCAGGCAGACCAGCAGCAAAAAGATCGGGATGCAGATAACAGCGGTGATGATTCTCTTTTTTTCCATAGTAATCAATCCTTTATTATGTCGTCAAGCTTATATCGTTAATCTTTGCTTATTTGTTCCTGAGTTTGGCCGAAACGGCGCCTCCTCCCCTGATAGTCCAGCAAAGCGGTCAGCAGATCGCGCTTTGTAAAATCCGGCCATAGGGTTTGCGTAAAATACAGCTCGGCGTAGGCGCCCTGCCAGAGCAAAAAATTGCTGATCCGCAGCTCTCCCGAAGGACGGATAATCAAATCGGGGTCCGCTTCATGAGCGGTATCGAGATAATCGCCGATCAGCTGCTCGCTGATCTCCGCCGGGACGACGCCGCCTTGAGCCGCTGCTGCGGCGATTTTCCGCACTGCGCGCGTTAGTTCGTCACGGCCGCCGTAATTGACCGCGATATTGAGCAGCATCCGCTTATTAGCGGCGGTCGCCGCCTGCGCCTCGTCCAGCGCTCCGCGCACTGCCGGCGGCAAACCATCTTTATCGCCGAGAAAGCCCAGACGAATCTGCTGCCGGTTCATCAAGGCCACTTCATTGTGCAGATATTCAATGAACAGGCGCATCAGGAAGCGGACTTCCTCCAGCGGGCGCAGCCAATTTTCCGTGGAAAAGGCATAAACGCTCAGCACCGGCAGTTCGATCTCGCGGCAAATCTCTACCGTCCGCCGCAGAGCCTCTGCTCCGGCCTTATGTCCGGCAGTGCGCGGTAAATTGCGCGCCTTAGCCCAGCGGCCGTTGCCGTCCATAATAACGGCAATATGCCGGGGCATTTTCGCCGGGTCTATTTGCGCCAGCAAATCTTGATATTGCTCGCTGAGAGCCATAATCCCTCCTGCCAATACAGCTTCTTGTTTTATATTATCTCATATATTATGCAATTCTACAATAAGCAAAAGCTGAAATAGCGGCCGTTTTTCCATTAAGAATCGCTTAAGCTGCGGATTCCTTGGCCTGATCGCCAAAATATCAGCTGCTGTTCGCCCCGGTTTCACTTTCATTACATCAATAGCGCCTAGCTCAGCCGCGTCTAATGTTATTTTATGCAAATCCGCAGAATCTACGCATGGCCGACGGCGGCCAAATCTTCTCCCGGCACACAAAAAGGAGTCATAACCGCCGGGTTATGACTCCTTTTGCAGTATCGCTAGTCAAGGCCGCAGAGCCTTGAGCAAGTCAATATCTGGGTTAAGCAACTATTTTTCGACGATAGCTCCGCTCGGGCAAGCGTCTACGCAAGCACCACATTCGACGCACTGGTCAGTGATAACATAGATGTCGCCTTCTTTAATAGCATCAGAGGGGCATTCAGCAGCGCAAGAACCGCAAGCCACGCAATCATCAGTAATAACGTATGCCATTTCGTACACCTCCTTGACATGATTTAGCTTGGTATTTATGAGATGAAGCCTGAGCAGCTAAGCTGCGTCAAGGTCATACCTCCATAATTTCTTTTTCCTTGTCAGCCAGGATTTCGTCAATTCTTTTGATGAATTTATCCGTCAGCTTCTGGGCATCGTCCAAACCTTTTTTGGACTCGTCCTCAGAGCATTCTTTGGCTTTCTCCAAGGCTTTGATACTATCATTCACATCTCTGCGGATATTCCGCACCGCCACCTTCGAATCTTCCGCTTTTTTAGCGCATTGCTTGACAATCTCGCGGCGTCTTTCCTCCGTCAGCTGCGGGATGTTGAGCCGAATCACCGTACCGTCATTGGCGGGAGTGATGCCGAGATCGGATTTAAGAATCGCCTTCTCAATCGCGCTGAGATTATTTTTGTCCCAGGGCTGGATCACGATCATCCGCGGCTCGGGGCAAGAAATATTCGCGGTCTGATTAACCGGAGTGGGAGTACCATAATAATCCACCATGATACGGTCGAGCAGCGCAGGAGTAGCTCTCCCGGCACGCAGGGACGCCAAATCGCCAATGAGGATCTTTTCCACCTTCCCCATTCTGGTTTCAGCATCGGTCAAGACGTCTTTAATCATTGACTGCACCTCCCAAATAAGTACCGATATCTTCGCCTAAAACAGCTTTGAGCATATTTCCTTCCACGTCGATATTGAACACGACCAGGGGAATATTATTGTCCTTGCACAAAGAAGCAGCGGTAGAATCCATCACCTGCAGCTCGCGGTTGAGGATTTCCATATAAGTCAAGTGATGGAAACGCTGCGCATTAGGATTGGTGCGCGGATCCGCGTCGTAGACTCCGTCCACTTTTTTCGCCATCAGAATTACTTCAGCATGGATCTCGGCAGCGCGTAAAGCAGCGGCCGTATCAGTGGAAAAATAGGGGTTGCCGGTTCCGGCGGCAAAAATCACCACCCGGCCTTTTTCCAGATGCCGCACCGCCCGCAGCCGGATATAGGGCTCAGAAACCGCTTTGATCTCAATCGCGCTCTGCACCCGGCAGTCGACGCCGCATTGTTCAATGGCGTCGGCAAGCGCCAGGGCATTGATGATTGTCGCCATCATGCCCATATAATCGGCGGTTGCACGATCCATACCGCCTTCACTGCCGGTAATACCGCGCCAAATATTGCCGCCGCCAACGACGATAGCGATTTCCACGCCCAGGGCGTGAATCGACGCGATCTCGCTAGCCATGCGTTTGAGCACTGGATAATTAAGGCCGAACTGCTGATCGCCAGCGAGACTCTCCCCGCTGATCTTTAGAACTATTCTCTGATACTTTGGCGTTTGAGCGGACATAGTACCTCTTTCCGCAATCAGGCCAAATTAGTTTTGGCCGCCCTGCATAGCCGCAACTTCTTCAGCAAGATTGCTTTCTTTTTTCTCGATGCCTTCACCGACAACGAAGCGGGCAAAACGGCGAATGCTGATATTCTCGCCGATCTTAGCGATTTTAGAGGTCAAATATTTGTCTACGGTCAAGTCGTTATCTTTAATATAGACTTGTTCCATCAGGCAGACTTCTTTGTAGAATTTTTCCAGACGGCCTTCGACGATTTTGTCGAGGATTTTCTCCGGTTTGCCGTCGTTAATCGCCTGCTGACGGGCGATATGGCGTTCTCTTTCCAAAACATGCTCCGGAACTTCTTCCCGGCGTACATATTCCGGATTAGCAGCGGCAATCTGCATAGCGATATCGCGGCAGAAAGCCTTGAATTCATCGGTTTTGGCCACGAAGTCGGTTTCGCAGTTGACTTCTACCAGGACGCCGATGCGTCCGCCGCCATGAATATATGCCTCGACGATGCCTTCGGCAGCGATACGGCCAGCCTTTTTAGCGGCGGCGGCCAGACCTTTTTCACGCAGCAGGTCGATCGCTTTTTCCATATCGCCATTGGCTTCAGTAAGCGCCTTTTTGCAGTCCATCATTCCGGCGCCGGTTCTTTCGCGGAGATCTTTTACATCTTGAGCACTAATCATTGGTGGTTTCCTCCTTTGCAGCATCTTCCGCTGCTACTTCTTCTACTGCGGCTTGCTCGGCTTCAGCCTCTGCTGCGGCAGCTTCCTGCTCGGCGGCGTCGATACCCTGTCTGCCTTCGATAATGGCATCAGCCATCTTAGAAGCGAGCAGCTTAACCGCACGGATAGCGTCGTCATTACCGGGGATCACATAATCAACCTCATCAGGATCGCAGTTAGTGTCGACGATCGCTACGATCGGGATCTTCAGCAAACGCGCCTCAGCAACGGCAATTCTTTCCTTGCGCGGATCAACGACGAACAGCGCGCCGGGAAGACTACCCATATCTTTAATACCGCCGAGGAAACGTTCCAATTTCTCTTTTTTCACTTTCAGTCCGGCTACTTCTTTCTTGGGCAGGACTTCAAAGGTGCCGTCCTCTTCCATTCTCTCCAAAGAACGGAGATATTCAATACGGCTCTGAATGGTTTTGTAGTTGGTCAGCATACCGCCCAGCCAGCGTTCGTTAACATAGAACTGGCCGCAGCGCAGCGCTTCTTCCTTGATCGAGTCCTGGGCCTGTTTTTTAGTACCGACAAACAGGACGCTCTTGCCGGATTCGGCAACGCTCTTGATGAAAGCGTAAGCCTCGTCGACCTTATGCACGGTTTTCTGCAGGTCGATGATATAGATACCGTTTCTGTCAGTGAAGATGTACTTAGCCATCTTCGGGTTCCAGCGGCTGGTCTGGTGACCAAAATGGACGCCCGCCTCCAACAACTGTTTCATAGAAATTACTGCCATGTTCTTGCCTCCTATTTTATTTTTGTTGTTCTCCTCCGGCATTTCTAAGCCCGCTCACCTGAATCAAAGCGTTCAGGCACTTGAACGATCCATCCGTGCCGTGCGTAATAACAACGCGCATAGCGTATCCTCTATGCCACTAGTAAACATACCATACAATCAGCTATAATGCAAGCATTTTTTAGCATGGGAGCTGCCGGAAAAATAAAAACCTGAGGGCGGCTGTCACCGCCGTCCTCATTGTTTTCCGTCATAGCGCCAAAGCGCCGCTGCCGCTATAAAATAAAGCGGCTCAAATCCTCATCCTGCACGATATCGGCAAGCTTAGTCTCGATATAGTTCCGGTCGATAACCACCTTGCCGCTGACCGCCTCCGGCGCGTCATAGAGCAAGTCCTCAAGTACTTTTTCCAAAATCGTATGCAAACGGCGGGCGCCGATGTTTTCCGTATTTTCATTTACCCGGTCGGCAATCTCCGCCAGGGCGTCGATACCGTCGTCGGTGAATTCCGCCTCCACGCCGTCTACCGCCAGCAGCGCCAAATATTGCTCGATCAGCGAATGTTCCGGCTCCAGCAGGATCCGCCGCAAATCATCGCGGGTAAGATTCTCCAGATTCACCCGGATCGGGAAACGCCCCTGCAGCTCAGGGATCAAATCAGAAGGCTTCGACATCGAGAAAGCGCCGGCAGCGATAAACAGCACGAAATCACTTTTAACCGGACCGTATTTGGTCTGCACGGTGCAGCCTTCGACAATCGGCAGAATATCGCGCTGCACGCCGGAGCGGGAAACATCCGGCCCATGGCCGCTCTCACCGCCGGCAATTTTATCCAGCTCGTCGAGAAAAACGATGCCGCTTTGTTCGGCTCGCTCGATGCCCAGGGCATTGACCTCATCGCTGTCGATCAGCTTATCCGCTTCTTCCTGGGTCAGAATACGCCGTGCTTCGGCGATGGTAACTTTACGCTTCTTCATCTTTTTCGGCATGATATTGCCGAGTATCGCCGACATATCGATGCCCATGCTCTCAGCGCCGGTCATCTGCGGCGCTGCTTCTTCAACCTCTATCTCAATCATCTCTTTATCGAGATTGCCCTTGCTGAGCTGATCGCGCAGCCAAACCCGGCGGCGGCGGATCTCCTCGGTTTTGCTTTTAGCCTCTTCGCTTTGCTCCTCCTTAGGTTCAGGATTGACCGGCCCGCCGAAAATATTGCCCAGCGCAGCCCCCATCTTAGCGGTGCGGGGCAAGGGCTGCAGCATATCGAGAATACGCAGTTCCGCAGCCTGCTTGGCCTGGTCTTCCACCTCGGCTACTTTTTCCGCCTTAACCAGCCGGATCGAAGTCTCGACCAAATCGCGGATAATAGATTCCACATCGCGGCCGACATAGCCGACCTCGGTAAATTTGGTGGCCTCTACTTTAATAAACGGCGCGTTGACCAGCTTAGCCAGACGGCGGGCAATCTCGGTTTTGCCGACGCCGGTCGGACCGATCATGATGATATTTTTCGGCATGATCTCCTCGCGCATTTTTTCGTCCAGCTGCTGTCGGCGAAAGCGGTTGCGGACTACTACGGCCACGCAGCGTTTGGCCTCGTCCTGACCGACGATATGCTTATCTAATTCCGCCACGATCTCGCGCGGAGTCAGCTCCCGCGGCTCTTGGTGCGGCGGCTGCTGTTCATTATTATGCAAATATTCTTCCATCATTATCCTCCTTTAGCGCAGCTTACTGCTAACTATTGCTCTCGTCTAATTGCAACACGCTGACATTATGATTAGTATAGACGCAAATATCGGCAGCGATATGGATCGCCCGTTCCGCCACCTCGGCGGCGCTCATCTCCGGACAAGCGGCATTGAGAGCGCGTGCCGCAGCCAGAGCGTAATTGCCGCCGCTGCCGATGGTAGCGATATCGTCGTCAGGTTCGATCACCTCTCCGTTGCCGGAGATAATCAACAGCTTATCCAAAGATGCAACGATCAGCAAAGCTTCCAGATTACGCAAATATTTATCGGTGCGCCACTCCTTGGCTAAAGCCACCGCGGCGCGCTCCAGATTGCCCCGGGTCTCTTCCAGGCGTCCTTCAAACTTTTCAAACAGGGTGAAGGCATCGGCCACGCTGCCAGCAAAACCCGCGACCACATTATCATGATAAAGCCGCCGCACTTTGCAAGCGCCTTGTTTCATGATGGTCGTCTCGCCCATTGTTACCTGGCCGTCGCCGGCAATGGCGGTAGCGCCGTTTTTTCTGATGCCGATAATCGTAGTGCCTCTAATCTGCATAATTATTCCTCCTTCTTAGTGGACACCCCCGCGCGGGGATGAGTGTGGTTATAAACTTCTTTGATCTTGCTGATGCCGACATGAGTATACTTTTGAGTAGTGCCGATGCTCTCATGCCCCAAAAGCTCCTGGATCGCCCGGATATCTGCGCCATTATCCAGCAGATGGGTGGCAAAGCTATGGCGCAGCGCATGGGGACTGATATGTTTCAGCTGGGCGGTTTGCTGCATATACTTGTCGATCATCGCCCGCACTGAGCGGTCGCCCAAGCGTCTGCCGCGGGTATTGAGGAACAATGGTTCGCTGGGGGCGATCGATTCGCCGCGGCTATGGCGTAGCTGCAAATATTTTTTTATGGCTGCCACTGCGTATTCGCCGACCGGCTGCAGGCGTTCCTTGCTGCCCTTGCCCATCACCATTGCATAGCCCTGCTGCAAATCAATCTGTCCGATATTGAGGCCGACGCATTCGCTGACACGCAGTCCGGCGGAATAAAGCAGCTCCAATACCGCCCGGTCACGGACGCCCCAATAATCATCGCCTGGCGCGTTGAGCAGCGAATCTAATTCATCATAATAAAGGAAATGCGGCAAATTTTTCTCTTTGCGCGGCAGCGGCACTACCAAAAAAGGATTATCCGCCACCTCGCCCTCGCGGTACAAAAAGCGATACAGTCCGCGCAGCGAAGCAATATGCCGCTCCAAGGTCGTTTTTTGCAGATGGCGGCGGTCGCGCAGGGAACGGATATATGCCCGCGCATCGTCAACCGTCACCTGGCGGAAATCATAGCCGTCCTCATCCTCGCCCTCAGTCATGAAAGCGATAAAGTCCTCAATATCTTTGCGGTAAGCGGTAACGGTATTAGCGGAGGCGTTGCGCTCCACTTCCAAGTATCTGATAAATTTTGCTAATAATGGCTCCATCTGTCAGTTCCTATGCTGCGATCAAGCATAATACAGGTGGTAATAGATACCTCTTTTCGCCAGCAGCTCCTGATGATTGCCGGTCTCGGCCAAGCCTTCCCGAGTCAGCACCCAAATCGTCGTAGCGTTCTGAATGGTAGTCAGCCGGTGGGCAATAGTCAAAGTAGTGCGCCCTTCAGCCAATTTTTCTAATGATTTCTGCACCACGCGTTCGCTCTCATTGTCCAAAGCTGAAGTGGCTTCGTCGAGAATGATAATCGGCGGATTTTTAAGAAACACGCGGGCGATCGACAGGCGTTGCTTCTGCCCGCCGGAGAGGCGCACCCCTCGCTCGCCGATATAGGTATCATAGCCCTCGGGCAGCTCCATGATAAAATCATGAGCATTGGCCTGCTTAGCGGCGGCGATGATTTCTTCGCGGCTAGCGCCCGGCTTGCCGTATTCAATATTATCCGCCACCGAACCGGTAAACAGATAGACGTCCTGCTGAACGATGCCGATATTAGCCCGCAGCGAATGCAGCGTTACCTGGCGGATATCCTGGCCGTCGATCAAGATCCGGCCGGAATCAACCTCATAAAAACGGGGAATCAGATTAGTCAGCGTTGTTTTTCCCGCTCCCGAGGGACCGACAATGGCGACGTGTTCGCCTGGACGCACCTGCAGCGTAATATCGGACAGCACCTTGGTAGTGCTGTCATCAGGATAGCTGAAGCCAACATGGTCGAATTTAATATCGCCCTTGACCCCGCTTAACTCGATGGCATTCGGAGCGTCCTCGATATCCACCGGCGCATCCATCAGCTCACAAAAGCGTTCGATGCCGGTCATCCCGCGCTGGAACTGTTCGGCAAACTCGACAATACGGCGAATGGAGGTCAGCAGCATATTAGCATAAAGCAGATAGGCGACCAATTCGCCCGGGCTGATCTGTTCTTTAATCATAAACAGCGAGCCGACTACTAAAACCAGCAGATACATCAGGCCGTCGAACACCTGTACCGTAGCGGTCATGCCGCCCATCGCCTTGTAAATTTTCCGTCTTAGCGAGAGGATCTTCTCATTGCCGTGATCGAACTTCTCCTCCTCTACCTGCTCATTGGCAAAGGACTTAACTACCCTCATTCCCAGCAGGGTATCCTCCACCTGGGCGTTAACCTCGCCAATCTGATTGCGGGTCTTACGCCATCCAGCCTGCATCCGTCGGTTGAAACGACCAGCGGCCCAAGCCATCAGCGGCACTGTGATAAAGAGAATCAGCGTCAGCCAGAAATTCATCCCGGCAAGAATAATGAAGGAAATGACGAATTTCAAAAAGGCGATCAAAAATTCTTCCGGGCAATGATGAGCAAACTCAGTGATCTCAAACAGATCGGAGGTGATACGGGCCATAATCTGGCCGACTTTAGTATTATTGAAAAAGGCAAAAGAGAGCTTATTCAGATGATTAAACAGATCGCGCCGCATATCGGTCTCAATGCGCGCGCCGACGATATGCCCGACCGAGGTCATAAAGTAAGTGGCCGCGGTATTAACCACGCGCAGGATCAGGTACAGCGCGCCGATACGCAAAATCAGCTCTACCGTCAAAGCCTCAAGATCATTAGCTCCCGTATCAGTGATAAAACTGACCAGTAACGGCAACACGATCTCGCAGACAATAGTCAAGGAAGCGCAGAGCAGATCCAGCGCGACCCACCATTTATATTTTTTAAAATAGGGTAAAAAGCGAATGAACAGCTCTTTGGTTTTCATTGGCATTGATCCTTGTTGACATCGCTGTGCAGCGGCCGGGCTTAGTCTAGCCCGCTGGCTGCCAGCTGTTCCCGAAAGCGCGCTATATCGAGGAGCGCGCGCTGGGCATAATGAGCATACTTATCTTTTTTCTTCAGCTTGCCCGCTGCCGGCAAAGGGGGAAAGAGTCCAAAATTAATATTGCTGGGCTGAAAGTTGCCGCTGCCGGTATGCAAAAAACGCAGCAACGCACCATGAGCCGTAGTCTCCGGCGGCAGCGTCGCTTCGATTCCTCGCATCAACGCCGCGGCAAAAATCCCGGCCATTAAACCGGAAGCCGCTGATTCCACATAGCCCTCGACACCGCTAATCTGCCCGGCGAACAGCAGCTCGGGATGTCCCTGCAGCCGCAGCAAATCATCCAGCAGCTTGGGGGCATTGATATAAGTATTGCGGTGCATCGAGCCATAGCGGAGAAATTCTGCCTGTTCCAAGCCAGGGATCATCCGAAACACCCGGCGCTGCTCCCCCTGGCGCAGCCGGGTCTGGAAACCGACCATATTATAGGCGCTGCCCTGCTGATTTTCCTTGCGCAGCTGCACTACTGCATAGGCCTCGCCGCCGGAGGGCAGAGTTAAGCCGACCGGTTTCATCGGGCCGAAGCGGATCGTGTTCTCGCCGTAGCGGGCCATACTTTCGATCGGCATACATCCGGCGAAATGTTTTTCCTGCTCAAAATGATGCAGCGGCGTCACTTCTGCGCTTACCAGCTGCTGATAAAAATCATGATACTGGCGCTCTGTCATCGGGCAGTTCAGATAATCGCAGCCATCGCCTTTGCCGTACCGTGAGGCGAAAAAAGCGGTATTCATATCGATGCTGGCGGCATCGATAATCGGCGCGATCGCATCATGGAAAAAAAGATGCTCCTCACCGCATAGGTTGGCAATGACCTCGCTTAAAGCGGGAGAAGCTAGCGGCCCGGCGGCGATAATAGTCAAACCGTCCGGAATAGCGGTAACTTCCTGTTCGATCACGGTCAGCTGCGGATGAGCGCGCAGTACGCGCTCAATATAGGCGGAAAACTGCAGCCGGTCTACCGCCACAGCTCCTCCGGCAGGCACAGCCGTAGCGTCCGCAGCCTGCATAATCAGCGAATCCAGACGCCGCATCTCCTCTTTCAGCAGACCGACTGCATTGGTAAGCGCTGCGGCGCGCAAACTGTTGGAGCAGACTAATTCGGCAAAACCACCGCCTTGATGCGCCGGAGTCAGTTGAGCAGGGCGCATTTCATATAAGCGTACTGCCGCGCCGCGTCGGAGCAGTTGGTATGCTGCTTCGCAGCCGGCGAGTCCGGCGCCGATAATATTTACTGTCATAGCTGTCATGGGTTTTCGTGGCCGCCGGCAGATGCCGGACGGGGGCAGCCGGCTATTTTTTCTTGGCCGGGCGTCCTTTCGGTTTTTTCGTTTCGTTCTGCCGGCTGGGGCAATCCTTGTTCGGGCAAATAATCTGCTTGACCCCGCCGCGCTGCACCCGCTCTGTCAGCTGCGTGCCGCAAAGCGGGCATTTCTGATCAATCGGCATATCCCAGGAGATATATTTGCATTCCGGATAATTATCGCAGCCGTAAAAGATGCGGCCGGTCCTGCTTTTATGCTGGACAATATTGCCGCCGCAGGCCAGGCACTTCTGGTCGGTCATATTAACTATAGCTTTCGTATTGCGGCATTCTGGGAATCCGGAACAAGCCAGAAACCGCCCGTAGCGGCCCATGCGGTAAACCATTGGCCGGCCGCACTTTTCGCATAGCTCGCCGCTTTGCTCCGGCTCGATGACGATTTTTTCGATCTCCTTCTCCGCAGCAGCCAGAGTCTTAGAAAACGGGCCGTAAAAATCAGCGATCACCCGATGCCATTCCGCGCGCCCTTCTTCAATTTCGTCCAGCTGCTCCTCCATCGAAGCGGTAAATTCAACATTGATAATATCGGCAAAGTATTCCTTCATCAGGTCGATCACCAAAGATCCCAGTTCCGTGGGATAGAGCTGTTTTTCTTCCCGCACCACATAGCAGCGGGACAAAATAGTATCGATAATCGGGGCATAGGTAGAAGGACGGCCGATACCTAATTCCTCCATAGTTTTGATCAGCGTCGCCTCGGTATAACGAGACGGCGGCTGGGTAAAATTCTGTTTTTGTTCCAGCTTATTCAGTGGCAGGAGATCGCCTTCACAAACCGGCGCGACAGCGCTGAGGTCATCGCTATCGTTTTTCTTGTCCTTGCCGTCGCTATATACCTGCAAAAAGCTGGCAAAGCGGACGATGCTGCCGGTAGCGCGGAATAGACAGTCCGCTGCCTGTACGTCAACAGTGGTTTGATCCAACAGCGCCGGCGCCATCTGGCTGGCGACAAAGCGCTCCCAGATCAATTTATACAGCTTATACTGCTGCGGGGTCAAAAATGGTTTCAGCTGCGCCGGGGTGCGCTCGATCGATGTCGGACGAATCGCCTCATGGGCGTCTTGGATCTGCCCCTTGCCATTAGCAAACACATTGGGCTTAGCCGGGAGGAAATCCTCGCCGTATTTTTCTTTAATATACGCCCTGGCCTGCTCCTGAGCTGATTCATTAATCCGCACCGAGTCAGTACGCATATAGGAAATCAAGCCGGTGATATTGCCGCCGACCGCAATACCTTCATACAGCTGCTGGGCCACCTGCATGGTTTTCTTGGCAGTCATATTCAGCTTGCGCGAAGCCTCCTGCTGCATCGCCGAGGTGGTAAAAGGCGGCGCCGGCTGGCGTTTTTTAGCTTTAACGGTGACCGATGCCACTTGGTACTGGGCATTATGCAGCCGTGCCAGAACCTCGTCCACCGCTTCTTTATTGGGCAGATGAGCTTTCTTGTTTTTGATCTTGACCAGCTTGACCACTAATTCATTTTTGCCGGACTGCAAATACGCGAAAATATTCCAATACTCTTCCGGGACAAAGGCCTTGATCTCTGCCTCTCGATCGCAGATCAAGCGCACCGCCACCGACTGCACGCGGCCGGCGGAGAGCCCTTTTTTGACCTTTTTCCACAGCAGCGGGCTGATTTCATAGCCCACTAGGCGGTCAAGAATACGCCGTGCCTGCTGCGCTTCTACTTTATCAATATCGATCTCGCGGGGAGCGGCTACCGCAGCCTTGACCGCTTTATCGGTAATTTCATTAAAGGTGATCCGGCATTTCTCATCTTCCAGATGCAAATATTCCCGCAAATGCCAGGCGATAGCCTCGCCCTCTCGGTCGGGGTCGGAGGCGAGCAGAATGCGGTTAGCCTTTTTCGCTTCGTCGCGCAAAACCTTAATCACATCGCCTTTGCCGCGGATAGTGATATAATGCGGCTCGAAATTATGCTCTATATCCACGCCCATGGTGCTTTTCGGCAGATCGCGGATATGCCCCATTGATGGTTTGACCACATAATTTTTGCCCAAAAAGCGTTCGATAGTTTTGGCCTTAGTTGGAGACTCTACGATAATCAGCGTCTTCATGTATTTTCTTCCTTTCGGCGGCTATTAGTAATAATAAACCAAGATTGTGACAGCTATTTGATGTTTTTGACCACTGTTTGATAATATTTGCCCGGCAGCTGGCGGATCAGCCCTTTGATCTCTAAAATAGTCAACAAGGATGCCAGCTGGGCGGTAGTGAGCCCCAGCTCGCTCATGCCGGCCAGCTGGTCAAACTGATACGGCGTTTGCAGAATCTGTAATAATTGTTGCTCGCCGGCGTTCTTTTTATCCGCCGCCGGCTGTGCGGCGCGCTCCGCGGAACGGCTCGTCCATTGCTTCATCGGCGTATCCATATACCGCCGCCAAATATCTTCGGCGCAGGTTGCCATGACCATGCTGGGACATTCGCGGATCAGCTGATTGGTGCCCTTGCTGTATTGGCTGGTAATCGGCCCTGGTACGGCAAAAACATCTTTTCCCTGTTCCAGCGCATGATTAACCGTGTGCATGGTGCCGCTGTTCAAAGCGGCCTCGATCACCACTACGCCCTGCGCCAGCCCGCTGATGATGCGATTGCGGCGGGGAAAATTCTGCGCTAAGGCAGCCATTCCCAAAGGAAATTCGCTGACGACAGCGCCGTGATCGCAAATTTCATAATAAAGTTTTTCGTTTTCCCGCGGATAGATGACATCAATACCGCTGCCCAAAACCGCCAGGGTTTTGCCGCCGGCGGAAAGAGCGCCGCGGTGGCAGATGCTATCGATGCCGCGAGCCATGCCGCTGATAATCCAGATCCCCTGATAGGCTAGGTCGCGTGCGAAAATTTCCGCTACCTGATGCCCGTAGGGCGTAGCGCGGCGCGAGCCGATCAGCGCCAGGGCCAATTCCTCCGGAGAGGGCAGTGAACCGCGGTAAAACAGCACCAGCGGCGGGTCAAAAATCTCCGCCAGCGCCGCCGGATAATCGTCGGCGCCCAGCCAAGTCAAGCCGCAGCCGGCAGCCAAATAATCGCTGTATAGCCGTACGGGATCGATAGTCTGGTGCTGACGCAGCACATCTTCCTTCAGCTTCGGCGTCCAGCGCACCCAGCGATCCCATTGCTGCGGCGACTGCCAAGCCGCGGCGGCATCGCCGCCGAAACCTTCCAGGAGGCGCAGGACATTGCTGCTATTCAGTTTATACAGGGCGTTGAAGGCCAGATAATAGCCGACCTGCGTTTCCATAGCATCACTCCCGGAAGCCTATTTTTTCCCCTTGAAGCCACCTTGAGCCAGAATATTGGAAGTATAGACGGTAGTCAGCCGTTCCTGCATCCGCTTGCGCTCCAAGGCCAGCCGGACCAGCCGGTCTACCAGCTCGCTAAAAGAGATACCGGCCGGCTCAAAAAGATAGAACGACAAAGAACCGGGGATAGTATTAAGCTCATTAACATACAGCTCGCCGGAGGCGGCATTGAGCAGGAAATCTACCCGGCAGACGCCGCGACAGTCCAGCGCGGTAAAGGCCCGCGCCGCATAGTCCTCGATTTTCGCGGTCAGTTCCGGCCCATCATCCAGCAGACGGCGCTTAGCTCCGCTCATGCCCTTGCTCGACGACGCCAGATATTTATCGGCGAAGGATAATATTTCATCACAGGCTTTCGGCTCCTCACAGCGCGAGGTGATCAGCTCTCCCGGAGCGCCCAGCACTGCGCAGTTGATCTCTCTGAGCGGTGTGACCGCCAGCTCAGCAATCACCCTGGTGCTGAAGGAAAAGGCCAGTTCTACTGCATCACGCAGTTGTTCCGGCTCGTTGACTAAAGTAATGCCGATCGACGAACCAAGATTAGCCGGCTTGATTACTAAAGGATAGGCAAAAGCCTGCTCGATATCAGCCAACAGGGCTTCCTCGTCTTCCTGCCACTGGTGCAAGGCGTAGGCGCGGTAATCAACCACCGGCAGACCCGCCTCGCGGAGCACACCCTTCATCATAATTTTATCCATACCTACCGCCGAACCTAATACTCCCGGTCCGGCATAGGGGATGCCTGCCGTCTCCAGCAGACCTTGCAGGCAGCCGTCCTCGACGCTGGTGCCGTGAACTACCGGCAAAGCGACGTCGATATGCTCGCTCCAGGGCTTCTTAAACAATCCGCTCCCGCGGCTAAACAGCTCCTTTTGGCCATAGTTAGCTGAGATTTCGATCGGTATCGCATCCTTAAGCAGCTGCGGCATATTTTTGAAGGCCTTCAGATCAAGCAGGACATCGCCGCTGTACCACTGGCCTTCCTTGGAGATATAAATCGGCACCGCCCGGTATTTGACGCTGTCGAGCGCAGCGATGGCCTGATGAGCCGAGATGATCGACACTTCATGCTCTACTGATCTACCGCCAAAAATCACGCCGACATTGATTCGCAGCTGTTCGTTCTTCGCTTGCTCGTTCATATTATCCCACCTTATTCATTATAAGTATCAGGCAAATCATTCTCAAACAATACTACCGCGCCCGGCTCGACCAATTGGGCCAGCATCCGGCGCGCTTCATTAAGATCCGCCGCCACCCGGAGATGCTCGGACGGATAGCCGGCTGCCGCCACCCCATCGAATAACGGCTGGCTATGCTTTTTGCCCACCAGGATAATCTCATCGCAGACCCTAGCCATCTGCTCGCCCAGCTCATAATTGAGCTGATACTGGCGTTCGCCCAGTTCAACCATGCCGGGAGTGATGATGATTTTCTTTCCTGCGCCGAAGGCGGCTAAAACTTCCAGCGCTGCTGCGGCGCCGGCTGGATTGGAATTAAACGCGTCGTCAATGATCAGATAATCGCCTGCCGGACGCAGCTGCAGCCGGTGCTCAATCGGCGGCAACGCCTTGACTGCCCGCTGCATTTGGCGGATAGTGACGCCGAGCTGATCGGCTACTGCCAGGGCCGCCAAAATATTGCTGATCATATGCTGTCCCAGCAAAGAGGAGGAAAATTCCGCGCTCGTTTGCTGATGATGCATGATGAATGAAACGCCTTTGGCATCATAATGAATGTCGCTGGCCCAGTAATCATTCTCCGGCTGCAGCCCGTAGCGGATAACCCGGCAGCGGGCGCGGTCTAAATTCGCCGTAATATAGGGATTATCGCCATTGACCACCGCCAGACCGTCCGGAGGCAAGCTATCGATCAGCTCAAACTTCGTATCGATGATCGTCTCCAGGCTGCCGAAAGTCTCCAAATGCTGCTCGCCGATCGAGGTCAAAACACCGATCGTCGGATGAACCAGGCGGCACAGCTCATCGATATCGCCCTTTTGCTTAGCGCCCATCTCGCAAACGAATATTTCGTCCACCGGCGTCAGCAGCTCGCGGACGGTACGCGTAACGCCCATCGGCGTATTATAACTGGCCGGAGTAGCCAGAGTCTGATATTTCTCACCCAAAACTCCGGCGATAATCAGCTTAGTGCTGGTCTTGCCGTAGCTGCCGGTAATGCCGATTTTAGTCAGCGCAGGCAGCGCCGCCAGCTTGCGGGCGGCGTCCTGGAGATAACTATTATTAATCGCCTGCTCTACCGGGGTCAGCAGCAGACTGGCCAGCAGCATCGCCAAGCGCGACAGCAGGCATAACGCCAATAGCGCCAGTGCCTGCAGCCAGGGCAGCGGAATCAGCCACACCGCAGCAGTCAAGAGCAGCAAAATCACTGCTGTAACCAGATAGAGACGCTTGGCGCGGGCGGTCAGCACCAGCGGTTTTTTCTCCCGGGCCGGGCGCGGAAAATAAACCGCCGTCAGCAGCAGCAAT
>CALXQC010000030.1 GCA_944390435.1 uncultured Clostridia bacterium
ATCGAAGCGCAAAATTCTCCCGCTCCAGCGACCAGAGCATCGGCCAGCAGCGCCTCTCCCGTGGCTGCGGCGGCTATCTCCCCGCCTGTTTCTTGCCAGATATACAAACCCTCGGCAAAACGCTCCCCTGCAGCAAGCAGGCATCCCTGTCCATCATAGAAGCAGCTGCGGCCGGAGAGCAGATAATTAGTTTTGCCCAAGCTGACCAGACCCACGCCGCCTACTTGAATCAACGGCAGCTCAGTCTGCGGCCGCGGAGCACGGCAGTCGTTCAGCGCCAGCGGCTGCGGTGAGAGAGCGATCACTAATTCCGCATCGCTCCTGGGCAAAAGTTGCTCCCGCCAATCGCCCAGCAGCAGCAAAACCCGGTGTTCCCGTCCGCCCCAGTGCAGCGTCAGCGTCCGCCCTGCGCTCGGGCTAGCCTGGGGTAGCAGCGCGCTGACGAAACAATTATCCGCAGCCAAAGCCGGCGCAGCCAGCAGCTCTCCGTTCCGCGCCAGCCAAATGCGGCTATAATTGCGGCCGCAGTCATGCTCCAGGGAGCCGAAAATCACTTCTATCCCCACTGCAGATGCGGCAATTTGCCGCGCCGCAGCAGCGCAGTCCGCAGCCAAAGCAGCGCTGTGTCCAAGCTGATCGGCCAGATAGCCGGACAAAGACAGCTCCGGAAAAATAATCGTCTCCGCGCCAGCAGCACGGGCGCGCTGGATCAGCTCCAGCATCTTCTGTTGATTAAGCTGCGGAGCGGCCAAAGCCGTCCGCAGCTGAGCAATGGCAATAGACATAATTTCAACTCCCTACCAGCTCAATGATTTCTTCAATATGCTCCCGGGCGCATTGCTCGCCCCAGGCGCGGCATTCGGCAAGGCCGCTCTTATCTAAAGACTTGATATGCCGCTGTATCGGCCGCAGCACGATATCGGCATCGATCTCCTGAAAGCTGGAAGTCGCGATATCCAAAGAGCGGTGGACAATATCGAGAATATTGCCCGGCTCGGATTTATCCGGCGCATAAAGGCTAATGGCAATTACCACATCCGCGCCCATCGCCCGCACCACATCGCCGGGACAGTTATCGAGGATATAGCCGTCTACCAGCAGCATATCTCCCATCGGCACCGGAGTAAAGATGCCGGGAATTGCCGAGCTCGCCCGCACCGCCAAAGCGGTATCGCCGCGGTCGAAAATAATTTTTTTCCAGCTGATCAGATCCACCGCCACTATTTTGAGCGGAATATCCATTTCCTCAATGCGCTTACGCTTGGTGCAGGTGCGGATCATATCAGTATACTTATCCGCCGGGATCAGCCCCTTCCGGTTCGGCCGCACCTTGAGCGCAGAATCAATATCATATTCATTGAACAGAAAATCCAGCATCTTCCAATCATAGCCGGACGCATAAAGGGCAGCCACAGCTGCACCGATAGAAGTGCCGGCGACAAAATCGATCGGAATATTATGCTCCGCCAGCACCTGGAGCACGCCCACATGCGCCGAGCCTTTCAGGCCGCCGCCGCCAAAGGCGACACCCACTTTTTTCCTTTGCTGATGGAGGCGCGCCTCCGCATCCGCTGCCGGACGCTTGTTCCCTATTCCGAGCATAGTCCACCTCAATAGCTGTTCTGCCCTTATTTTAGCTTAATTTATTATGCTGCGCGGTGAAATTAAAATTCCACCCGTCCCAGTACTTTTTTCATTCTGGCGATCGCCTCAGCCATACGGTTCTCTTCCGTAGTCAAGGTCGCGCGGAAGAAGCCCTCGCCGGCCGGGCCATAACCAGCGCCGGGGGTGATGACTACCTCGGCCTTGTCCAAAATAAATTCTGCGAAAGAGCCGGAGGTATAGCCCTTCGGCACCGGAGCCCAGACATAGAAGGTGCCTTTAGGATAAGCCAGCTCCCAGCCCATATCATTCAGTCCGCCAACCAGGATATCACGGCGGGCCGCATATTTAGCGCGGGACGCGGCGACGATCTCCTCCGGGTGATTAAGACCGGCAATACCGGCATACTGCACTGCCTGGAAAGCGCCGCTGTCGACATTGGATTTATAGGTGGTCAGCGCGGTAACCGCCGCAGCATTGCCGACGACGAAGCCGATCCGCCAGCCGGTCATATTAAACGGCTTGGAGCAGGAACCGAACTCCACTGCGACATCTTTGGCGCCGGGGATCTGCAGGATGCTCGGCGCGACGTAGCCGTCGTAGGTCATCTCGGAGTAGGCATTGTCATGACAGATCAAAATATCATGTTTTTTCGCGAAGGCCACTGCTTCTTCAAAAAAGCCCAGATCAGCTACTGCGCCGGTAGGATTGTTCGGATAGTTGAGCCACATCAGCTTGGCGCGGTCGGCGATGCCGTCCGGGATCAGCTCGAACTGAGGCAGGAAGCCGTTCTCCGGCTTCAGCGGCAGCGGATAGCTAAAGCCGCCGGCCATCATGGTAGCGGTAGCATAAACCGGATAAGCAGGATCTGGAATCAGGTTAATATCGCCGGGGTCGACAAAGCAGTAGTTGATATTAGCGATACCCTCTTTGGAGCCGATCAGCGTGCAGACCTCATTTTTCGGGTTAAGATCCTGAACGCCGAAACGACGGGCATAAAAATCCGCTACCGCCTGGCGGAAGGACAACATCCCCTGAGAAGAAGGGTACTGATGATTCACCGGATCATAAGCGGTGCGGCACAGTTCCTCGATAATATTATCGGGGGTAGGCAGATCAGGATCGCCGATGCCGAGGCTGATAATATCCTTACCGGCCTGCTTGGCTTCATCGATTTTCCGCTCGATATCAGCGAACAGATAAGGTGGTATTTGCTGTACTCTCTTGGCAAGCTCTTTCATGCGATTAAACCTCCACTTAATATTTTCTTGGCAGCTGTTAAATATCGATCAATATATTGTCTATATATTGCGGGTTCCCTGTTATAGCAGATATTCTCCCTCGGCCACCAGAGCAGCCGGGCCGGTCAAATAAACATGTCCGTCTTGCGCCCAATCGATTTGCAGCGATCCGTGGCGCAGCAGCACCTCGGTGCTGCGGCCGGTGTAGCCGTTCAGATATGCGGCTACTGTCGCCGCACAGGCGCCGGTGCCGCAGGCCAGGGTTTCGCCGCAGCCGCGCTCCCAGACCCGCATCTGTAATTGATCGGATTTTAAGACCTTGATGAATTCGACATTAGTTTTCTGCGGAAAGGCGGGATGAGTCTCGATCAGCGGTCCGATCTCCCGCACGGGGAAATGCTCCGGATCATTGACAAAAATAACGCAGTGCGGATTCCCCATTGACACCAAGGTGACGTCATAGGTCGCCGCGCCGACCCGCAATGGCTGGCTGATCACCTGCTCTCCGCTGAACTGCGCCGGAATCTGCGCCGGCGCCAAGCGCGGCTGATCCATATCCACCCGCACAATATCCGCGCCTAAAATGGACGGGCGCGCCACGCCGTTAATCAGCTCAAAGGTAAAGGTATCCTCAGTCACCAAACCTTCGCGCCGGGCGAACAAGGCGGCGCAGCGCAGGCCGTTGCCGCAGCTCTCCGCCTGCGATCCGTCGTCGTTATAGATCAGAAAGCGCGCCGCCGCCTGCTGATTCTGCGGTGGAGCCAGGACTATCAGCCCATCGGCGCCGATCCCCAAATGGCGGTCGCAGACCGCGCGGGCCAGCGCATTAAGATCCTCGGGCAGCTGTTCGCTGAAACCATTGACCATCACAAAATCATTGCCTAAGCCATGCATCTTTGCAAAACGCATCGGTAAGCCCCCTTTCCGCCTTTACGACAGCCAGATTGTTATCGGACCGGGCTTAAAACTTATTGAGATAACGCTCCATTTCCCAGTCTGTTACCTGCACCCGGTATTCATCCCATTCCTGCAGCTTATTTTCAATAAAGCAATTAAATATATGATCTCCCAGGGTATCGCGCATCAGCTCGCTGCGGCGCATCACCTCGATCGCCTCAGCCAGCGAACTGGGCAGCAGCTCCAGCTTATAGTCATTACGCTGCGCTTCGCTCATATGGAAAATATTCAGCTCTACCGGATCCGGCGGAGTCATCTGCTTTTTGATGCCGTCCAAACCAGCGCGGATCATCGCTGCGAAAGCCAAATAGGGATTGCAGGCCGGATCAGGAGAACGCAGCTCCATACGGGTTGAATTGCCCCGTTTAGCCGGCACGCGAACCAGCGGCGAGCGGTTCTTGCCCGCCCAGGCCACATAGACCGGCGCCTCATAGCCGGAAACCAAACGCTTATAGGAATTGACCGTGCAGTTAGTAATCGCGGTCAAGGCGCGGGCATGGTGCAGCAGGCCGGCCAAGTATTGATAGGCCGTAGTGGAAAGGCCGTTGACTCCATCAGGATCATAAAAGGCGTTCTTGCCGTCTTTGGTCAGCGACTGGTTGACATGCATACCGGAGCCGGCGATGCCAAAAACCGGCTTGGGCATAAAGGTGGCATGCAGCCCGTGGCGCTTGGCGACCCGGCGCACGACATATTTGAAGATCTGCACATAGTCGGCGGTCTTCAAAGCATCCATATATTTAAAATCGATCTCATGCTGGCCCGGCGCTACCTCATGATGCGAGGCCTCGATCTCAAAACCGATTGATTCCAGATATAGCACCATATCGCGGCGCGCCGCTTCGCCCAAGTCCACCGGCGCCAAATCGAAATAGGAAGCCTGGTCATTGGTCTCCAGAGTCGGACGGCCCTTCTCATCGGTATGGAAGAGGAAGAACTCTGCCTCCGGCCCCATATTAACGGTAAAGCCCATCTTAGCCGCCTCGTCAATCGCCCGGCGCAGCACATAACGGGGGTCGCCGACAAAAGGCTCGCCGGAATCAGTATAGATATCGCAGATCATCCGTGCCGTATGCTGGTCAAAACCAGTGCTGGGGACGATGCTCCAGGTATTATAATCGGGATAGAGATACATATCGCTTTCTTCGATGCGGACAAAGCCGTCGATCGACGAGCCGTCAAACATCAATTCATTATCCAGCGCTTTCTCTAACTGCGATACAGTAATCGCGACATTTTTCATTACACCGAGAATATCGGTAAACTGGAGACGAATAAATTCTACTTTGGCGTCTTTGGCCATCGCAATAATATCATCCCGCTTGAGCATATCCAACCCACCTTTTTTGAATTTGATTAATCTGCGAATAATTTACCGGCGGCGGCAAGGCCTAACCCGCCGTTGCTCTCTGCTGCGCTGACAGCCCATTCGTCGGCTGTCCTGCGCCATTAGATGAAAAAACAAAAAATTATTCTAAACTACTA
The DNA here is from genome assembly GCA_944390435.1 of uncultured Clostridia bacterium. Taxonomy (GTDB): domain Bacteria; phylum Bacillota; class Dehalobacteriia; order UBA4068; family UBA4068; genus HGM13862. The sequence goes on from CALXQC010000030.1 coordinate 5,286, forward strand.
TTATTCTCCGCACTCTCCCGCTTTCCTGTTATACGTCAAGATTTAGACGGATATTTTTGCCGCTGCGTCCGAGGCAAAATCCTGCCGCAGGGCGCATAGACTGAAGTTAGTTGATTCCCAGGAGGGGTATAGCATGAGCGCCTTTTCTTTGATCCTGATCGGACTGTCTTTATCCATGGACGCCGCTGCGCTGGCGATCAGCAACGGCCTCGTTTATCACGGCGGACTGCGGCAACATTTGGCCACCGCCCTGGTTTTTGGTCTGGCGCAGGCGCTGATGCCCATCCTGGGCTATCTGACAGGAGGCAGCCTGGCAGGGCTGATCGGCACGGTCGGGCATTGGCTGGCCTTCCTGCTGCTTACGGCAATCGGCGGCAAAATGATCCGCAGCGGCGTCCAAGAGCTGCGGCGTCCTGATCCGCCGCCCGCCAGTCGCCGCCTACCGGGCAGCGTCCTGCTGCTCCAAGCGCTCGCTACCAGCGTAGACGCGCTGATCGTCGGCGTCGGCTTCGCCGCTTTGCAGACCGACATCTGCCGCGCCGCGCTGATTATCGGCGGAGTGACCGTCATTTGTTGTCTGCTGGGAACCGCGCTGGGGCAGCGGTTAGGACGCTATGTACGCAGATACGCCGTCATCTGCGGCGGCGGGCTGCTGATCGGCAGCGGCCTCAAAATCCTTCTCGAGCATTTAGCCGGATAGGCGGCAGCTACCGGACAAGTATTTTGCGAAAAAAACTTGTATATTTATTATTATAAGGTTAAAATAAGGGGTAGAACTTTGGGGAGGATAAAATAATGACGCAGAATTTTGACGCATTGCCAACCAATAATTTTATCAATGCTATCATCAACGAAGATCTCGCCTCCGGCCGCTTCGACCGGAAAATCCATACCCGTTTCCCGCCCGAACCGAACGGCTATATGCATATCGGACATGCTAAGGCGATCTTTATCGATTTTTCTACCGCCGAAGAATACGGCGGCTTGTGCAATCTGCGCATGGACGATACCAATCCTACCAAGGAAGACGTCGAATTCGTCGACGCTATTAAAAACGACATTCACTGGCTCGGCTATGACTGGGGCGACCGCTTCTTTTTCGCCTCCGATTATTTCGAGCAGATGTACCAATATGCGGTCGAGCTGATCAAAAAAGGGCTGGCTTATGTCTGCGAGCTCTCGCCCGATGAATTCAAAACCATGCGCGGCGATCTGTCCCATCCGGCCACCAGTCCTTACCGCGACCGGCCGATCGAGGAGAGCCTTGATCTTTTCGCCAGAATGCGCGCCGGAGAATTTGCCAACGGCGCCATGACCCTGCGCGCTAAGATCGACCTGGCCTCGCCGAATTTTAATATGCGCGACCCGGTCATCTACCGCATCAATCATATGGAGCATCACCGCACCGGCAAGCAATGGTGCATTTATCCGATGTACGATTTCGCCCACCCGCTGGAAGATGCGATCGAAGGCATCACCCATTCGCTGTGCTCGCTGGAATTCGAGGATCACCGCCCGCTCTACGACTGGGTCATCGCCAACTGCGATGTGCCCTGCAAGAGCCGCCAGATTGAGTTCGCTCGTCTTAATATCACCTACACGGTGATGAGCAAGCGCAAGCTGCGCCGCCTGGTCGAGGGCAATTATGTGCGCGGCTGGGACGATCCGCGGATGCCCACCCTGGCCGGAATGCGCCGCCGCGGCTATCCTGCTGCAGCTATCCGCAATTTTTGCACCATGATCGGCGTCTCCAAGGCCAACTCCATGGTTGAATTTAGCCAGCTGGAATTCTGCGTCAGAGAGGATCTCAATCTGCGCGCCGACCGGGCGATGGCGATTCTTGATCCACTGAAAATCGTTATCACCAATTATCCCGAAGGCCAAAGCGAGACCATGATGGCGGAGAATAATCCGGCTGCCGAAGGGCGCGGCGAACGGCCAATATCTTTCTCCCGTGAGCTCTATATCGAAAGAGGCGACTTCATGGAAGAACCGGTGAAGGGCTTCCGCCGTCTCGTTCCCGGCGGCGAGGTGCGGCTCAAATACGCCTATATCATCCGCTGCGACGAAGTAATCAAAGACGAGTCCGGACAAATCATTGAACTGCATTGCAGCTATGATCCTGCTACCCGCAGCGGCAATGACACCAGCGGCAAAAAGGTCAAAGGCACTATCCAGTGGGTAGACGCCGCCACCGCCGTTCCTGCCGAGATTCGCCTCTACGACCACCTGTTCACCAAAAGCAATCCCGATGATGTGGAAGATGGCGAGGATTTCACCGATTTCATCAATCCGGACAGTCTGGTGATTCCGGAGCACGCCGTGGTGGAAGCATCGCTGGCTCAGGCCGAAGTCGGAGTGCCGTATCAGTTTATGCGCACCGGCTATTTCGCCAAAGACCCCGACAGCACTGCCAAGCGTCCGGTATTCAACCGCATTGTTTCGCTCAAGGATAGCTGGAGCAAAAAACAGGCCAAATAAACGGCGGCAAAATCAGCGCTAGCCCTGAGTGGGGCGGGGATTATTAAAAAAATATTAAACTTTTGCGCCTTGGTTTTTAATCTCCCCTATGCTATACTGAGTGAGTAAGGGGGTGGATTATCATGGCTGCCGCCAAAAAGCTTTACCGTTCTACCGGCAATCGCATGATCGCTGGCGTCTGCGGAGGCCTAGCCGAATATTTTAACGTCGATCCCACCGTTATCCGTCTGGCTTATGTGCTGTTATCAGTATTTACCGCAGCCTTTCCGGGCATCCTCGTCTATATCATCGCTACACTGATTATACCGCAGGATCCCGGCTATACCGATATTTAAAAAAATCCAACAGAAAAACGCCCGCGTCAGCGGGCGTTTTTCTGTTGCTTCAAAGCACTCTCCAGCAGACCCCAAAAGATCCAAAACAGCGGCGCAGTAATGCAGAGGCTGAAGCTGAAGAAAATCTGGATACTATAACACAGCACCGCCGCGCCGCAAACCAGCACCGCTGTGCTGCGGCAATGCTTTACCCATCCATACAGCGAGCTCAGCAGCGCCAACACATAAAGCGCCAATGCCGGCAGACCGATATTGGCGGCGATATTGAGATAATCATTATGCGCTGTATCGACCTTGGTGCGGTAGCCGCTGTCCCGTCCATCGCTTTCGCGGGTAAAATAAAAGTCCAAGCGTTCGCCCAGCGTATCCGGCCCGCCTCCGAGCAGCGGCCGCTCCCCGATCAGCTCCACAGTCTCCTGCCATATCGCCAGCCGGCCGGAGCCGAAGCTGCCGTCAGCCTCACCCTGTACAATCGCTGCCGCCTCGCCGAACAAACCCTCCGGCTCACCGTCATAGGCGGACAGCCAGCATAAACCAACAGCCAGCAGGAGCAGCAGCAATAACAGATAGAGCCAGCGCAGCCGCCGTCCCGACAGCAACAGCGCTATGATGATCAATGCGGTGAGAAGCAGCGCCACCAAACCTGCCGCCACGCCGGAGCGGAACATAATCAATGCCGCGACCACTGCCCCGGCCAGCAAAGCGGCTGCGCGCCGGTCGGCGCGCTCGCGGACTGCATAGCAAAGCATCGCCGGCACCGCCAGGCAAAAAAAGGCGCTCAGCAGCCCGGTATTGCCGATAGTACCCAAGAATTGACCGCTGTAAAGCACATTGCCGTCGAAATAATCATAATAGCTGGGATAAAGCCCTAAGGGATTGCCTCCCTGCAGCTGCAGGAGGGAGAGGATAATATTGAGCCCGACCGGGATCAGCAGCAGATACAAATATCCGGGCCGAAAGCGGCCCCAAGTCGAGACCGCCATAAAAATCGCCAGATAAACGAGCATGGTCAGCAGCCCCTCATAGCGTCCTCCGCCCCACCAAACCAGCTGAGGATAGGGAGAGGCGAGCGCTGAGAGGATCAGCAGCAGCCCATAGCCTGCCAGCAGACGCTGGGCAGCCGAAAGCCGCCGCCACAGCCCGCCTATCCGCCGCAGCGAACAGCCGCCGCGGCGCAGGCGGCACAGCGCCAAAGCCAGCAGGTAAAGCAGCGTTGCCGCCAGCAGAAAACAGTATTTGCTGCGGGTAATATCGCTGTACCCCGACCAACCGCAAAAGCAGGGAAAAACCGTCAGCATCACCACGATAAAACAGCTGGTGAGCGCCTGTTCAGCGCCACCAGCCCACCAGCGATGCAGCTGTTCCCGCCATTTTTGACTCATCGGCTCTCGCACTCCCCGGCGGTTAGTCATTAGTTATATCGCCATTGCCGGAAACCGGGAGTGTCTCACCCAGCAGCGCCGGCTGCGGCAGCAGCAGGCACTGACAGAAATCCTTGCAACGCGCCAGCACCTCGCGCAGATCGCGGAATTCCTGTCCGGCATAGGCGATATCTTCCGCCGCCACGCCGCAGGCCTCCAGGCCCAAGCGCTCGGCAATATACAGCGCCCGCGGCAAATGATAACGCTGAGAGACAATAATCAGCCGCTCGGCCTGAAAAATATCCCGGGCTCGATAGAGGCTGTCATAAGTGGAAAAACCGGCGTGATCCATAAATACATCCGCCGAGGGCACCGCGGCATTGAGGGCGAAATCCTTCATCACATTGACCTCGTCATATCCTTCACTGCCATGATCGCCGCTCATCAGCAGCTTTGGAGCAGCTCCTGCCTGATACAGCTCAATGCCTTTGTTCAGACGGTCGCGCAGCATCAGGTTCGGCTCGCCATCATCATCCACACCGGCTCCCAGCACCAAAATGCAGTCGGCCTGCCACTGCGCCGCCTCTTCCTCGGAAACAATCCGTTCGCTTGCGGCCAGCACAGTATTATTGATAATCAGCAGCGCCGCCGCCAGCAAGGCGATCAAGACCAAAGCGATGATAACCAGACGCTTAATCCAGCGTTTTTTCCCAGCGGCGTTGGCAAGGTTAATCGTCATAATATTGCTCCTATAAAATATGGCTGCCGGCCTCCGCCAAGCTTCATGACCGGCAGCTGATTGTTCTATAATTCGGACCAGGCGGCGCAAAACCCTTTTCTTCGCCGCAGCGCGGGAGAAAGCGACAAATATTTGACTATTGTCAAAACAACAGCTATAATGGGCTTATGAAAAAACATATTATTATTTCTCTACTTACTCTCTGCCTGCTGGTAGGCGGCTGCGGCCTGCTTCATTATGACGGCACGGCCACCGAGAGCTTTGACCCTTCCCGCAACGTGAAAATGATGCTGGCAGTACAGGAGGACTGCCTGCGTATTCCGGCGATTATCAATTCGCTGTCTGTCGAGGAGAAGGCAGCTCAGCTTTTCATCGCCCGCTTTCCCGAGGCGGAACCGCTGACCCTGGCCGAACAATATCAGCCGGGCGGCTTTATCTTCTTTGCCAATGATTTCGCCGACCGCGACCCCGCTGCTTTCACTGCTCTGACCGAACAGTGCCAGGCAGTAGCCAAACTGCCGCTGCTGATGGGCGTTGACGAAGAGGGCGGCACAGTCAACCGCGTCAGCTATTACAGCCAATACCGCGAGCTGCCTTTCCCCTCGCCGCAGGATCTGCTCAGTTCCGGCGGTCTGGAGGCGGTGCGCGCCGACGCTGCGGAAAAATCTCAGCTGCTGCTGAGCCTGGGGCTGAATCTCAATTTTGCTCCGGTCTGCGATGTTTCTACCAACTCCGAGGATTACATCTATTACCGCACTACCGGCCGGGATGCGGCGGCAACCGCCGACTATGTCAGCTGTGTAGTCGAGACGATGAACGAAGCGCAGATCGGCTCAGTGCTTAAGCATTTCCCCGGCTATGGCAATAACAGCGATACCCATAGCGGCCTGGCCTATGATAACAGAAGCTATGAAAGCTTCCAGAATAATGATTTCCTGCCCTTCCAGGCGGGCATAGATGCCGGCGCCTCGATGGTGCTGGTCTCGCATAATATCGTAGCCTGCATGGATGAAGATATGCCGGCCTCCCTCTCGCCGGAAGTACATCAAATCCTCCGCGATGAGCTGGGCTTCCGGGGCGTAATAATTACTGACGATCTGGTGATGGGCGCTATCAAGCAATATACCGGCGAAACTTCTCCGGCAGTCGCGGCAGTGCTTGCAGGCAATGACATGTTGTGCAGCAGCGATTTTCTCACTCATTACAATCAACTGCTGGAAGCAGTTAATAATGGTACTATCAGTGAACGCAGACTGGATCAATCGATATACCGCATCATTTGTCTTAAAGAGGAACTGGGATTGATGTAAACTATTAGCCACACGCTGTTTTGATAAATCAAGACCCCATGAGCTAGCTCATGGGGTCTTATAACAGATAAAAGACATTATGCCAATGCAGCTTGAACCAGTGCAGCAAATAAGGGATGAGCACGGTTAGGTCTGCTTTTGAATTCCGGATGGAACTGGACGCCAATAAAGAAGCGGCAGGAAGGGTTTTCCACTGTCTCTACGATATTTCCATCAGGGGAAACACCGGAAATCAGCAGCCCCTGTTCCTCCATCAACTGCCGGTAATCATTATTGAATTCATAGCGGTGACGGTGGCGCTCATGAATCAGCGGCTGACCATAGGCCTTCTCCATCAGGCTACCTGGCTTCACCTCACAAGGATAGCTGCCTAAGCGCATAGTGCCTCCCTTATCGATCTCTTCATTTTGTCCGGGCATAAAATCGATCACTTTATGCTCTCCCTCGGGAGCGAATTCCCCAGAGTGTGCGTCTGCTATACCGCAGACATGACGAGCAAACTCGATCACTGCAATCTGCATCCCCAGGCAGATACCCAAATAAGGTTTATCATGCTCTCGGGCATAACGTGCCGCTAGGATCATCCCCTCAATACCGCGGTCACCAAAGCCTCCTGGGACCAAAATACCATCGCAAGCAGCCAGTTGTTGCTGATAATTATTCTCTGTCAAATATTCGGAATCGATCCAATCAATATCCACCACTGCGCCATTAGCGTATCCACCATGCTTAAGGGCCTCCATCACTGATAGATAGGCATCATGAAACTGCACATACTTGCCAACAATAGCGATCCTCGTATGGCGCGGACGGTTAGCGATCCTCTCCAGCATCTGCCGCCAATCACTCAAATCAGCTGCTGGAGTAGTCAACCCCAACTCACGGCAAACGATATCAGAAAAATGTTGTTCTTCAAGCATTATCGGCACCTGATAAAGCACCGGAACAGTAGTATTCTCAAACACACAATCTGGTTTCACATTGCAAAAAAGCGAGATCTTTTCTTTGATCCCCTCCTGAATAGGCTCTGATGCCCGCATAATGATAATATCCGGAGAGATGCCCATCCCCTGCAATTCCCGAACCGAATGTTGAGTGGGTTTTGATTTATGTTCGCCGGAACTGCTAATATAAGGGACCAAAGTAACATGAATAAATAAACAATCCTGCGGCTGCTCCAAAGCCATCTGACGGATGGCCTCAATAAAGGGCTGCCCCTCAATATCGCCAATGGTTCCGCCAACCTCGGTGATAACGACATCAGCCTGGGTAGCTGATCCGACATTATGGATAAAGCTTTTGATCTCATCGGTAATATGGGGGATAATCTGCACTGTAGCGCCCAGATATTCACCGCGGCGCTCTTTATTGAGCACATTCCAGTAGACGCGGCCAGAAGTCAGTGAAGAATATTTGTTCAACTCCTCATCGATAAACCGTTCATAATGCCCTAGGTCAAGATCTGTCTCGGCGCCATCATCAGTCACAAATACCTCTCCATGCTGATAAGGGCTCATGGTGCCAGGGTCAACATTGATATAGGGGTCGAGCTTCTGCGCAGCTATCTTGAGCCCCCGCTGTTTTAGCAAACGGCCTAGAGATGCTGCTGTAATGCCTTTTCCCAGTCCGGAAACAACTCCGCCGGTAACAAAGATGTATTTGGTCATATCTGCACCCTCCCCTAATCATAAAAAAAGTGTTTGGTATTCCAGTCGCCCACATCCCACGACCCAAACCAAACAGCTTAAATTATATGAATATTAAAATAACGGTAAAATTATACGCTGCGAGAATGAGGCTGTCAAGAGTTTTGATAAGAAAATTTTTGCTCGCTAGGAGAAATATTTGCAGCAATCATCCAGCTTTGAACTTCAGCAAATCCAAACAAAAAGGAACTCTGGCTTTAGCATGGCAGCATTTAGCCGAGTTCCTTTTTTATCATAAATTATAGATATATAGTTATATAGAACCATAATGTCTATCCGCCTAGTAAGGCGGAAGAGATAAGGTCTCTCTATTGTAATCCCAAATGGGCAATGACCGCAGTCTCCATCGCATCCTTAGCGCAAACCTGCTGATGACGGATAGGCAGTTCGCCTAATACCGCCAGATTCGGCGGGATCGGCATTCCGCTCAGCTGATTGAGATAGGCCGGCAGCTCTAATTCTCCTTTATCCTGGGGCAGTTTACCCAGAGCATCCAAGACGGCCGCGGGGAATTTATATGGGCTGGCAGTAGACACCAGCAGCAGCGGCGGAGCGTCCTTGCCGCGCAGCTGATCCGCAACCTGATAAGCTACGGCGCTATGCGGATCGAGCAGATAGCGGTACTGCTCAAAGACTCGCTTAATCGTAGCCCGGCAGCTATCTTCATCAGCATAACCGCCGCGCATTTGCGCCGCAAACCTTGCGCGCAAGCTATCGCTGATAGTAAAAATACCTTCGTCGCGCAGCTGTTCAAAAGCTGCGGCAGTATAGGCGCTATCATTGCCGCTGATATCGAAGATAAAGCGCTCGAAGTTGCTGGAAATAAGAATATCCATAGAAGGGCTGATCGTTTTATGGAAAGGACGGCGGCGGTCATAAACGCCTTTTTCTAAAGCGTCGGTCAGGACATTATTGCAGTTAGAGGCGCAAATAAACTGATGCACCGGCAAACCCATCTTCATCGCATACCAGCCGGCGAGAATATCGCCGAAATTGCCGGTAGGAACAGCAATATCGATCGCATCTCCCCAGGCGATCTTCTTTTTAGCGACCATGCGCCCATAGCCGTAGAAATAATAGACGATCTGCGGCAACAATCTGCCCCAGTTAATCGAATTAGCTGAGGAAAAATACTGGCCGCGGGCAGCCATCTGCGCGGCTAATTGTTTATCGCCGAAGATCAGCTTAACTCCGTTTTGGCAATCATCAAAATTACCATCAACCCCAATCACGCAGGTATTGCTGCCGCCGGTAGTGACCATCTGCAGCTCCTGAATCGCACTAACTCCCTGCTTGGGATAAAAGACGGTGATCTGCGTATGCGGCACATCGCGGAAACCTTCCAGGGCGGCGGTACCGGTATCGCCGGAGGTGGCGACCAGGATGATAATCTCCTTGTCGCCGCCGGTTTTGCTCAGCGACTTGACCAACAGCCGCGGCAGCACCTGCAAGGCCATATCTTTGAAAGCAGAGGTCGGTCCGTGCCACAGCTCCAGGACTTCCGTATTATCCAGGCTGACTGTAGCCACCGCTCCGTCAGGGAAACCGGCCGGGCTGTACGCCTCATCGACGATCTGCGAGATATCCCCGGCGCTGAAATCGCTTAAATAAAGCTCGAAGATCTGCTTCGCCAGGCTGCAGTAATCCATCTCCGCCAGCTGCGGCGGGAAATAAGACGGCAGCGACGCCGGGACGAACAGGCCCCCGTCATCGGCTATTCCCTGCACGATCGCTGCTGCCGCCGAAGCCGCGGCGCTCCGCCCTCTGGTGCTGATATATTCCATGCTGTTCTTCCTTTCTTTATCGCGAATCCTCTTCTATTATATTTAATGCCGTATGCTCCTGTCCGCCGCCATCCTGCAGCTCTGGACGCCGCCATTCGCCGCAGCAGATCGGCTGCCCCAGCCGGCGGTATCTAGCCTCGTATTCGCTGATGATACCCGACTCTTCCAGCGGCAAATCATGCGACAGCGTCAGCGGTTCCCAGCCATTGGCGGCAAAACGCGCCCGCGACCAATCGAACAGCTGCGGATTATCGGTCTTGAAACGCAGCGTACCGGCAGCAGTTAAAACCCGGCGGTATTTCTGCAAATAATCGTCCCAGGTGAGACGGCGCTTGGCATGACGGTTTTTCGGCCAGGGATCGGGGAAATTAAGATAAATTTTGGCGATCTCACCCGGCGCGAACACCTGATCCAGCAGCTGAGCGTTCAGCCATAGAATACGGATGTTCTCCGGCAGCTGCTGATAGCGCTGCAGCGCCTGCATAATTACTTCCTCGCACAGCTCCAGACCGATAAAATTGATCTGCGGCTCCGCCTGGGCTGCAGACAGCAAAAAACGACCCCGCCCCATGCCGATTTCCAGATGGAGGGGATGGCTGTTAGCAAATACTTCCTGCCACTGACCAGGCAGGCTCAGCGCTTGCTGTTCTTGAATCACTTGCGGATGCGCGGCGACGAATTCCGCCGCGCCGGCGATATGACGCAGCCTCATCGCCTATTTCCACAGCGCTTCCACTTGTTCGTCCAGCTCGTCTTCGCTCATGCCTTCTTTAGTCAGGCGGAGCTTGATCGCGCTTTCCCAGAAGGCGGATTTTTCGCCCATCTTCGCGAATTTCTTGCGGTTTTCATCTTTGCGCATAGCTCTGGCCTTAGCGTTATTGCCCATAATCATGGTGATACCTTTAGCCTGCACCAGCTGCTCTGTGGTCATCTCCTGATAATTTTCCATCAGGTAGTCCATCACCGACTGATAATAGGACTGAAACTCCGCAAAAGGCAGCTCATCTTCCATTTTGATGAATTCGCCCATTTTCGCAACTAATTCTTCCATGTACCTTCCTCCACATTTTCCTCGACAGTCTTCAGGGAAACAATAAAATTTTATAGAACTGAGCAAGCCTATAAGCCGGGTTCTGTCGTGGATGAACATCTGTCTCGACTCATTGTTGCCAATGAGCTCCAGCAACCTCTGCGAGAAGCTAAGCGGGCCGCTTTCCAGTTTCTCTGTACGGTCTTGCTCCGGATGGGGTTTACCTAGCCGGCCGGTCTCCCGGCCGCTGGTGCGCTCTTACCGCACCGTTGCACCCTTACCGCAATGCGGCGGTTTATTTCTGTGGCACTATCCTTAAGGTCGCCCTCACCGGCCGTTAGCCGGCATCCTGCCCTATGGAGCCCGGACTTTCCTCAGACGAGGGCTTTCGCCCATGGCCTGCGTTCATCCAGCTTACTCAGTACGATAACCCAATAACTATATTACACTTTCGCCCAAGATGCAAGCGCTAGGCGAGGCAGCTTATTCCTCAACGAATAAGGTGCGGCCGCAATTCTCGCAAATCGTCTGCTGGCCCATGCTAGTGCGCTTGAAGGTAATCGGCGGGACAATGGTATGGCAGCCGCTGCAGACATGGTCGGCATTGAGCATCGCCACCGGGGTGCCGCCGCATTTATTCTTAACGCTTTCGTACCAGGCGAGCTCATCAGCCGGGATCGCGGCTTCCAGTTCTTTTTTCTGCTGTTCCATTTCTTCCAGGCGCTCCTTGGCTTCTGCCTGCATCTGCTGCACCTGCACCTTCAGGCTGTTGAATTCCTGATAATCATGCGCCATCTGCTTTTTGATTTCTCCAGCAGCGCCTTTTTTCTGCTCCCGTTCGCCAACATAGAGCGATTCGAGGCTCTGCAGCTCATGGAGCTTCTCGGTTAAAGCGGCGATCTGCGCCTCCCTGGCGGCCAATTCCTTGGCGTTGACCACCGAGCCGTCGTAGATAGCTGCGTTCTCAGCGGAGATTTTCTCCTCCAATTCCGCCATCTGCGCCGGGAAGGAGGCCAGCTGTTCGTCAAGGGCGGCTATTTCCTGTTCCAGCTGCAAGTAGCTGTCTTTTTGGTGGGTAAAATCAGCCTTCACCTTACGCAGCTGCTGGAATTCATTGGATTTCTGCTGTTTTTCCAGCTCATGCCTTTCTTTGGTTTCGATCAGTTGCAGTTGGTATAATTGTTTCAGCATTGTTTCCTCCACCTTTGTTTTATCGCTCAAAATTTAATAGCATTATTTATCTTGGCCCAGCAAGGCTGTCAGCTCGGCTTGTTCCCGCCGCAGGGCGAGAACGCGCTCGCCGCTGCCGCCGAAGGCAGCCAGCTGCTCCAGCAGCCGCTGTGTCTTAACCAGGCGAAAGCGCAAATAATTTAGCCACAGCTGGGGACGCTCCTTCAACAGGCAAGGGCCGAATTCCGCCTCCTGCGGTGTAAGAACAGCTTCTCCCGGCTCTGCCGCCAGCGCAGTATAATACCAGCCATGGTCATAGGCCATCCGCTCGGCAACGATACGCCAGCCATGCTCTGCCAGCCAGCGGCGCAGTTGCGGCAGATCGCGCTGCGGCTGCAAAACCAAACGCCGGGTCTGCGCCAATACCGCCGGAGCTGCTGCGAGAATCTCTATCGTGAGCCGTCCGCCCATCCCGGCAATAATTATTGTCGCCGCTTCGCCGGGATTTAATACCTCCAACCCCTGCCCCCGGCGCACTTCCAGCGTTTGTTCCAGTCCCAGCCGCCGGGTTAAAGCGACGGCATTGCGGTAAGGGCCGTCCGCTTTATCACTGGCGATCACCCGCGGACAAACACCTCTCTGGCGCAAAAAAGCCGGCAGATAATTATGATCTGTTCCAATATCGGCGGCGGCTTGCCCGGGCAGAACCAGGCCTGCTACTGCGGCGAGACGGTCGTCTAGCTTTACCAGCACTAGTTTTCCTCCAAAAATACCCTTCTTTATTTATTTCTCCTTTTTTGTCCTATAACCTGCCCTATCCGCGCCAAAAAAGCAAAAAGCCCTTTCCGCCGCGAGCATAGCGCCGCGTGCAGCAAACCGCCGGCACTAAAGATACGCCCTGGCAGACGGCTCAAGAAAAATTTATGTAAAAATTTTTTTTGGCTCTTGACAAAGGCTGCCGCTAATGTTAAAATGCAATCCGTAAATTGAATATCACCAAAGGCAATGACGAAGACGGTCGAGCAGTTATGTGCGCAGAGAGTCGGCGGTTGGTGTAAGCCGATGACATCGCTTCTCAAAGTACCTATCACTTCCGAGCCGGGGATCCGAAAGCCCTTGCGGGTTAGTAGACGTCCTCCGTGAAGCTGCGTTAAGGCGATGGGCTTGTTGGAGCCCTTTGAGGTGGCGCGAAAGCGCAATTTGAGTGGTACCGCGGGTAAGTTTATTCTCGTCTCAAAGATTTTTCTTTGAGACGATTTTTTATTATCGCATACTACAAGCTTCTCATGGAGTCCTTGATTGGTTTGATATTCACTACCGCTCTGTTGCAGAGCCCAATATCTCATTTAAGGAGGTTCAACGTATCATGTCACCATGTAACCAGATGCTGCAAGAGGTCGCTGCACGTATTCGGGAAATGAGAGAAATCGCCGGTTACAGCCCGGAATTCATGGCAGAAAAAACCGAAGTCGCCCTGGAAGATTATCTTCGCTACGAAGCCGGATCCAGCGATCTGCCCTTCACTTTTATCCATAAATGCGCCCTGGTATTCGATGTCGATATTACCGACCTGATGTCCGGACACAGCGCCCGGCTTTCTTCCTACAACCTGACCCGCAAAGACGGCGGGCAGATCACCGCCCGCGAGCCTGGCATCATCATCAAAAACCTGGCTCCGCTTTTCCGCAACAAGATCGCCGAACCCTTCTGGGTGCGTTATTCCTATGATGAAAAGCAGCAGCATAAGCCGATTCATCTCACCACCCATGCCGGGCAGGAGTTCGACCTAGTCTTAAGCGGTCAGCTCAAAGTGCAGGTCGGCGATAATATCGAGATCCTCGAAGAAGGCGACTGCATCTATTACAATAGCGCCACTCCGCACGGCATGATCGCCATCGGCGGCCAGGACTGCGTATTCTGTGCCGTAGTGCTGCCGGGCAAAGACCATGAAGCAGAAGATATGGGCGAAACGATTATCGCCACCCAGAAGATGGATCATCTCATCTATGAGAATTTCATCGATGTCGAGGAAGATGAGATCGGCGCACTGCAAAAGATCAGCTTCCATGATGCAGATAAATTCAACTTCGCCTTCGATATCGTGGACGAGCTGGCCAAAAACAAACCCTATAAGCTGGCAATGCTCCATCTGGACCGGGATAAAAATGAGCGCCGCTTCACCTTTGAAGATATCAGCCGCGCCTCTTCCCGCGCCGCCAATTACTTCAAAGCGCTCGGCATCAAAAAAGGCGACCG
>CALXQC010000031.1 GCA_944390435.1 uncultured Clostridia bacterium
ATCAGCAGCAGGAATATTTGCTGGATGCGGCGGAGCTGCAGCGGCTGCGCGTAGAGACAGCGGCTGACGCAATCCGTATCCACCGCGGCGGCGAGCAGATCCAGATCAGCTGTCAGGAAAGCCAGTATTATTGTTATCAGCTGGAGATTGACGGCGGGGAGCTGCAGCTGAGCTATCAGGCGGCGGAGGGAGAGCGTAGTTTGCCGAGCGTGGCGGCGGCGCCGGTGGATATCTGGCTGCCGGAGGACTTGCTGGCGCGGGCGCAGATCAGCATCAAGAGCGTCAGCGGCGATATTTATCTTGAGCGGTTAAGCGGCGCAGTACTGAGCGCTGAAACCGTCTCCGGCACGATCAGCTTCGAGGACTGCGGCTGGGAAGAGATGACGCTGACTACTATCAGCGGCGATATCTGCGGCACGCTCTCCGGCGACAGCGAGGATTATCAGATCGACAGCCGCAGCTTAACGGGCGATATTTGGCTGCCGCAGGGGACGGAGAATGCGCCGCGGCAGCTGAAACTGGACAGCGTCAGCGGCGATATCCGAATCGATTTTAGCCGCAACAGTACCGAGGAATTTGTTTCCGCGGCGAGATAACGCGGCAGAAAAAGAGCATAACCGAGAACAACGCGGCTATACGGCCGCGTTGTTCTTTGCGTTTCTTCTATATTAGTTTCTTCTATATTATATTATTATATTTTCTATTATATTATTTTCTGCTAAATTATAGTTATTTCAGCCTGGTGCTGATTGGGAGCTCGGTTCGCGGCGTCTGATATTGCGCCGGGCTTAGGCGCTACTGCGCTGTGCTGGGAACTGAAGCTGGATTAAGCGTCGGCAGGTAGTCGATAATCAGCGCGATATAGCTGCTGCGGCGGCTATCCTGATCCGGCTCGCTGAGAATGGCGGCGATCCGTTCCGCCAGTTCGCCAAGATCGTATTTCATATCGGGCAGCAGAATCGTTTCCAGCTGCAATCCGGCCGGTATTTCGCTGCCGGAAGCCGATATCGCTGCCAGTTCGCTGGCGGTCATCGCATAATCGATGCCAAAGGACAGCGGCAGCAGCCGGCTGTTGATAATCTGGATGATCTCATCGGGTATATGATTAGGATCAGCCGTGTATTCATAGGCATAATTGACTAATTCGCTAGCGCACAGCGCTAAAGTATCCAGGCGGCAGGCATAGCAGAAGGGCGGAGAAACCGATTCGATGGGGGTCAGCACTACGCCGGTGCTTTCATTATAGGAATGAATGACCTGGCCGTCGCCGGCATATAAGCCCCAATGGTAGATGGAATCAGCGGAATAGCCGAAAAAGAGGATATCTCCGGGCTGAAGCTCATCGATACTATAGATGGCGGTATTAGCCGCCGCCAAATCAGCTGATTCGCTACGCAGCTGGAAATCTACCCCAGCCTGATTGAAGGCGAACCAGACGAAGCCGCCGCAGTCAAAGGCTTCCGGGCCGGCACTCTGATAAGCATAGGGATAACCCAGATACTCCATGGCGGTATCTACAACATCAGTGCCGCTGACCGCCAGTGCCGCGGAAGGCGCCATAAAAAACACAGCAGCCGCCAGAAGGAAAATCGTCTTCAGGCGGCGGGACTTTTTGTGCGGGCTATGAGCATGCTTAAGCAGGCATTTTGATCGCTGGTTGCAGTTAATATCGGTATATGTAGATCGTTTCATCATCAACAAAATAATAATACTCCTTAGAAAAAAATTATGACCGCGGCTGCAGAGAAAACCGCGTCTTGAGTCAGTATTATAAAGCAAAAAACGGCAAAAGTCAAGCGTCAGGCCTATGGCCGCCGCATCGCCTGCTTCAGCAGGGACGCAGACGGCTAAAAAATAAGCTGCGGCGGGCTGATAGTAAAATTAAGAATAAGCAGTAGAAAAAAATTCGGCCGAGATATTGCCCGGAAAAGCGATAAAAATTCATAAAGGAAAAAATAATTATTTTTAGTATAGTATAATATTAAAAATGCCTGTTAAAATAGGAAAAATATCTTTGCGATTGTTATTATAAAAAATATTGCGTTAATATCTCAAAGGTGCTACAATGAAAGAACAAATAGAGAAAAATGTTGATTTTGGCTTCCTTATGCTATTTTGGAATAAGTAAGTGGAATTGCCTGTATGGGTGAAAGACAATATATTGCCTGCTAAACATATATTGCTTTGCTGAGAATATTGGACTGATCGCCGGAGCAAGCGGGAAATTTGTTCATACAATGAGTTCTGCGGCTTCGACGGATAGCTATGAGCAGGGTTCTGACGCCCAAATATGCCGTTGCCCCGGCGAGCAGGCAAGCGCCGCCTGTGCCTGCGGCGTCAGGCGCCCGGCGCAGGGCTGCGCTGCCCGACGGCTGCGGCCAGGGCAGCAGGAAATTGCAGCCCGGCTGCTTCATCAGGCAAGAGATTTCATCAGGTAAACTGCTTCGTGCAGAAGCTATTTCATCAAGTAAGCTATTTTATCAGGCGCCGCTGCGGCGGGCGCGGAACGGGAGGTCCCAATCATGCTGACTAAGGCTCAGGTAACTGATTTATTCAAAAGCAAGATTCACTGCTCGCAGATCGTCTTAGGCGAAGTGGCCGAGGAGCTGGGTTATAGCCGGGAAGAAGCCTATAAAATGGCCAATGCCTTCGGCGGCGGCTGCTTCCGCGGCGATACCTGCGGCGCGGTAGCCGGTGCGATGATCGCTATCGGTTTGAAATACGGCAATGACGAGCCCGGCAATATCGAACAGGATGCGCTCTGCCAGCGCAAGGTCAAGGAATTCCAGGAAAAATTCACCGCGCGGCGCAGCAGCTTGATTTGCCGTGAATTGCTTGGTTATGATTTCGCCGACGCGAAGCAGCGCGAAGAAGCCTTCGCCACCGGCAAAGTGTTCGAGCTGTGCCCTGGTTTGGTGCTGGATGCGCTGGCTATCCTCGAGGAGATGTTTGCCGAGGAGGACTAAAGGCCGCGCCGCGGCCGCATTAATCAGGTCTTTGCCCATGATCGGTCATGGAAGCATTGGATATATTAAATAATATTTTATTTTGAGGAGGAGAAGATATGAACATCAGAAGAATCCCTCTGATCATCAATGGCGCTGAGCGCTTTGTCTTCTGCGATGTCGAAAAAGACACGCTGGCGACTTTGCTGCGCCGGATTGGTTTGACGGGAACGAAGATCGGCTGCAACATCGGTATCTGCGGTGCTTGCTCCGTGATCTTGGACGGCGAAGTGGTTCGCGCCTGCACCAAGAAAATGAAGAACATCAAGGATAACTCCGAGATCATCACCATCGAAGGTATCGGTACTCCCTTTAACCTTCATCCGCTGCAGAAAGCCTGGATCCGTTACGGCGGCGTTCAGTGCGGCTTCTGCTCCCCCGGTTTTATCGTTTCTTCTTACGCTCTGCTGCAGCAGAACCCCAACCCCACCCGCGAAGAAGTCCGCGAATGGTTCCAGCAGCATAAAAACGTCTGCCGCTGCACCGGTTACAAACCGCTCGTCGACAGCGTTATGGCTGCCGCTGCGGTAATGCGCGGCGAAGCTGATCCTTCCACTCTGGAATATCAGCTGCCTGAAGACGGCGAATATTACGGCACTCCGGTGCTGCGTCCGGCCGCGCTGCCGAAGGTCTGCGGCACCTGCGATTACGGCGACGATATCTCGCTGAAGATGCCGCCCGGAACCTTGCACCTGGCTATCGTGATGCCGCGCGTAGCGCATCATGCTAAGATCAAAAACATCGACTGTTCCGAAGCCGAGAAAATGCCCGGCGTCGTCAAAGTCGTTACCGCCAAGGACATCCAGGGCACCAATCTGCTGGGCGTTCGCGTTAACCATCCCCGCGCTAAAGTCGACAAACCGACCTGGCCGGTATTCTGCGATGACAAGATCTACCGTTACGGCGACGTGGTCGGCTGCGTAGCCGCTGATACCCGCGAGCATGCCCGCGCTGCCGCCGCTGCCGTTAAGGTAGAGGTTGAGCCGCTGCCGGAATACCGCAACTATCTCGACGCCGCCACTCCGGACGCCATTGAGATCCATCCCGGTTATCCGAATGTTTATATCGAACAGCCGCTGATCCGCGGCAAAGACCCGCGGGAAATCTTCGAGACTGCCCCGCATGTGGTCAGCGGCAGCTTCTACAGCACCCGTGAGCCGCATCTGATGCTCGAGCCCGACTCTGTCCAGGCTTTCTATGATGAGGACGGCATCCTCACCATCGCCTGCAAAGCCCAGGGTATTTACAAGCAGCACAGCTATATCGCCCCGGCTCTCGGCGTTGACCCGAAAGATCTCCGCTTGATCGAGAATCCGACCGGCGCCAGCTTCGGCGCTGCCGTCAGCCCGCACTCTTATGCGATCGCCGGCGCCTGCGCGATGGCTTTGAAGACCCCGGTTACCCTGACCATGACTTGGGAAGAGAACCAGCACTTCTCCGGCAAACGCGCTCCGCACTTCAGCAACGGCCGTCTGGCTGCTGATGAAAACGGCCGCATCATCGCTATGGAATGCGACTTCGGCTGCGACCACGGCGCTTACCATGATATGGCGGACTCCATCACCAACCGTTTCGTCCGCTTCACCGCCTTCCCTTATCCGATCCCCAATGCCCGCGGCCTTTACCGTACTGCCTACACTAACCATGACTATGCTACTACTTATCGTGGTTTCGGTGCTCCGCAGTCCGCGACCTTCATCGAGTCCCTGACCGATATGATGGCCTATGAATGCGGCATGGATCCCTTTGATTTCCGTGAATTGAACGTCGCCAAACCTGGTGAATTGACCGTTAACGGCTATCCTTTCCGTGAATACTGCATGCCCGGTATTATGAAGAAAGGCCGTCCGATTTACGAAGAAATGTGCAAGAAAGCAGCTGCTGAATCTACTCCGGAGAAGAGAAGAGCAGTCGGCGTTTCCGTCGGCGGCTTCTCCTGCACCGGCGGTGCTGCCGACTTCGCCAAAGTGAGACTGGAGCTCAATCCTGACGGTACCGTCACCCACTTCGGCACTTGGGAAGACCAGGGCCAGGGCGGCGACGCAGGCTGCATCCTCCATACCTGCCATTACCTCAAGCCGCTTGGCATCACTCCGGATAAAGTCAAAGTCTACTCCAGCGATACCAAGTACTGCCCGAACACCGGTATGGCTTCTTCCTCCCGTCTGCATCTGATGACCGGCGCCGCCACCCATCTGGCTGCCGAGGCTATGCTCAAGGATATGAAGAAACCGGACGGCACCTACCGCACCTATGACGAGCTGGTTGCGGAAGGCCTGCCCACCAAATGGGACGGCAATTACGAGATCCCGGCCGCTGACTTGAAGCTGGTCAACCTCAACCCGAACAACGGTGAGGTCGATATGTCGCTGACCTATATGTATAACCTCTTCATGGCTGATGTGGAAGTCGATATGGCTACCGGTAAAGCCACCTGCAAGAGCTTTGTCATCGTCGACGACGTCGGCGTCATCGGCAACCCGATCTCCGTGGAAGGCCAGGCTTACGGCGGCGCTTCTCACAGCATCGGCTTCGCTCTCTCTGAGAACTACGACGACGTTAAGAAACATGCTAACCTGAAAGGCGCTGGCGTTCCTTATCCGCTCGATACCCCGGATGATCTGCGCATCTATCACTGCGTAACTCCGCGTACCTGCCTGGATCACGGTTCCGCCGGCTGCTCCGAGGGCTATCAGTCCGCTGGTCATATGGCGGTCATCAATGGTATTTACCGCGCCTGCGGCGTCCGTATTTACGAGCTGCCCGCCACTCCGGAGAAGATCAAAGCCGGTCTGGATATTCTCGCTGCCGGCGGGAAGATCGAGCCTCCGGCTCCGTACTTCCTCGGCAATGATCTCTACGACGAATTGGAAGAGATCGAGAACAATCCGGTCTAAGCACCCGCTCTGGATTGACAGCGGCAGATCAGCCGCCTGGCAGCGGCAAGCTGCCTGCAATGACTATAATTACAGCAATGCTACTGTTCGCAAGGACAGTAGCATTGCATTATCAGGATATTTTTGATAAAATATAACGTAGGAATCCTGTAAGCTATCCTAAAGCGCCGAGCAGCCCGTTGAGGCGCTGCTTGACCAATCGTGAGGTGCCAAAATGTACGAATCCTTTGATCAGTTTTACCCTGACAAATGCTGCCAGGGCGATCAGCCGATCTGCGCCTGCGCCTGTCCGTTTCATCTTGATGTGCGCGATTTTATCGGCAAGTATCGCCGCGGCAGCATTGATGCGGCTGTGAAAAGCTACCGCAATGCCGTAGTTTTTCCCCGCATTGTCGCGGAGCTGTGCTCGCATCCCTGCTCCGCGCATTGCATCCGCGAGCGGCTCGATGAGCCGATCGATCTGCTGGAGCTGGAGCGCGCCGCAGTCAAATATGCCCGCAGCCTTGATCCGATTAATTTCAATGTGCCGGCCAAGGATAAAACCGTCGCGGTGATCGGCGCTGGGATCAGCGGTCTGGCCTGTGCTTTCCGCCTGGCGGCGAAAAAATACCGGGTGACGGTATTTGAGAAACGCGACCGTATTGGCGGTCAGCTCTGGGCGCTGATGGATCCGGAGGTCTTCCTCGCCGATCTCGCCACCAAG
>CALXQC010000032.1 GCA_944390435.1 uncultured Clostridia bacterium
TTTTTCTTCCAGGCGACGTTCTTCCTGCTGCTGTTTCTGGCGGTGTTTGAGCCGATCCTCGATTTCCGCGGCCGGATGACAAAAGCGATGGAAAAAGCTGATAAATACCGGCGCTAAGCTGTATCAGCGCCTAAACCCCATGTTAAAGCAAATTCGGCGGCCTGACTGAATAGGCTGGCGGACAAGTAGAGGAGGAAACTGCCGATGAAAGTAATTTTAGTACAGGATGTCAAGTCGCTCGGCCGCAAGGGCGATGTCAAGGAAGTCGCCGACGGCTACGCCCGTAATTTCTTATTAGCCAAGGGCTTGGCTGTGCCGGCTAATGCCGGCAATATCAATAGCCGCAACCATGAGCTCAAATTGCAGCAGGACCGCGCTGCCAAGGAGCTGGCGCAGGCTCAGAAGCAAGCCTCAGAGCTGGCTGATCAGACGGTGGTTGTGTACGCTAAAGCCGGCGACGGCGGTAAGCTGTTCGGCTCGGTGACTAACGGCGATATTGCCGACGCCCTGGCTGCGATGGGCTATAAAATCGACAAAAAGAAGATCGAACCGCTGGAAGCGATCAAAACGCTCGGCCAGCATCAGGTGCAGCTGAAATTGTATCCCAAGATACAGGCGCAGATTACAGTAGAGGTTAAAGATGAGTCCCAACGCTGAGGAAATCAGAAAAGTTCCGCCGGCTAACCTGGAAGCGGAGCGGGCGCTGCTGGGCGCCTGCCTGCTGGACTCCGGCGCGGCTAATAATGTCCGCGGCATCATTGCTCCGCAGGATTTTTATTCGGAGAGCCACCGCTTGATTTATGAGAGCATCGCCCGGCTGGTCGATGACAATCAGCCCTGCGATCCGGTCACTGTCGGCGACCTGCTCAAGGTCAACGGCGACCTGGAGCGGATCGGCGGCATCGCTTATCTTTCCGGTCTGCTGGATAGCGTGCCGGCGCCGGCGTCCGCGGGCTATTATGCCAATATTATCCGCGAAAAAGCGCAGATGAGAGCTTTGCTCGGGGCGGCTAATGAGATTATCGCCAGCGCTTATGACGGGGCATACAGCGCTGCGGAAATGCAGGATCTGGCCGAACGTGCGATCTTTGATGTCGGGCAGGGCCGCCGCAGCGAGAATCTTTATGCCCTGCGCGATTTGACTCAGCCGGTTTTTGACGTGATGAGCCAGATCAAGGCCTCCAAAGGCGTTACCGGCGTGCCTACCTTTCCCGATTTGGATAAGCATTATCTGTCCGGCCTGCAAAAGGGTGATCTGGTGCTGCTGGCAGCCCGTCCCGGCGTCGGCAAAACCTCGATGGGTATCAATATCGCTCAGCGGGCGACAGTGGAGGCCGGCAAGATTGTAGCGGTATTCTCTCTGGAGATGCCTAAAGAGCAGCTGGTACAGAGAATCCTCTGCACTCAGGCGCGGGTCAATCATAGCCTGGTGCGCAAAGGCATGGCCTCCAAACAGGATTTGCGCCGTCTGGCGCGGGCGGTCAACGAGCTTTCCGGCGCGGAGATGTATATCAATGACACCATGAAGATCAATATCTCCGAGATCCGCAGCCAATGCCGCAAACTGAAGCTGGAAAAGGGGCTGGATCTGATCGTCATCGACTATATCCAGCTGATGCAGTCCGCTCCCGGGCGGAAAATAGAAAACCGCCAGCTGGAAGTGGCGGAAATTTCCCGTTCGCTGAAGGCTATGGCCAAGGAGCTTGATGTGCCGGTGCTGGCGCTGTCGCAGCTGTCGCGTTTGGTCGAGCAGAAAAATGAGAAGCCGAACCTCAGCCACCTGCGTGAATCCGGCGCCTTGGAGCAGGATGCAGACGTGGTGCTGCTACTGCATCGTCCGCGCAGCAATGATGAAGAGCTGGACGAAGAAGAGCAGATGAAGAAGAGCAAGACCGGCGATTATGTGGAGATTATCATTGCTAAGCACAGAAATGGGCCTACCGGCGAACTGCCGATGAATTTTATTCGCGAATATACGCTGTTCACCGATTTCGCTCAGGATTGGGTCGGCGATGCCGGTATGACGCCGCCTCCGGAACCTGAGGAGGTCATGCCGCCCGACGACGAGCCGCCCTTTTAATTTTTAGCTTGACAAAATCACTGTTATAGGGTACAATGCTTTCTGTTCGGGCCAATAGCTCAGTTGGTAGAGCACCTGACTCTTAATCAGGGTGTCCCGGGTTCGAGCCCCTGTTGGCCCACCAAGAGAAAAGACCTGTTAAAGATAGCTGAAAAGCTATTTTCGGCAGGTCTTTTGCTATGTTTTAGCGGCTATTGCTGCGGAGACAAAAAGCAGCAGGAAGAAGCTGGTCTTCCTGCTGCTTTATTTCTGCGGCGCAGTGGCGGCTTACCACGGATATTTGCCTTGTTTGCTGTAAGGCAGCAGCTTGCCGTTCCAGGTGAGGATCACTCTATCGCCGTGCGGGTCTTTGATCAGATCGACGTCGATGGAGAAATCGATGGCGCTCATAATGCCGTTGCCGCCTTTTTCGTGGATGATCTCTTTGATTGCCGGTCCGTAAACATCCAGCACTTCATGCATACGATAGAGCACTGGGTCGACATTGCCCTTATAGGGATGGATATTGAGGAAGGCGGTATCGTCTGCGGAGACGCCGAGCGCCTCGGCAATCTTGGCGCAATAATCCTCCGGCACCCATTGCTGCCCTTTGAGGGCGGAAGCCATCCATACCTTGCTGACGCCGACCTTATCCGCCAGCTCTTCATAGGTATATCCTTTCGCTTTCCGCGCGTCTTCGAGCTTTGCCAGTTCGGAGGCGAATCTTTCATGAGTCAAATAATCTGCGTTCGTCATTGTCATGGTTTTGATCCTCCTATAATATTAGCATCAGCATTATTTATGGCAATCAGCCGCTAAAATTAATTAATAAATGCTGCAATTCAAAATTATCACATATTTTCTGATAAGTCAATGATTATCTGGCGCCGTCATGCCGGGCAGCGGATAAAACAGCTGCTATCATAGTATTATGCTGCGGATAAAAAAATATGCCGCTATAAACAAAGCGCCCTGTCCTGATAGCGGACGGGACGCTGGCGCGCTTTAGGCGGTTGATGACGCGGTATCGTCGTCGGGAATATATTCCAAAATATCGGTTACCTGACAGCCAAGGATTTCGCACAAGGCGTTGAGGGTGCGGGTGGTGATAGCCTTGCCATGCTTCATGCGGTGAAGGGTATTGGCGTCCACCCCTTGCTTGAAAATCAGATTGTATTCGGTTACGCCTTTCTTGAGCAGGGTCTGATAGAACGGCTCATAGCTGATCATGCTCCATCACCGTGTTTATTATCGCATACTTAATAGATTGACTATACTCAATATATTTGGTATAATTACCTTGTCTCAATGTGTTTGTGCGTATAATCCGGCGCTGGGCTGTGGAGTGGGCGCAGCGTGGGTGCTCCCGTCGCTCCGATTATTGAAGGAGGATATCTGCTATGAAAGTAAAGAGTAAATTATTGCTGGTGCTGATCGCGGTCTGCGCGGCGCTGCTGTTTACTGGAACGACAGCACTGGCAGCTACAGTAGAGAATTGTGAAAACGGCGATACTTGTACAGAGCATGCTGCTGCTATTGATAGCACGCATTATACTACCCTGGAAGAGGCTATCGCAGCAGCTAAGAGCGGCGATAAGATCGTGATCTTGAACGATGCCCCCCTGTCTACTGCTCAGACGATCGCCGAAGGCGTGACGCTGACGATCGACTTGAACGGCAAGACCGTGACCGCTAGCAAGGGAATTACCAATAAGGGTATTCTGACGATAGAAGATTCCACTGCGGCAGCCGATAGTATCAGCGGCGGGAACGGTGAATGGACAAGCAGTGTCAATAATGCAATCATTAATAATGGTACACTGACAATTGACGGAGCCAAGATAACTACCAGCAGTTCAATAACGATTGCAATGCGGACTAATTCCTCGTTAGTTATGGAATCCGGCACTGTGACTGGTGATGGCTCTACTATTTCTTCTAGTAGCTCTACTGCCAATGTTACTATCAAAAAGGGTGTTATCAATGCTCCCAGTACTTTGTTTTCTACGAATCCCCCAGCAATGACGGTTGTTATTGGCGAGTATGGAGCCGATGATGATACCGTTATCATTGGTGAAAGATTGGCTTTGAATAACCTGAACTTAACTATACATTGTGGCGATATCAAACAGTTTAACGGTACCTATAATCCAGAGACAATGCAGATTAACTGCAAATTGCGTAATACCGCTTCTTTGGTTTTGCCTGCCGGATATTCCCTCAGTGAAAGCAGTGACGAGAAGGGTGTTTACTATACCATTGCAGATTTAGCTGAGGAGAATGCCGGGGCGAAAATCGAGACCGCAGCCGGTGCTACTGATTTCTATGCTGATGCGGCTTATGCGGTGGCAGCGCTGCAGTCTGGTGATAAATTGACGCTTCTTAAGGAATATGACGGCACGCTTAAGTTGGATGTAGCCGGCGTCAATATTGATTTGGGCGGCAATCGTATCGGGAAGCTGGATATTAATGTATATACTCCGAGCGATCTGCCGAGAGGGGAGATGGAGTCTATCTCTGTCAGTGATGGTGAGATCGGTGAACTGATCGCCAGTACCGACGACAGCAGATATTATTACTATCTTGATTTGGCTGAGGATGTGACGGTAGAAAATCTGGATCTCAAAAGAGCTTATGCTCCCTATAGCGAGGCGACTTTGGCGCTGATGGGTACGGAAAGCCCGGTTTATTACTTCAACAATGACGAAGGCGTCCGCTGCCTGACTTTCAGTACAACCATTGCGCTCGAGCTTTCGCCTGACCGCACCGCTTATCTGGCCCAGGATTATACCGGCGATGCTATACTGGGCGTCAGCGTCAGCGGTACTATCGACCTAGACGGCCATACCTTCACCTCTTCTGCAGACAAGGTATTGACCACCAATATCAATCAGACTCTGTTCGTCCGCAACGGCTCACTGGTCAATAATGGCGGCGGTGATATTGTGGTGACGCAGATCCCTTCTAGCGCCGGTGAGGTAATCAACAGCGAGCTGACCTTGGAGAATGTAGAGATGGTCGGCACAGGCACTTTCGGCATCGTCACCCACGGCAATGCTACCGATATTACCGTCAAGCTGAAAAACAGCAGCATCAGCGGCGGGCCCAGCGTGGGTATTTATTTCCCCTCTGCGGATAGCGTTTTGACTATCGACAACAGCGATATTACCGCCGGTACCGGCATCGGTATCAAGGGCGGCACGCTGAATATCATTGGCGACAGCAATATTCATGCCACCGGCGAACGCAGGGATCCGACTACTCCTGAAGGCTCCGGCATTAACAGCACCGGCGACGCGATTTATGTAGAAGCCAATTATGGCCGCGAGACCATAGTCAATATCGAATCTGGCTCTTTTGTCAGCGATAATGCCGAAGCGGTGCGGATGCTCTTTGACGACTCAGCGCCGGCCGATCAATATGAGGTAGAGGCCAGCGGCGGCGAATTTTCCACTCCGCTGCCGGAAGAATATCTTGCCGACGATCTCAAATATGAGCTCAAGAACGACAATGATACTTACAGCTATTATCCGACCATCGGCGAGGCGATCGATGCCGCGACAGAGCAAGGCGGTGTGATTAGCTCGGTTGGTCAGGATCCTGCTGCTACAACCCATACTGTAGCGCTTGATTATGATTACAGCAAGCTGGAAAATCTGAGCGTAATCCTTGCGGAAGGCACGGAATTCCCCCTGCCAGATGCTACCCGTTCCGGTTATGATCTGGAAGGCTGGGAAGATGCCGACGGCAATATTTATGATGTCGGCGATACGGTAGAGATCACTGATGATATTTCCTTCACCGCGATCTGGGATGAGGTTAGCCGTGGCGATTACCGGATTCAGGCGGTAGTCAGCGGCGAGGGCAGCGTCAGCCTCAGCGATAAATATGCCGATGAGGGCGACAGAATCACGGTGACGGTCGATCCTGACCGCGGCTGGGAGCTGCATAGCCTGATCATTGTTGATGCTTATGGCGACGCGGTAGATTACCGCGACCGCGGCGACGGCGAATATACCTTTAAGATGCCGGATAGCCGGGTGACGGTGCGTGCGGTCTTCGTCGAGATCGGCACCTTGCCTTTCCTGGATGTCAACAGCGGTGATTGGTATTATGCAGCGGTGCAGTATGTATATGATAATGAGCTGTTTACCGGCACCTCGCCCTATCTTTTCAGTCCGGATCAGCCAATGAACCGGGCGATGCTGGTCACTGTGCTCTACCGTCTCGAGGGCGAGCCGCGGGTCAGCGACGATAATCCGTTTGTCGATGTCGCGGACGGTCAGTGGTATAGCGATGCGGTGATCTGGGCCGACGCTAACGGCATCATCGAGGGTTACGGCAACGGAACTTTCTTGCCGCTACAGGCGATCAGCCGCGAGCAGATCGCAACTATCATCTACCGCTATGCAGTTTCTAAGGGTATGGCCGGAGTGACGACCGAGGAAAATTTGGCCGGCTTCAGCGATGCCGGAACCGTATCGCAGTGGGCAGTGCAGGCGATGAACTGGGCGGTAGGCCAGGGCGTGATCCAGGGCAATAACAGCCAGCTGCGGCCGCAGGGCGATGCCACCCGGGCGGAAGTAGCGCAGATCCTGCTGAACTATCTGGAACGCTAGGCATAGCCGAAACAGCAAGCTGGATTTTCAGGGCAGACCATCTGGTCTGCCCTGATTTTTCTGCAGCGGATTTGCTTTCGCCGCCAGCTTATGCTACAATAATCAGGAAACGGAGCCGCTGGAGTATCTGCGGCCAATACATGAACAGCAAGGAGTAGGACGCTATGTTGGCAGCTGCTTTTAATTCTGAAATGCTTACTATGATCGTGATACTGGTTGCTTTTGCCATCCTGGCTTTTGTGCTCGGCCGCATCATGAAACGCCGCTAAGGCGTGAAGCAGATAAAATTGCTTATTGCGAATAATTCCTTATTATGATATAATCAATTTGCCGGACAGCTTGATCGAAGCCATGAGCTGAGCTTGGGGCGACGACGGCCAGCGGCGCTTTTCCGAACATTATTGATCAGTAAGTCTGCACTGACACAAAGATTATTCTGAGTGGAAGGCTGGACGTGACAAGTTAGCTGCACGTATGCCTTCTCGGCATACGTTTTTTTGATGGAAAGGGGGCGGTTTCTTGGTCAGCAGAGTAGCGATTATCGGTATCATTGTCGAGAGCACGGAAAATATTGATGCCATGAACAGCCTGCTGCATCAATACGCCGATTATATTATCAGCAGAACCGGCGTGCCTTACCGCGAACGGGGGATCAATATCATCAGCGTTGCCCTGGACGCGCCGCAAGACGCGATTAATACTTTGAGCGGCCGCTTGGGCAAATTAAGCGGCATCAGCACTAAAACGCTCTATTCCAATACGGTGTATGATGATGAATAGGCAGTATCAGCTGATCGACCGCTTGCGGAGTGATCGCCTGCTTAGCGCGGAAGAAATAGTGGAGCTGCTGCGCTGTCTCGACCACGAGGGGAGGGACTATCTGTTTTCCCAGGCAGCGGAGGTGCGGCAGCAGATCTATGGCCGCGAGGTCTATATCCGCGGCTTGATCGAATTCACCAATTATTGCCGCAATAACTGCTATTATTGCGGTATCCGCCGCAGCAACCGCCGGCTGACGCGCTATCGTTTGACCGCGGAGGAGATCCTCGGCTGCTGCGAGCAGGGCTATCGCCTGGGAATGCGCAGCTTTGTGCTCCAAGGCGGCGAGGATGCGGCTAATAGCGACAGCTACCTGACGCCGATCATTCGCCGGATCAAGGAACGCTATCCCGACTGCGCGGTGACGCTCTCGATCGGCGAGCGCAGCTGCGAGAGCTATCAGGCGCTGTTTGATGCCGGAGCGGACCGCTATCTGCTGCGTCATGAGACGGCTAATGCGGAGCATTATGCTCTGCTGCATCCGCCGGAGATGTCCTGGGCGCATCGCCGCCGCTGCATTGAGCAGCTCAAGGAGATCGGCTACCAGGTGGGCTGCGGTTTCATGGTCGGCTCGCCGGGGCAGACTGCGGGCTGTCTGGCTGAGGATCTGCTCTATTTGCGGCAAGTTGAGCCGCATATGGTCGGAATCGGCCCGTTTATCCCGCAGCAGGATACGCCTTTTGCCGGGCATCCTGCCGGTTCGGTAGAGCTGACCCTGGTGCTGCTGGCGCTGATCCGCCTGCTGCTGCCGGATGTGCTGCTGCCCGCTACTACTGCCCTGGGTACGGCCTGCGCCGACGGGCGGGAACGCGGCCTGATGGCCGGAGCCAATGTGGTGATGCCTAATATTTCGCCGCGTTATGCCCGGGAAAATTACCGCCTCTATGATAATAAGCTCAATAGCGGCAGCGAGGCCGCGGAGGGCTATCAGGAGCTGCGGCGGCGCATTGAAGGGATCGGTTATCATATCGCTGAGTCGCGCGGCGATTGCCGGAGAAGTTAACAGCCGTACTGAATGGGCTGCTGCGATAGATTAAGATTGGCTAAATATTAATATTAAACTAAGGGGAAAGAGTGTTCTGACCCGGAAGAAAGGATGATTGCCTCATGTATGATGTTAAATCGCTCAAAGCCGAGGAGTTCATCGACCATCAGGAAGTTCTGGACAGCCTCGAATATGCGGAGCAAAACAAGAATAACGAGCAGTTGATCAGCGCTCTGATCGAAAAGGCCAAACTGCGCAAGGGCCTTTCGCATCGCGAAGCCTCGGTGCTGCTGGCCTGCGAAATCGAAGAAAAAAACCAGGAGATCTATGATCTGGCCGAGCAGATCAAAAAGGACTTCTACGGCAACCGCATCGTGATTTTCGCCCCGCTGTATCTTTCCAATTACTGCGTTAACGGCTGCGTTTACTGCCCCTATCATCTGAAAAATAAGCATATTGCGCGCAAGAAGCTTACTCAGGAAGAAATCGTCCGCGAGGTAACCGCGCTGCAGGATATGGGGCATAAGCGCCTGGCGATCGAATCCGGCGAAGACCCGAAGATGAATCCGATCGAGTATATCCTGGAATCAATCAATACCATTTACAGCATCAAGCATAAAAACGGCGCGATCCGTCGCGTCAATGTCAATATCGCCGCCACTACGGTGGAGAATTACCGCAAGCTGCATGAGGCCGGCATCGGCACTTATATTCTCTTCCAGGAAACTTATCATAAAGAGAGTTATGAAAAGCTGCATCCTACCGGGCCGAAGCATAATTACGCCTATCACACCGGGGCGATGGACCGGGCTATGGAGGGCGGCATCGATGATGTCGGCCTGGGCGTGCTGTTCGGCTTGGAGCTCTATAAGTATGAGTTTGCCGCGCTGCTGATGCATGCCGAGCATCTGGAAGCGGTACACGGAGTCGGCCCGCATACCATCAGCGTGCCGCGTATCAAACGCGCTGATGATATCGATCCTGATGTCTTTGATAACGGCATCGACGACGATACCTTCGCCAAGATCTGTGCCTGCATCCGCGTGGCAGTACCCTATACCGGCATGATTATTTCCACCCGTGAGAGCCAGTCAGTGCGCGAAAAAGTGCTGCGTCTCGGTGTTTCGCAGATCAGCGGCGGTTCCCGTACCAGCGTCGGAGGCTACTACGAGCCGGAGCCGGAAGGCGAAGACTCGGCGCAGTTTGAGGTCAGCGACCGCCGCACTCTGGACGAGGTGGTGCTATGGCTGATGGAGAAGGGCTATATCCCCAGCTTCTGCACTGCCTGCTACCGCGAGGGGCGTACCGGCGACCGTTTCATGAGCCTGTGCAAAAGCGGCCAGATTCAGAACTGCTGCCATCCTAATGCGCTGATGACGCTGAAGGAATATTTGGAGGATTATGCTTCGCCGCGTACCAAAGAAGTCGGCAATAAGCTGATCCAAGCCGAGCTGGCCAATATCCCGCGGGAGAGAACGCGCGAGATCGCTATTGCGAATCTGGAGGCAATCGAGCACGGCAAGCGTGATTTCCGCTTTTAAGCGTATAAGCAAAGGAGGAGCCCGGATGAGCCTCAATTCTACCCCGAGGGCT
>CALXQC010000033.1 GCA_944390435.1 uncultured Clostridia bacterium
GAAGTCATAGTCGCGGCCATAAACTCGGCCGGATAATGCGCCTTCAGCCAGGCGGTGCGATAAGAGACCAGCGCATACGCGGCGCTGTGGCTCTTATTAAAGCCATAACCGCCAAAATATTTCAGCAGCTCAAACACTTCGCCGGCGGTCTTTTTATCGACGCCGTGCTCTACGCAGCCGTTGACAAAATCGCCTTTGGCTTTATCGATGATCTCCGGCTTTTTCTTGCCCATAGCGCGGCGCAGCATATCGGCGGCGCCGAGCGAAAAGCCGCCCATCACCTGGACGATCTGCATCACCTGCTCCTGATAGAGAATCACGCCGTAAGTCTCTTTAAGAATATCCTCCAGCAGCGGGTGCATATATTTAACTTTTTTAGTACCATGCTTGCTGGCGATGAAATCATCAACCATGCCGCTGCCCAGCGGTCCCGGGCGGTACAGCGCCACCAGGGCGATAATATCCTCAAAGCGCTCCGGACGCAGGTTGCGCAGGATCTTGCGCATGCCGTCGCTTTCCAGCTGAAAGACGGCAATCGCATCGCCTTCGCTCAGCATGGCGAATGTTTGTTGGTCTTCCAAGGAGATATCATTAAGATCGATTTTTTCTCCGGTACTAAGATAAATATTTTCCAAAGCGTCGTCGATCAGCGATAGCGTACGCAGGCCCAGGACATCCATCTTAACCAGGCCGCAGGCTTCGACCTGTTCTTTAGCGTACTGAGTGGTAACGCTGCCGTCCTTAGGGTCTTTCCATACCGGCATATAACTGATCAGCTCGTCCTGCGAAATAGCGACTCCCGCAGCATGCTTGCCGCAATGCGAAGGCATTCCCTGGATTTTATTAGCAATATCGAGCAGCTCTTTAGCTTCCGGATCATTTTCATAAACATCGCGCAGCTCCGGACTGGCTTCCATAGCATCGTGGATCGTTTTAATCTTCAGATCATCCGGAATCAGCTTCACGATATTGTCTACCTGAGAATACGGCAGATCAAGCACCCGGCCGACCGCGCGGACTGCGCCCTTGACCAGCATAAAGTTAAAGGTGACAATCTGCGAAACATGGTCCTCGCCGTATTTATGCACCAAATAATCAATCACCTCGCCGCGGCGGACATCGGACACATCGGTATCAATATCCGGCGGGGTAACCCTCTCCGGGTTCAAAAATCGCTCGAACAGCAAGTCGTATTTCAGCGGATCAATATCAGTAATACCTAAGCAATAGGCAACGATACTGCCCGCTGCCGAGCCACGGCCCGGACCGACCGAGATCCCTGAAGTACGGGCAAAATTAATCATATCCCATACGATCAGGAAATAACCCGGGAAATCCATCGTTTCGATGATATTCAACTCATAATCCATTCTCGCCCTGATCTCAGGCGTAATCGGATTGTAGCGGCGTTGCATGCCTTCTTCACACAGCTGATGCAGATAGCTCTTCAGGTCATGGCCTTCAGGCACTACATAATTAGGCATAAAAAGCTTATCAAATTGGAACTCCACATTGCATTGGTCAGCAATATAAACGGTATTGGCCAGGGCCTCCGGACAGTCGGGGAACAACCGCGCCATTTCTTCTTCGGTTTTGAGATAAAATTGATCGTTCGGGAAGCGCATCCGGTTTTCATCGCTGCGGATCTTCCCTGTTTGAATGCACAGCAGAATATCATGCATATCGGCGTCGGCGGCATCAACATAATGCAAGTCGTTGGTAGCGACAGGCTTGATATCCAATTCCCGGGCGATCTGGATCAGCTGAGGATTGATACGCAGCTCCTGTTCCAAACCATGATTTTGCAGCTCTATATAAAAATTTTCACCAAATATATCCTTGTATTCAGCGGCTAAGTCGCGAGCGCCCTCGTAGTCGCCAGCGAGCAATAATTCCGGTATCTCGCCGGCGATGCAGGCCGACATGCAAATCAAGCCCTCGGAATACTGCCGCAGCACCTCTTTGTCGATCCGCGGCTTATAATAAAAGCCTTCCAAAAAACCGATCGACACCACCTTGCACAGATTTTTATATCCCTGCTGATTTTTAGCCAGCAGAATCAGATGGCAGGCATTATCCCCCTTGCGGCCGGAGCGGGATTTGCGGTCATTGCAGATATAAACCTCACAGCCGATAATCGGTTTAATCCCGGCCTGTTTGCACTTTTGATAAAAGCTGATCGCGCCGTACATCACGCCATGATCGGTAATAGCCAAAGCAGGCATACCATAGGCTGCCGCCCGTTCCACCAACTCATTAATCCGCGCCGCTCCGTCCAGCAGGCTGTATTCCGTATGATTATGTAAATGGACAAAAGTCATTATTTATCACCTATCAATATTTGCGAATCATCAAAACTTGCTGCTCCGCCGCATCATCGCATGTTCGACAAAGCTGAAACACTGGCCGCCGGCGACAATTAAATGGTCGATCACCGTAATCGCCACCTTATGCAGGGCGTCGATAATCTCATCGGTCATGCGCACATCATGCGAGGAAGGCGTCAGCTTGCCGCCCGGGTGGTTATGCGCTAGGATCACATATTTGGTTTCGCGCAGCAGCGCTTCCTCCAGGGCGATCCGCGTATAAACCAGCACCTCATCCAAGCTGCCTTGAGCCAGCTTTTTAGTATAGAGCAGCTGGCATTGGCTGTTGAGACAAATCATATAAAATTCTTCAATCGTCTTGCCGATAAAAAGACTGCGGACATATTTCTCGCGATGCTCTTTATCCAGCAGATAACGTTTCTCGCCGCTATGAGACTGCTCATATTTACGAAAAAAGCCGCTCATCGAGGCGATCAGCGAAGCGGCGTTAGCGCCGATGCCCTCGACCTTCAGCAGCTTATGGTAATCGGCATCCAACACTGCGGCATAAGACCCAAAATGATTGATCAGCCGATGCGCCAGCTCATTGGTATCCCGGCGCGGAATAGCATAAAAGAGCATCAGCTCCAGAGCTTGGATATCCGAAAGCTTATCGACTCCGACCTCCAGGGCGGTGCGGCGCAGCCGCTGGCGGTGGCCGCTATGGATCGACTCTCCTTTGCCGGTACTGGACATTACTGCCCACCCCCGAAATGAGTAGCGACCATCTCCTGCATATCCTGCTCGTCCACTTGCCAATAACTGATGCCGTTAAGATCGAGAAAATCACCGTCCAAGGTTGCGCTTTCCAGGGCAGCTAAATCAAAATCCTTCGCCAGCAGCGCAACGCGTATCATGTCCAGGGTGCTCATATCGGTGCGTACGGCGTCGCTAATCGCCGGCAGCAGACGCGGCAGCTTCCAATAACCATTATTTTCGACGAACTCATGGACGATCGCCTTCATCAAATTCTGCTGGCGGGACACACGGGTAATATCGCCTAAAGCATCCGAGCGGAAACGGACATACTGCAGCGCCTTTTCTCCGTTCAGCCGCTGCACGCCGGCCTCAATATCGATCAAACCGTCATAAGTTTGATAATACATCCGCTTATCAACATCTATTTCCACCCCGCCCAGAGCATCGATCACAGCTTCAAAACCGGCAAAATCGATCTGCGCATAATAATCTATCGGGATATGCAGCAAATCCTCCACCGTCTGCCGCAGCAGTTCAACGCCGCCATAGGCATAGGCGTGATTAATTTTATCATTGCCATAACCGGGAATAGCGACATAGGAATCTCGGGGAATAGACAGCAAAAACAGCTCTTTGCTGCGGATATCTACCGAGGCTACCATAATGGTATCGGCTCTTCCGCTGCCCAGCAGGCCGTCGTTTTCATCAGACCCGATCAGCAGCACATAGAACTTGTCCTCGCTAACAGTGAGCCCGG
Source organism: uncultured Clostridia bacterium (assembly GCA_944390435.1). Classification (GTDB taxonomy): domain Bacteria; phylum Bacillota; class Dehalobacteriia; order UBA4068; family UBA4068; genus HGM13862. The sequence continues at coordinate 3,823 of CALXQC010000033.1, forward strand.
AAGCCTGCTGTTCCGTACGGTCCGGCACCAGGCTGGCGGGGCTTTGCAGCCATAAATAACCCACCACCAGCGCTGCTACGATCACTGCCAGCACGATCAGGAGGCGCGAAATGCCGCGCCTGTTTTTATTCTGTTTGCTGTTGCCTGGTCTGCGTATGTTCACGGTTTGCTCCCGCTGTCTCTAGCTCTCAGATATTGTTTATTGTACCATATCTTGTGCTTTTCGTCTATAAATATTGCCGCTGCTTCTAGAAAAAGTGGTCAAAGGCGATCCACGACAGGAGAAAAAGAATTTCCGCCCAGGCGCAACCAGCTCCATAGCAGGCATCGTCCAGGCCGCCAGCAGTACGCTGGCGATAAGTAGCGAAAAGATACACCCCAAAAAAGGCGATCAAAATTGACATATACAGCGCTACCCTGCTGAACGGCAAAACAAAGAGCAGCGCCAGCAGCGAAGAAATGACAAAATCCTTGCGCTGGAAATTGCGGTGCAGCCAAGCCGGCGGGATAGCATAAAAATAGTAAATCATCCAGCTCATCAGCCATCTGCTGATCAGCGGAGCACAAATAAAAGCGAAATTGCTGACACTGGGCGTGCTCAAATACCATAAATACAGACAGTACAGAGCCAGCAGCCAGACGCCGCCCCAGACCAAACCGGCTTTGCCGGTATTGAAACGCCGTTCTTTGTCCGCCACTTCTTCAGCGTTCGCTTCTGGAGAAGGAATAGTATCCGCCTCCACATCAGGAGGATAAAGCGGTGCAATCGACAGCCCGTCCGCCACAGTAATCAAGTCACGCAGCAAAAAGGCTCCTCCCAAGAGAACATTGAGCCCCAATAATACCGCAGCGGCGCTGGCTACCGGCATCACCCGCAGCAGCAGAGTAGCCAGATAAATCAACGCGCCGCAAAACAAGCCCAACAGCGGCAATAAGCGTAGGGCCTTCGGTAAAAACTGGGGATTTCCCCGCCATTTCACCGGCACCGGAATATAGGTAAATTTTTTGATCAACAATAAAAAAAGCTTCATTTTCCCAGTATATCCTTATCCTCTACTGGTGCGGCTCCTTTATTTGCCGTGCAGTTCACAATTAGTCTTTAACTGCCATAGTTGGCGGGCATAGGCAGAAACTTGCTTGTTCAGACGCCGGTTTTCACTGCGCAGGCGTTCTTGCTCGGCTTTGCTGTGCTGCTGCGTTTGCTCCAAGAGCGTCATCATAATTCTCCGGCTCATCCGCAGACCGCAGATATCCTCTTCCAGGCGACGGATTTTGTTTTGATACATTTGCTCCAGATCTTTTTCCATACCGCTTCTCCTTAGGAGGTATTGTCTGGAGGTATTATATGTTGCCGGGCAGGATATTATCATCATGCCGCTTATCCAGCAGCTGTTCGCGCTTTTGCGCCAGCAATGACAGTTGCTGCACCGTGGTGATGCGGCAGCCCAGCGAACGCACACCCTGCACATGAAAATCAGAGCCGCCGGTCGCCGGCAGCCGCAGCCGCCGCGCCAGCTGCAAATATTTACGCACCGCAGCAAAATTATGATCGGGATGATAGACCTCGATACCGCCTAAGCCGGCCTTTACCAGCTGCAGGATCAGCGCATCGGGGATATTGGCGATGCCCGGATGAGCCAAAACCGGCACGCCGTCGGCCTCCAGGATCAAAGAAATAGCCTCCTGGGGAGTCAATTTCATCCGTGGCACATAGCCGGGCATGCCCCGCCCAAGCCATTTATTGAACGCTTCTTTAATATTGGCGCAATAGCCCGCCGCAACCATCGCCATCGCGATATGCGGCCGCCCCAAAGAACCGCTGCCGCCCGCGCTGGAGACGATCTGATCAGCATCCAGATCAAAGCCCAGCCGCGCCAAACGAGCGACAATTTCATAACAACGCTGATAACGCGCCTCCTGTAATTCCTTCAGCCGCGGATGAGCGGATAATTTGCCGCTATCCAGCCAATATCCCAAAATATGGACGTCTTTTTGCCGATATTCCGCTGAGAATTCGATACCGGCGATCAAAGGCAAATCCAGCTCACGGGCTCTGTTCTCCGCCTCGGCAACGCCCTCCACGGTATCATGGTCGGTCAAGGCCATGCCTAAAAGCCCCTGGGCCTTAGCCATTTCGACTAAAGCAGCCGGAGCATTCGCACCGTCTGAAGCTGTTGAATGAACATGGAGATCAAAACCGGACATAACAATCTATCCCTTCTTGAGCGGCTGGCACTGCGGGAAAATATTTACTGTTAATTATATCACAAGGCAGGCTCTGGGGGCAAAATTTTCTGCAAAAGATCAGCCGCGCTGCCTCCGATGATCTGAGCGAGATCTTCTTCCGCCATGCCTCGTTCGGCTAATGCGGCGTATAACCGCGGCAGCTGAGAGATATCGCCAAGCTCCGCCACCGGTTTACAGCCGTCAAAATCGCTGCCCAGGGCGACATGGCTGCTGCCCATCACGGTCACTGCGTGCTCAATATGTTCGCAGAGCCGCAGCAAATCTCCTGCTCCGCCGAGGAAATCCGGCACAAAGGCAATGCCCATCACACCGCCGTGATCGGCCAGGGCGCGCATCTGCTCGTCGTCAAGATTGCGGCGGTGGTGATGCAGTGCATCGCAGGCAGTGTGAGAGACTATGACCGGCTGTGAGCTGCATTCAAGCAGCTGCCAAAAGCTGCGCCGGTTCAAATGTGCACCGTCGATCAAAATACCGATGCTGTTACAGCGTTGCACCAACTTCTGCCCTGCAGCAGTCAGTCCCTCTCCACTGGCGCAGCCTCCAGCATAAGAATTAGCGCCGTTCCAAGTCAGCCCGAGCAAGCGCAAACCTTCGCGATAAAATTGCTCCAGCATCCCGCCGTCCGCGCCGATTGGCTCCGCTCCTTCAGCTCCGATCAGCAGCAGTGTCCGCTGATCCGTTTTTCCCAGCTGTTCGCGCCACAGCAAAGGCGTTACCAGGTCATTCTGGCGGTCAATATCTGCCTGCAGCAGGCTCAGTACTTTCTGGAACTGCGCTGCCATCGCGGAGGCATAGCGCCGCTCATCGATAAAAATCGCCATCACTGCCAAATCAAGATAACGGCCAGCCCGCTGCAGATCGAGCTGCCATCCGGGCAGCCGGCGCAAGCTGCATTCTGTCAATAAAGCTAAAGCTGTGTCGCAATGGCAATCAACCCGCATAAAAAAACCTCCCAACCTATCCGCAGCTGATACTATATGTATATGCCGCAGCGGCGCCGTTTCTCACTGGACAATAGACAACAGCCGCCTTCCGGCGGCTGTTAACTGCAATGAGAATCCTCGCAATGGTTATAATGACGGCTGCCAAAAATTAATCAGCTCAATCCGCTGTGTCTTCTGGTCCTCTCCGATCTCGAACACTGCTCCGTTGAACTGCAGGTCTCCGCGCGCCACCTCAAAGCGCGGGCTGATTCCAGTCAGAAAGCGGTTGATAATGATTTCCCGCTCCACGCCCAGCACCGAATCTCGCGGCCCCGTCATACCGGCATCGCTCAGGTAGCCGGTACCGCGGGGCAACACCCGGGCGTCATTGGTCTGAATATGCGTATGCGTGCCTACCACAGCGGCAACCCGCCCGTCCAAATACCAGCCGAGCGCCATCTTTTCCGAGGTGGCCTCGGCGTGAAAATCAACAAAAACTGCAGCGTCGCTTCCGGACAACTGCTTCAAAACCGTATCCATGGTTCTAAAAGGGCAGTCAAAAGCCGTCATAAAAACTCTGCCTATCACATTAGCCACCACCAGCTGCCGGCCGTTGACCTGATATTGCCGCCAGCCAACTCCCGGCAGATCCGGCGGGAAATTAGCCGGACGCACCAAGCGTTCTTCCTGGTCAATAAAATGATAAATATCCTTATTATCCCAGGTATGGTTGCCCATGGTAAAAGCATCTACGCCGCAGTCTATCAGCTCGCGGAAATTTTTCTGATTAAGGCCAAAACCTCCGGAACAGTTCTCGCCGTTGGCAATGGTAAAATCAATATGATGCTCATCAAGCAGGCGCGGCAAATGTTCCAATACCATCCTCCGCCCCTGGGCGCCGACAATATCGCCGATAAACAAGATCCTCATCATAGCCCCGTTTGCTCCTCCACCCTCAAAAGAAAAGGCTGTCTGATAGTGCGTTATCGCCGCAATATCAGGCAGCCTCGGCTTAACAATGACAATTATTTCGCATACTCGGTAGCGCGGGTTTCGCGAATGACCACGACCTTGATCTGGCCGGGATATTCCAGCTCAGATTCGATCTTCTTAGAAATATCGCGGGCCGTGCGCACCGCCATCAGATCATCGATCTTATCCGGCTGAACAATAATCCTGATCTCACGACCGGCCTGAATAGCATAAGATTTTTCTACGCCTTCAAACCCATCGGCAATCTCTTCGAGTTTTTCCAGCCGCTTAATATAATATTCCAGGGTCTCGCGCCGTGCGCCCGGTCTGGAGGCGGAGATAGTATCAGCCGCCTGCACCAAAGCAGCTTCCAGCGAGGTGATTTCCACATCGCCATGATGCGCGGCGATAGCGTGAACCACTTCCGGACTTTCTTTATACTTGCGCGCCATATCGGCGCCGATCATCGCATGAGAACCTTCAACCTCATGATCAATCGCCTTGCCGATATCATGTAGCAGGCCGGCACGCTTAGCCAGGGCGATATCCGCGCCTAATTCCGCCGCCATCACGCCGGCCAGATGAGCTACCTCCACGCTATGCTTGAGGACGTTCTGCCCATAGCTGGTACGGAATTTCAAGCGGCCCAACAGCTTAATCAATTCGCTGTGCAGGCCGTGAACATTAGTGTCAAAGGTGGCCTGCTCGCCCTCATCCCAAATCCGCTGTTCTACTTCCTTGCGGGATTTTTCTACCATTTCCTCAATACGCCCAGGCTGAATCCGTCCGTCGACGATCAGCTTTTCCAAAGCATTACGGGCGATCTCACGGCGCACCGGGTCGAAGCTGGAGAGAATTACCGCCTCCGGAGTATCGTCGATAATCAAATCAACACCGGTCAAGGTCTCTAAAGTACGGATATTGCGGCCCTCGCGGCCGATGATCCGCCCTTTCATCTCGTCATTGGGCAGCGAAACTACCGAAACAGTAGTTTCTGAACAATGATCGGCAGCCACGCGCTGGATCGCCGCAGCCACGATTTCCCGAGCGCGCTTTTCGCCTTCCTCCCGGGCGGAATTTTCAATATCGCGGATCAAAATCGCTGCTTCATGCTTCACATCATTTTCGATGCTGCTGAGCAGGATCTGCTTGGCTTCGCTAATCGTCAAGCCGGAGATCTGTTCCAGCTCTTCCAGCTTTTGCTGCTGCAAGGCGTCCAGCTTAACCAGGCGGTCCTCCACCTCAGTCTCCTTGACCCGGATAGCTTCCTCTTTTTTCTCGATATTGGCCAATTTGCGGTCGATATCTTCTTCTTTTTTCTGTAGTCTGTTTTCCTGATGCTTGATCTCGTTGCGGCGCTCCTTATTATCCCGTTCTGCTTCGGAACGCAGGCGGTGGATTTCGTCCTTAGCCTCGATCAGAGCTTCCTTTTTCCTGGTTTCGCTTTCTTTTTTCGCATCGATCAAGATCTTAGCCGCCGCTTCCTCGGCCGATTTAATTTTGGCCTCAGCCAGCTTCTTACGCACCGCATAGCCGATCAGCAGGCCGAGCAGCAAGCAGCCGCAAGCGATCAAAATAGTAATCAGCGTACCCATATTTCACCTCCATTTTGCCATTTTCCCCCCAAAAGATCACGGTCACGATTTGTCCAAGGCTGGCTTGCGTTGGGGTCACGAAAGGCGCTTGAACAAAGTTCATTATCATCTTGGGTTATCCAGGCTGTTATTAGTAATGCAGCTATTATTTGGTAAACAATAAAAAACCGAGCCAAAGACTCGGTTTTGCGTTCCAATAGATGACCTATTATTCCGAAAATTGCCGCTATTGTGCCGGGCAGGCCTAGCTTGGCGTCAAGGAATAACCTCTTATTCACATATATATATCAACATCGCGTTAAATTAGGGATCAATAAAATTAATATATATATATAAAGTTAAGCATCATCTATCGTTTTGCCGTTCGTCGCAGCTGAACGCAAAACAGTCCTTAACATATTTATGATAATATTTTTTGCTAGCTCTGTCAATAGAGAATTTGTCACCTATCGGCACTTGTCAACAAAATAGCAATTTCATCCCATACCAGCGACTGAGGGAAGCCGCGCGACAGCATTCTGCGGACGATTTTAGCCCGATATTTAGACATTGCTTCATCATTGTCGGGGGCATTGGCCGCCGCCTTTCGCAGCAGGCGGCGCAGCGCCTCCCGCTGCTGCTCCTCGTCGTACTCCTCCGCCAAGGCTTCCTCGATTAATTCGGCGTCAATCCCCCTGGCGGCTAATTCGCGGCGGATCATCGCCGCGCCGCAGGGGCGAAATTCTCTGCGGTCGCGCACATAAGCCTTTGCATAACGGCCGTCGTCCAAATAGCGCTTCTCCTTCAAGACAGCCGCAACTGCCGCCACATCATCTTCCGCCGCGCCGCGCGACGTTAATTTTCCGCACAGCTCCAGCTCAGAATATTCCCTTTTAGCTAAATAAGCAAGCGCCGCGGATAAAACTTTCTCCGGGGCGCCTGTCAAATCATTATTCTTGCGTGTCTTCTGCCAGGTCATGGGCATGATCCTCAGGAGCGGCGAAAGCGAGCCCCCTGATCTTTTTCTCGATTTCCATCATAGTCTCGGGATTATCCTCCAGGAACTGTTTAGCGTTTTCCCGTCCCGGTCCGATACGTTCGCCGTTATAGCTGAACCATGACCCAGCTTTATCGATCAGCTTCATCTCCACGCCCAAATCGAGAATATTGCCGGAGGCAGAGATGCCCTTGCCATACATAATATCGAATTCCGCCTGTTTGAAAGGCGGCGCGACCTTATTTTTAACCACCTTAACTTTCGTGCGGTTGCCGATCATTTCATTACCGTTTTTAATCGTATCAGCGCGGCGCACTTCCAACCGGACGGAAGAATAAAATTTCAGCGCCCGGCCGCCGGAAGTGGTTTCCGGATTGCCGAACATAATGCCGACCTTTTCCCGAATCTGATTGATGAAAATAAAGCAGGTATTAGATTTACTAACTGCGCCGGTCAACTTGCGCAGAGCCTGCGACATCAGACGCGCCTGGAGTCCGACATGAGCATCGCCCATATCGCCTTCCAATTCCTGACGCGGCACCAAAGCGGCTACCGAGTCGACCACGACGACATCGATCGCACCGGAGCGCACCAGCTGCTCGGCGATTTCCAACGCCTGTTCGCCGGTATCCGGCTGGGAAATCAGCAGTTCGTCAATATCAACGCCGAGATTATTGGCATAAACCGGATCCAAAGCATGTTCGGCATCGATAAAAGCGGCGATACCGCCGGCTTTTTGCGCCTGGGCCACGATATGCAGCGCTACTGTGGTTTTACCGGAACTTTCCGGACCATAGATCTCAATCACCCTGCCGCGCGGCATTCCGCCGACACCCAACGCCAAATCCAGCGCCAAGGAACCGGTAGGTATGGTCTCCACCGCGGTGATGTTGGAATCGCCCATTTTCATAATCGAGCCTTTGCCGAATTGCCGTTCGATTTGCGATAATGCAGCTTCCAAGGCTGCTTCTTTATTTTTATCTACCATAAGTCTACTCTCCACTTCTGTTGTTTCAAACACCTGTTCGATACAATTATAGCGAGCCGTCAAGCAAAAAACAAGGCCTTTTACGAATTTTCCCATCGTTGTTTTGATATTTTGGCTGCAAATACAATATACACAGACGGAAAAATTTTTCCTTGTCCGAGCCGCACAATAGAAAACCGCCGCTCAATAAAACA
>CALXQC010000034.1 GCA_944390435.1 uncultured Clostridia bacterium
GGCCTGACCGAATATGTTGACTATGTCGGCCCGAAAGCCGCTACCCGTGCGGAAGTTGCTTCTCTCGCCAACCAGGCTTTGGATCTGTGGATGGTTCAGTATGTTGAAGACACCACCGGTCTTGGCCAGATCATCGGCAATATCACCATCGGTGACGTAACTGTTTCTTTGATTGACAAAGACGGTTATATGTATGTCAAGAACCCAACCAATGAAAGAGGTTATGGTGCTTCACTGCTGAACCGGACCTTTGATGCGGATGTCACCTATAATGTTATCTTCAATGATAAGATGGACGATATGTCCGAAGCTTATGCTTGGGGCTTCGCTGATTTCGATGATTGGGAACTCGAAGCTTACTACGGCAGCTATGCCGACAACGCTCCTGTAACCAATGAAAGCGCCAGAGATTTTGCCGCCATCTACGGCATCTCCAAGGGTATGGATGTCACTGACCTCGGCCTGCAGGTAGCTGACCTGACCGTCAACGCCGACGGCGAGATCATCTATGTTGACATCACCTCCGATATCGTCCGCACCGCTGACGCTACCGCTGCTCAGGAAGACGACGCAGCAGCTTCCAGCATGCTCTTCGGCAAAGGCGCTATCGTTGAAGGCGACTACGGCGAAATCTGGTACGACGCTAACGGCGACGCTTATGCCGCTAAAAATTACGACCAGTTTGAAACCCTCGCTTACTGCATCGTCGCCTATGTTGACGAGGACGGCGTTTACATGAAAGATGTTCTGGATGACCTGCGCGTAGACAAGGAAGTCGTCGCTATCTACCTGGTACGCGAAGGCTTTGTCGGCGCTGAAGACCTCGCCGAAGGCGATGTTGTCTATGTCAACGAAGACATTGCAAGAGCTGACAAACTGGCTATCGCTTACCGTCCAGTTTCCGGCGCGCTTGACGATTACAATGACGCTTTCATCGAAATCGACGGCGTTGAATACGGCGCAGTTGATAACTACAGCCTCTACAGCGTAGACAACGGCAGCACCTTCCGTGCTTATGATTGGCGCGCTGTTGATGATTATGACTGGGGCGATATCTCTTGGGTTGAAGCTTATGCTTTCACCAAGTTCGTTTACTTCACCGATGATCTGGCTCACTTCGACACTGGCCTGATCGACAGCTATCAGTTCGGTTCTACCGCTGACAGACTGAACGGCGGTTCTGCTACCACCGTTACCGGCGTGAACGTAATCCTGCCCGGCGACGATGAAGCCACCCTGTTCCCGCTTTCTGACGAGATCCTCGAAAGCGACTTTGCCGACATCAACCTGCAGCCTGAAGGCTCTCTCTTCAGCTTCCAGCTCAATGGCGCTGGTGAGATCGTTGAAATGACCGATGGTCATACCTGGAACGATGACTGTGGCACCGAGTGTGACGTAGAGGATCTTGATGCAGCTGTCTATGCTGAATGGAACAGCAGAGGCGACCTGGTAATCGAGGCTGCCGGTACTGATCTCGATGACAACTACACCTTCGCTGACGATGCAGTGATCTACCTGGTAGAGACCGCCGGTTATCCGGAAGTTGAAGCCGGTGAGGATCCACTCTATGCTATTGGCAGCGGCCAGAGCATCACTGTTGCTGAGTTGGAAGAAATGGGCGATTTCACTGCCTCCGGTATCCATATTGAGACCACCGCCGGCGATGTTATCAACACCCTGTATCTGGTCGACGCAGCTCCGGTTGGCGATAAAGTCTGGAATATCGGCGTATTCACTGGTGAATTTGGCACCAGCAATATCCTTGGTTCTGACTATATGGTAATTGGCGGCACCAAGGTGCTCGTTGATGAAACTGCCTTCAACACCATCGCTGCTGATCCTGAGACCTTAGACGATACTACCGCTCTGGTAGCTTACTACACTGAGGGCGGCGAGATCGTTGACGCCGATATGGTCTACTTCATCTATGATGAGACCTCTATGAACGATTTCGTAGTTACCGCTGCTGCTACTGACTATGCCGACTTCCAGGATGACCTGGGCTACAGCGTAGTTTACGGCCAGCTGGCAAGCTATGAGAAGAACTCCAACAAACAGCCAATGGTGATCGGTGGTAATACCTACTTCACTACTGACTTTGTTGCCGGTTATGATGAAGTAGCTGCTGATGCTGTGGATCTCAACGCTTTGAGAAACTGCGATGAAGTTGGCGATGATTATAATGCCAAGAACGTAATCGCTGTTGTAGACGGTGATGATTATCTCTTCTATCTCTACATCATCAAATAAGTGCGTCTAGGGTAATTCCTAACTAGCTTCAAATTTCGTTGATTTTTCATCGCATATGACAAGCGGGCAGCTGCGGCTGCCTGCTTGTTTTTTTTATATAAGGAAAGGGGGCGCATGGAGAAAAGAAAAAATTTTATAAAAATAAAAAAGTGGCAGTTTTTGGCCCAAGAAGGGAGTTATAATGCTAATATCGGAACAGGTATGAGAGAGCGCGGCCGCCGGAGAAGGGGCGGCTTTTCCGCGGAGGGAAACAGCGGAGGCGAACAAAAAAAGGACAGGGAGACAGCAAGGAAACCGCCTAAGGGGGCGGTGTTTTAGTGCGCGGAAGGGGGTGAGAGCATGGCCAAGGAGCAGGAGACGGAGGGCAGAGGACGGCGGAACGAGGCAGAGGAGACTAAAGGACGGCGGAGCGAGGCAGGGGAGGCGGCGCTGGAGTTTATCGAGGCTAATTTGCAGATCCAGGACAAGGCGGGGCGGCTGATACCGCTGCATTTCAACCCGGCGCAGCGGCGGCTGTATCAAGAGATAGAGCGGCAGCGGGAGCAGGGGAAGCCGGTGAGGATCATCATTCTCAAGGCGCGGCAGGTAGGGTTTTCGACGGCGGTGGCAGCGCTCTTTTATGAGCGATCGGCGCGGCGCAGCAACACCAACTCGATGATAGTGGCGCATAAGGCGGAGGCCTCGGCCAATATTTTCAGCAAGGCCAAACTCTTTTATGAGACCTGCCCGCCGGAGATCAGGCCGATGAAGCGCGCCAGCAATGCCCGGGAGCTATTGTTCGAGAACCCGTCCAACAAGCAGGCGGAGCGCGACGCCGACCCGGGACTGCGCAGCCGGATCCGCATCGAGACCGCGGGCGCTAAGGACGCGGGGCGGTCGGCGACGATACATAATCTGCATCTATCGGAGCTGGCCTTCTGGCCGCATGCCGGAGAAACGATGCTCTCGCTGATGCAGGCGGTGCCGCATGATCCGCAGACGATGGTGATCATCGAATCGACCGCCAACGGCGTGGGCGGGGAATTTCACCGGCAATGGCTGCGGGCGGTGCGCGGGGAGAGCGAATTCGCGCCGCTGTTCTTCCCCTGGTGGGAGCATGAGGAGTACCGGATCGAGCAGACGGGAGATGAGCAATGGGACGCGGAGGAGCTGGCGCTGCTGGAGGATTATGATCTGGACGCGGCGCAGCTGCGCTGGCGGCGCTGGTGCATCTCCGCCAACTGCGGCGGCGACCCGGACCGCTTCCGCCAGGAATATCCGGCCACGGCAGACGAGGCCTTCCTGGCCAGCGGCAGGCCGGTTTTTGCCAGCCGGGCTCTGGCCAAGGCCTATGCGGCGGCGCAGGAGCCGCTGCTGCGAGGCGAGCTGGAATGGCAGCAGCCGGGCGCGGTGCAGCTGCGTCAGGAGCAGCGCGGCAGGCTGGCGATCTACGAGCAGCCGCAGAGCAACGGCGATTACTGGATCGGCGTGGACGCATCTTCCGGCATGGCGGGCGGGGACTACTCGGCGATGGCGGTAGTGGAAAAAAAGAGCCTGCTGCCGGTGGCCTTCTGGCAAGGGCGCATCGACCCCGACCTGCTGGGTGAGGAGGCGGTGAAGCTGGCGCATTATTATCAGCAGGCGATGATCGCGCCGGAGCTGAACAATCACGGCATTGCCGTCGTCAACACGATCCGCCGCCTGCGCTGGCCGCGGCTCTACCGGCGGCGCAGCGTCAACCGTACCGAAGAGGCGCTTTCCAGCGAGTATGGATTCCAAACCACGCCGCGCACCAAGCCGCTGATCATCAACCATCTGGCGCGCTATATCCGCGAGGACGCGCTGCGCATCCCCGACCGGGAGACGATCAGCGAATGTATCAGCTATGTTTATGATGAGCACGGCGCGACCAATGCACAGAGCGGCTGTCATGACGACCGGGTGATGGCGCTGGCGATCGCCCTGTGGACAGCGGCGGAGACGCGGCGCGAGGGACGGCCTTTTGTCGAGGGGGACTGGCGCGCGCTCTACGGCGCGAACGAGCATACCGGATACTGAACAGCGCCGCAAACGGCAGAAAGGAGAGAAAATGGAAGAAAAACAGGCACAAATTATGGCAAGGATCGAACAGGCGGAAAAATGGCGCGACACGCATTACGGCGCGCTGTGGGAGGACTGTTACCGCCGCTACCGCTCCCAGCCACTGCCGAGGAACGAGGGCAGCAATCTCTTTGTTCCGCATACCTATATGCAGTGCGAGGTAATCAAGGCCCGGATCCGCGAGAATCTCTTTAAGGAACGGCCCTATATCTCGGTATTGCCGGTGGAACGCGGCGATATGGCGCATGCCGCCAATATGGAGCTGCTGCTGGACTGGCAGATGAACGAACGCATGGAGCTGCCGCGGGTGATCGGCGAAGAGGCGGCGACCTCGCTGGTGGTTTACGGTACGGCGGTAACCTATTGCGGCTGGCTGCTGCAGACGCGCAAGGTGACCCGTGCCCTGCCCTCCGTCCGGCCGCTGCATGACGGGCAGGGACAGATACTCCGCGATAATCTGGGACAGGAGCTGACAATGGAGACATTGACCCCGGTGGAGAGCATAGAGGCGATCTACGACGATCCGCAAGTGGTTAACATCTCCCTCGGCGATTTCTTCGTCGACGAGGAGGCGACCGACATCGAGGATGCGCGCTTCTGCGGCCACCGCGAATATCAGACCCGCGAGGCTTTGACAGAGCTGGCCGAGCAGGGGAAGTATCAGATCGACTGGGAGCAGCTGAGCGAGCCGGGACGCCGCGACGACAGCTATTTCGGCCACGGCGAGGACAAAGCGCTCTATGAGGTGCATCATTATTGGGAGAATGAGCGCCATGTGGTGATCTTGGAACGGGAACAAATCATCTGCGACGAGGCCAATCCCTTCTGGCATGGGCAAAAGCCCTATGACAAGTGCTGCTATGTGCGGCTGCCGGGAGAATTCTACGGTCTGGGCGTACCCGAGGCGCTGGCCGGACTGCAGGATGAGCTGAATACCGCCCGTAATCAGCGCGTGGATTATAACTCGATGGCGCTGCGGCGTATGTGGAAGCTGCGCCGCGGCTGCGGCTTGACCGCGCATGATCTGGTATGGCGCCAAAACGGCGTGCTGCAGGTCGATAATATGGACGATATCATGGAGATCAATATCCAGGGACTGCCGGCGGACGCCTTCGCCAACGAGGCGGCGATCAAGCAGGATATGCAGGATACTACCGGCTGCCATGATATTCTGATGGGGCTTTCTTATGCCAATGAAACCGCTACCACCACCATGACCCGCGACAACAATGCCTCGCTGCGCTTCAAGGCGGTGATTACCGCGGTGGTCAATGAGCTGCTGGTGCCGATCGCCCGCAAATGCGCTTCGATGAATCAGCAGTTTCTCAGCGAGCTGAAGATGATCCGCATCTTAGGAGAGGACAGCCGCTATTCACGGCAGGGCGAGATCTGCGGCGTCGGGCCCTATGAGATCTGCGGACAATTTGACCTGATCTTCTGCGGCAGCTCAGTCGAGCCGGCTGCCAGCAAGCAGATGAACAAGGAAAAGGCGCTGCAGGCCTACTCGCTGGCTTTGGCTGATCCGGCCTATCAGCAGGATGAGTCGGCGCGGATGCGGCTGTTCCGCCGGGTTTTGGAGGCGCTGGAGATCAAGGACGCCGCCAGCTTATTGCCGCAGAGCGCCCGGGCGGCAGAGACGCTGCCGGGGACAGAAGCGCTGCCGGAGGAACCGACCGAATTGCGGCTTGGAGGCGAGCTATGAGCGGCAGGACGACAGATGATGAACGGGCTTTAGCAGAAGCCTATTTGAGCTGCCAGGGCAATCTGTTCTGGCAGTTTTTTATGGGCGAAATTAGGCGCCGGGAGGAATATTGCCGCCAAAGGCTGGCGCAGGCCGCGTCCTGGGAGGAGGTTTGCCGGCTGCAGGGAGCGCTGGCATCCTGCCGGCAGCTGGCGGAACTGGCGCAAAACCAGGGAAAGGAGAAAGAAGATGGATTTTAGTCAATTGGCAGCGGCCTTTGCCATTCATACCGGGATAACCGACGAGGCAGACCCGGCTGAACTGGCTCTATGGTTTAATGAGGCGCAGCTTGACCTGGCCTGGGAATTAGCGCCGGTCAAAAAATATCAGCTGGAAGCCAAGGCGGGAGAGGCCTTTATCCCGCCGGAGACCTGGCTGTCGGTGATCGGCGCGGACAAGGACTACCATGTTGGCAGCGACGGAGCAATCATCTTTGACGAAGCGGGACCGGCGGAGCTGTATTACCGCGAGCTGCCGCTGAGCTTCAGCGGGACGGATGCGGCCGAGGAAAGCAGCCTGCATCAGTCGCTGCATTATTTGCTGCCGCTATTTGCTGCGGCGCGCTACTGGGAAAAGGAAGCTGAGGGCGACAGTGACGAGGGGCGGCAGGCCAGTAAATGGCTCAGCTATTATTATCAGGGTAAAAACCTGGCTAAAATGCGCCTCTTTGGCATCAATGATCCGACTGAGTGCTGGAAAATAAGGGGGTGAGCAGAATGGGTATTTTTCGGCGGAATCAGATCGATCTGAGCGACGAGGGGTTGGCTCTCGCGGCGGAAGAAAGTAATGCTAATCAAGGAGCCGCGGCGGACGAGCGCCAGCCCGCAGACGAATCCACGGGCATAGTAGCGGATATTCCCGACGGCAGCGCCAGCGTCGCCGCAGACGCCCCGGAGCTGAGCGAGCAGATCAGCGCAGCTCCGGGAGCCGGGCTGAACCCGGCAGAAAAGGCCGAACGGGAGGCGTTATGGCAAGAGGCCGCGGCAACAATCGCCGGATCTTGGCCACAAGCGCTGGGACAGGGGGAAATGCTGATCGCTAAGATGGTGGAGATCAGCCAGCGCTACGGCGATCCCGAGCTGTGGCAGCGCGCTCCTGAGGGGATCATGCGCGAAGCAGCGATCGAGCTCTATGGGCTGCCGCTGAACCGCGACAATGATTATGCCCGGGCAGCGGCGCAGTCCGCACGCACGGCGGCGCTCGCGGAAATGAACCGGCGCAATCAAGCCAAGGCCGGACTGGACAAAAGGCGCGGCCGACCGGCGCCGCCGGCGGCGATGACCGAGGAAGAGCAGATCATCGAGCAGATCAGCCGCGCCAAAGACAAAGGTATCTTTTAAGCAAACAGGAGAACAACAAGGAGGAACGACTAGATGACAAACATCACCGGAGTACGCACTACTAATAATATCCTGCAAAACAGGAGAGTAGTGGATATGGCCAAGCAGATCGCGCTGCTGGATCCTAATGAAGGACCGTTGCTGAGCTTTCTCAAATTGGCCAAAAACAACAGCCGCTGCGTATATAATCCGAAATTCGAGTGGCTGGAAGACGACTTGATGGAAACTTGGAGCAGCGTTACTGAGGCGCATACTAATGCGGCGACTACGATCAAAACCGCTGACGGCAGCATCTTCCGTGTCGGCGATATTGTGAAAGTGCCCGCAACCGGCGAATGTATGCTGGTTGGCGCTGTTGACGCGAATAATCTGACCGTGACCCGCGGCTATGGTTCGACCACGGCGGCAGCAATCAACGATGACGCCGAACTGCTGATTATCGGCTCGGCGATGGCAGAAAACAGCAATGGCCGCGAGATTAAATCGACCGTAGAGAGCAACGGCTATAACTATACGCAAATTTTCCGCACGCCGATCGCCCTCTCCGGCACTGAGGCCGCCAGCAAGCTGCATGGCGGACGCGACCGCGCTTATCAGCGCCGCAAAGCCTCGCTGGAGCATAAGCGCGATATTGCCCGCGCGCTTTATTTCGGCGAACGCAAGGAGGATATTTCCGGCGCGACGCCGCGGCGCACCATGGGCGGGCTGATCGAATTTTTGGCCGGCGCCAGTATTGCTTTTGACAGCAGCAGCCGGCCGCTGACCTACCGCAATTTTGACAGCCAGGTGGCGGCGGAGGCTTTTCGCTACGGCAGTAAGGAAAAGCTGCTGATCGCCGGCCCTAATCTCGCCTCGGCAATTAATAGCTGGAGCGAGAGCCGCTTGGTCTCGGATATTGACGAGGACGCTACCTACGGCATCCGGGTCAAGAATCTGATCACCACCTACGGCGATCTGAAGGTGATCTATGATCCGCTGCTGGAAGGCAGTTATAAGGGATACGGCTTTGTGCTGGATCCGGAGAATATCCGCTATGCTTATCTGGACGGCCGCGACACTAAGCTCTACACCGATATTCAGGATAATGATATTGACGGCGTGATCGACGAATATCTGACTGAATGTTCTTTAGAGCTGCGCCTGCCGCAGACGCATATGATGATCACCGGCTGCTATATCCCCAGCGAATAAGCTGCAGCCGCTAGGCGTCCGGGAACCGCCGCGCGGCGGTTCCCGGACGGAGGAGCTGAGAAAGGAGGCAGCGATGGCCAAATATTTACGCATCTACCGTGATTTTTCCGGCGGACTCTCGGAGGCGGCTAATGATAATATCGAGGATAATCAACTGCTGGAAGCCAGGAATATCGTGCCGGGCGAGGGTTATGGACTGACTAGAGCCTGCGGCACGCAGATCGCCTATCCCCGCATTGACGGCAGCGAGGGGCAGCTGAAGAAGATCGAATGGATGCTGGAAGCTAAAATGGCCAATGACGCTACCCGGCTGATGGCCTATTACAGCGAACCGGATAATTATGGAACGCTATATTGTTTTAATGCCGACACTGATTCCTGGAACAAGCTTTCTACCACGGATATTGCGGCTAAGGACTGGTTTTTCTATGCCGGGCAGCTCTATTGGCTAAATGGTGAGACGATCCGCTGCTATAACGGGGGATCGATTTTTAGTATGGCGCTGGAGCCGCTGGAGGATCAAGCTACCGCAGAGGAAGAAGCGCTGTGGCAGAAAGTCAAAACAGCATCCGTAGTCGAACAGCGGGGGCTGCGCTGGTTTTATGCTACTGCGGATAATGAGGTGATTTTCTCCGAGATCGGCTATCCGAATAAATTTAAGCCGACCAATATTATCAATATCGGCGACAAAAGCGGCGGCGGGATCACCGCCATGCATGAATTTAATGAAGGATTGCTGATTTTTACCCCGCACAGCGTCTACTACTTGGCTGGCTGGGATTTTGCCGGTGGCAGCGATATTCGCCTTTATAATTTGAATACTCATGCCGGCACCCGCTTTCCCCGCTCGGTTTGTACGGCGGACAACGGTGTTTTTTATCTGAGCAATGACGGCGTCTACCGTATTTCCCTATCGGGGCAGAACGCTGCAGTGCGGGTGACTAACATCTCGGAGGGCAAAATCTCCCGCCGCTTGTTCGAGAGCGGCACTATTCTCGACGCCCATGCCGTAATCTGGGAGAACGCCTATTATCTGGCGGTAGAAAAGGAAATGCCCGTGACCTCGGAAAGCGGCAGCGTTTACTATATCACAGAGAATTACGAATACCGTTATTATTTCCAGGAGCAGGCCTTTTTTGGCGAATTTACCCAGCCTTCCTCATGTTATGCGATCGGGCTGGAGGGAAAAAACGCACTGTTTCTCGGCTGCAATAACGGCTATGTGCTGCGCTATGATCCGCAAAGCCAGCATTATATCGATCCGCTGACCGGTGAGGAAACAGCGATCGACGCTATCGCCAAAACCAAATGCTATGATATTGCCGGCTCTCTGGCGCAGGAGGTACGCTTGCAGCGTCTGGAGGTAGCGGCGCGGCAGTTTCAGGATCAGAGCTCGAATTTTAAGCTGCAGATCTGCGCGGACTATGATGCTTTGGCCTGGAGCAGCGAACTGGAATGGGCGGTCGCTACCGACGACAGCCTGGTATACGGCGAGGGACTGCTGGGAACCGGTATTTGGGGATGGCAGGATACGGTCACCAAGGAGTTATTGGTCAGACGCCGCTGCAAGCGGCTGCAATTTATTATTACCGCCGACGGCGAAGGCGAGCCGCTGATGATTTATGGACTGGCGGTGCTTTACCGCAAGAAACGGATCAAAGGCAGCCGCCGCGGCGTCAGCCAGCTCTCCGGCGGCGATGGAACAGGAGGTGTTGCAGATGAGTAAAGTGATGTTGCCTTATAAGCTGAAAGACGGACAGGTCGCCTATGCCAACCGGGTAATGGCGAATTTGCAGGCGCTCGCCGATAAGCTCAACGGAGTGACCATATCCGGCCTGGAGGCCTGCGATATGGAAACAGCGTTGCAGCAGATTAAATATCTGCTGGATGCTGAATATGCCGCTGATGCCAAGGTAGTGGAGAGCTTTACCTATAATGGGCTGGATCAGACCCTGGAGCTGAAACTGCGCGACGGCGCGGTGTTTACTATTAACGCGCTGCCCTTTTTGAATGATTACAGCGGCGCTGAGAGCGGAACGATTATTACCAGTGTTAATGGAGCGAGGCAGATTAGCGCGGAGATCAAACCCGGCGGAATCACCTATCAGATGTTGGCAGAGGCATTACAGCAGCTGCTGGAGGACAAAGTGACTGCTGAGGAAGCCGGCAATGCCGGGCAAATCGTCTTTGCCGATGGGGAGACAATGCAGGAAAAGTTGGACTCCGGCGCTCTGCGGGGCGCTGATGGGGTGGCGTTGGCTTTTGATAATTATTACAGCTTTCGTATCGGCGAGGACGGGCATCTGTATCTAGGCGTGGCGGAGGGCGAACAACCGCCGCCACTGACGATCGACGAGAACGGCAGGCTGATCTTCAGCCTGGAGGATCAACAGTAGCGGCGCAGCGCTCGTCTCGCCGCAAAGGAGGTTTTTATGGTACAAGAATATGATTTAGGTCAGGTGCGTGGCGGTCAAGGTCCTGCCGGACCGGCAGGACCTCAGGGGCCTCAGGGACCGGCTGGTCCGGCGCCGCAGATCAGCGTGGGCAATACCCTGACCCTGCCTCCGGGCAGCGCGGCCACAGTCAGCCGCCGTGCCGGCAGTCCGGACAGCGCACCGGTATTCGACTTCGGTATTCCGCAGGCCGGCGGCGATATGGCGGCGCAGGTTTATGACCCTAACAATAAGCATCAGGATATCTTTGCCTATGCGGACAGCCATTCCGGCCGGCCGCCGGCGACCATTGTCGTAGCGGCGGCGGACAGCCAGGCTGCGGAGCAGGCGGATTATCAATGCAGCGGCAGCGGCGACCAGCAGGTGCTGCAGGCGGCGATCAATGCCCTGCCGGAGGGCGGCGGCAAGATTATCCTGCTGGAAGGGACATATCATCTGAACTGCGCTAATATCAGCGCGGATGAAGGCGTATACCGTATCTTGCAGATCGCGGAGCCGCATATTACTATCGAGGGCATGGGCAGCTCCACGGTTCTGCGCCTGGCGAATGAAGTCAGCGTTTCAGAGAACAAGTACTATCTGTTATGGATCGAGGCGGAGCATTGCCGCTTGAGCCGGCTGAAGATTGACGGCAATTCGGCCGGCAACTCCGCCGGACAGGTCGAAGGGGTGCGGCTGCATTATTTGGCGGCCAATAGCGTGATCAGTGATTGTCTGATCAGCGGCTGCAATTACTGCGGCATCAATAATCAGGCGGACTGCGTCATGATCCGGGATAATCATATCAGCGGCTGCGGCGATGGCCTGCGGCTGGAGGGAGCGGCAGATGCCTGTACGGATAATCAGCTGATTGATAATGATAATTATGGGCTGTATGCCAACGGCGGCTCGCATCATATTTACAATAATTATTTCAGCGGCAATCAGCTGGCCGGAATCAGCTGCCTGGCGACCAATTATGATTTGCTCACCGGCAATTACCTGGTGGATAATCCGGTAGGGGTCGAGCTTGATACGGTCACGATGTCCACTTTGATATACAATACGGTTTTCCGCCAGCTGAACGATACTGAGTATGATGATGCCGCCGGCGAATGCGCTATGGACCTTACCGGCTGCGTCAAGCTGCTGGTGATTTTCAACCGCGTCAAGGACAGCGATATTTATACGACAGACTGCACCAATGTTATCCAGTCTTTCGGCGGCACCCACTGGAATTTTACTTACTAGCTGCGGTAAGCAAAGGAGGGAGACGATGGGCGGAATGGAATTCAGCGGCGATATTGTGGTCTATTTGGCCGGACTCGCTGCTACATGGGGCGCAGCGATGTGGCGGATCGCCGCGCTGGAGAAAAAGATGGATAAGCATAATTGCCTGATCGAGCGGATGGCGGTGGCGGAACGGGATATCAAATCCGCCCACCGCCGCCTTGACGAGCTGCAGGCGCCGCGGAATTAGGAGGGGAAAATGATTAAAGCTTTGATTCAGCTGCTGAAGGTGAAATCGTTGATCACGATCATGGTCTCGGCAGGCATGCTTTATGGATTTCTTGCCGGAATGATCAGCTCCGAGCAATTTATGCAGATTTCAGTGATGGTTTTCACCTTTTATTTTGCCAAGCAGGCTATGGAATAAGCCGCGCAGTAGCGCGGCGGCAAGGAGGGCGAAGATGGGCCAAAGACAACAAATTTTGACGGTAGCCGCTGCGCAGCTCGGTTATCGCGAGGGAGAGAACAATGATACTAAATACGGCGCCTGGTATGGGATGAATCATCAGCCCTGGTGCATGATGTTTGTCAGCTGGTGCGCCGCACAGGCTGGTATCGATGAGGAGACTGTGCCTCGGGAAGCTTATTGCCCGAGCGCAGTAGAGTGGTTCCGCAGCCGCGGCCTCTGGGCGCAGCGCGGAGTAAACCCACAGGCCGGAGACATCGTTTTTTTCGATGAGAACGGCAACGGCACTGCCGACCATACCGGCCTGGTGGCAGAGAATTTCGGCGACGGCTACCTGGCAGTTATCGAGGGGAATCGTGAGGACAATGTGGCGCGCTACCGTTATCCTCTTGATTACCGCGGTATTTTGGGCTATGGCTGCCCCGCATATCAAGGAGATGAGCAAGAGATGATTAAAATCAAAAATCTCGATACCGGCGTAGTGCTGGAATGCGAGGGATTTTATCAGTCAGGACATAATTATATCCAGCTGCGCGATGTGGAAAAGCTGGCTCCGGTTGTGATTGACTGGGATGAGCAGGAGCGGATCGCTACGCTGCGGGCTAATTTCCGCGGCGGCAATGATTAAGCAGGGAGGAGGATATTATGGCAACTTATCGGGTTAATCCGGACGGCAAAGCCCCGTACGGACTATCTGTCGGCGATTTGGTAGTTACCGGCGGCGGAACTTATCTGATCACCGGTTTCAAAAGCGACGGCAGCTATCACAGCAAACTGGTCGACCGTCAGACCACCACTTATAATTATCAGGGCAGCTATGCCCAGCCGCCGCAGTATGCTGGCGGCAGCAGCGCCGGCAGCAACGCCGGCAGCAATGGCGGCAGCAGCGGGGTCTCGCAGTCTGCCGGAACGATGAGCGCGCTGACTCAGCAGTATTTACAGGCTTTGCAGCAGCTAAGCCAGCCCAGTTATCAGCCGGGGCAGCTGCCGCAGCCGGAGACGCTGTCCTTTGACGAGGCGGTGGCGATGGCTGAACGGGTGATGACTCCGCAGTATCAGGGCGCTTATCAGCAGGCGGCGGACAACGCCAGCCAGCGCCTGGAGCAAGCCGGACTGTATAATACCGTTTACGGACAGGCTTTAGCGGCGGAGGCGGAACGCGATGTCAGCCGCGATCTTAATGCGGCGATTATGAGCGTGGCCCTGCAGCTGAGCGATGCCAGCGAGCAGCAGGCGCGCGATCTGCTGGAACTGGCCATCAAGGAGCGGCAGTTCGGCGCGAATTATAATGCTGAGCAAAAAAGCGAGGCGCTTAAATATCTGGCGCAGCTGATTTCTTAGCGCCGTTTGGGCGCAAAGGAAAGGCCCTCCCCTTAGGGGGAGGGCCTTTTTGCTTATCTTATCATTATCATAGTAGCGCCGGTTTAGCGGCGTTCCTGGTTGCTGCGGCTTTCCAGATAACGCTCCAGCTTATGCTTGACCCGCTGCAGGGCGTTATCAATACTTTTGACATGGCGTCCCAAGTCGTTGGCGATTTCCTGATAGCTTTTGCCTTCGAGATAAAACATCAGCACTTTCCACTCCAGGGAGCTTAAGATTTCCGACATTTTGGCCTCGATATTATCGAACTCTTCGCGGGAGATAACCAGCTCTTCAGGATCGGTGATGCGGGTTCCGGAGATCACATCGAGCAAGGTGCGGTCAGAATCCTCATCATAGATCGGTTTATTAAGCGAGATATAGGAATTCAGCGGAATATGCTTCTGCCGGGTAGCGGTCTTAATCGCGGTAATGATCTGCCGGGTGATGCACAACTCGGCAAAAGCTCTGAAGGACGAGAGCTTGTCCGCTCGGAAATCGCGGATCGCCTTATAGAGGCCGATCATGCCTTCTTGGATAATATCCTCTTTATCAGCACCGATCAGAAAATAGGAACGCGCTTTGGCGCGGACGAAATTTTTATATTTGTCGATCAGGAATTCCTGCGCCAGCGTATGGCCGTCATTAGCCAGAGCTACGATATCCTCGTCGCTCATAATCGCAAAATCGTCGATATTGTAATGTTGCAACGGTTCCACAGTCATATTACCTCAGCGCCGGCTTGGGATAAAAAAGTCAGTTGTTCTGCCCTGACAGAAATTATCCCTTTAATTTAATAATTATATCCGAAGCAGCGGTAAAAAGCAAGGCAAAGAGGGTGAAATTATAGTGAAGCCGCAGCTTATTTGGCTGCGGCCTTTTTGAGCCGGTTCATAATCGCACGGCCTAAACCCTGCTCCGGCACTGCTTCTACCACGATATTGGCTTCATTTTCGCTGTCGGCGTCGCGCAGGGCGGCAAAGATCACCTGGGCATAGCGGGACAAATCGCCGGTATGGAACAGCGTTTTGATCCGACTGGCAGGCAGCCCTTGATTCAGCAGCTGCTCTGCGGTACGGTCGCTGACCAAAAACAGCGGCGTCTCCGCTAAGCGGCCGGCGATTAGGAGCGCAGCGGCGGCGTCCTCCGCCAGATAGACTTGTCCTCGCGGCGCATAATGGCGGTATTTCATACCCGGGGCGGCTGGTCTCTGCGCGTCTCCGGGACGGGGAAGGAGGCAATTGCCGCACAGCTCTGTGAGCTGTTCGGCCGTGATTTTCCCCGGGCGCAGCAGTACTGGATATTGGCCGCGGACATCGACCACGGTGCTTTCCAGCCCGATATCGACCGCGCCGCCGTCAAGAATCAGCGGGATTTTTCCGCTCATATCCTCCGCTACATGCCCGGCCCTAGTCGGGCTGGGACGCCCGGAGGTATTGGCCGAGGGAGCGGCGATCGGGGTGCCGGAAGCAGCGATCAGCGCGGCGGCGACAGGATGAGAAGGCCAGCGCACTGCCACTGTTCCCAGGCTGGCGGTTACTACGTCGGGCACGATGGGGCGGCGGGGCATCACCATAGTCAGCGGCCCCGGCCAGTAGCGCTCAGCCAGCAGCCGTGCCAGCGGGGTGAATTCCGCCAGCCGTTCGCCCATCGGCAGCGAACAAATATGAGCGATCAGCGGATTATCCGCCGGCCGGCCTTTGGCGGCGAAAATTTTTGCTACCGCCGCGGCATTGAGCGCATCCGCGCCCAGCCCGTAGACGGTTTCCGTCGGAAAGGCCACCAGATGGCCGGCACGGATTAGGGCGCCGGCTTGAGCCAGCGCCGCCTGTCCCGCAGCAGAGGCGGGGTCATTGATAGCGATGATTTGGGTAGTAAATGAATTCATAGTCATGAAGCTGAGATCTCAGAAGCAGCTGCGCTGCGGCTAAACAGCGAACCGCGCTGCCGGTGTCCGTAATCTTCGATCACTTCCAGCTGCTGGAAACCAGCGCCGCTCATGATCGCCGCGATCTCCGCTGCTTGATCTTCTCCATGCTCGATCAGCAGCAGCCCCTGCGGAGTGAGCAGCTGTCCGCTGTCGGCGGCCAGCCGCCGGTAGAAATAGAGTCCGTCAGCGCCGCCGTCGAGGGCGATCGCCGGTTCGCGGCGCACCTGGGGCGGCAGCTCCGGCAGCTCCGAGGAGGGGATATAGGGCGGGTTGCTGACCAGCAGGTCAAAGCGCAGGCCTTGTTCCAGCAGCGGAGTCAGCAGATCTCCCTGGCAGAAAACGACGCGCTGCTCCAGCTGCAGCTGTTGGGCATTACAACGGGCTAATTGCAGCGCCTCGGGGGAAATATCGACCGCCCAGAGCTGTGCTTGGGGCAGATGCGCCGCCAGTGCCAACGCATAGGCTCCGCAGCCGGTACAGATATCGGCGATCCGCGGCGCCGGCTGCTGCTGCATCAGCTGTATCGCCCGTTCGGCGACTACTTCGCTGTCGCCGCGGGGAATCAGCGCTGAAGGGGTGCAGCTGAGCGTCAGGCCCATGAATTCGGTTTCTCCGGTGACATATTGCAGCGGTTCGCCGTTTTTCAAGCGCTCGAGATCAGCCTCCAGCGCTGTGGCGGCGAACTCGTCATGGTGGTGCAGCGGCAACTGATTGAGCGGGACGGCCAGATGATGCGCCAGCAGCAGCCTCGCCATCATCGCGGATTCCGCGGCATCGATGCCGGAGCGGAGCAGCTCTTCTTGGATCAAGACAGATAGTTCGCAGACTTTCATTATTCTTCTTTTAACCTCGCTGCCTGGTCGCTGGTGATCAAGGCGTCGATGATTTCGTCCAGATCGCCCTGGAGAATCATCTCCAGCTTATGCAGAGTCAGGCCGATACGGTGATCGGTGACCCGCCGCTCGGGGAAATTATAGGTGCGGATCCGCTCGGAGCGGTCGCCGCTGCCGACCATGCTTTTGCGCGCTGCCGCTTCTTCGCCGGCAGCCTCTTCCTGCATTTTTTCCATCACCCGGGAACGCAGGACGCGCATGGCCTTGGCTTTGTTTTTGATCTGTGATTTTTCGTCCTGGCATGAGACGACGATGCCGGTCGGCAAATGGGTGATGCGCACCGCGCTCTGGGTGGTGTTAACGCATTGGCCGCCCGGGCCGGTGGCGCAGAATAAATCAATGCGGATATCGTTGGGGTTGATCTCGACCTCCACCTCTTCTGCTTCTGGCAGCACAGCGACGGTCGCTGCGCTGGTATGGATGCGCCCGGAACTCTCGGTGGAGGGGACGCGCTGCACCCGGTGAACGCCAGATTCAAATTTAAGCCGGGAATAGGCGCCCTTGCCCTCGATCAGCAGGATGATTTCCTTGACGCCGCCGATATCGGTAAAATTGGCGTCCATGATCTCGACCCGCCAGTGATGATTTTCCGCATAGTGGGTGTACATCTTATAGAGATCATTGGCGAACAGCGCTGCCTCTTCGCCACCGGTACCAGCGCGGATCTCCAGGATGACGTTTTTATTGTCATTCGGGTCTTTGGGCAGCAGCAGAACTTTCATCTGCTGTTCCAGCTGCTCTTTTTTCTCTTTGTTCTCGGCGATTTCCAGCTCGGCCAGCTCGGCCAGCTCCGGATCGCTCTTTTCGGCGATGATGGCCTCGGCGTCCTGGATCGCCTGATCGGCCGCCATATATTCGCGGTAGGCCAGCACCACGTCCTCGATCTCGGCACGCGCTTTGACATGCTTTTGCCATTCGGCCTGATTAGCGATCACCTGCGGATCAGAGACCAGCTGGGTGAGATGCTCGTATTTTTCATTTAAGGATGCTAGTTTTTCGATCATGATGATAATTACTCCTGGAAAGTTTAATGTGTTGACGCAGCCTAAGCCTGTGCGGGATCGGCAGCGGCAGGCGCTTCCTGCTCAGTCTCATCAAAAGCCGGCACAGCCTGCAGCGCAGCGATCGCGACCTCGATCTGCTCCAGATCCGGCTCGCGGGTGGTCAGCTTCTGCATTGCCAGGCCCGGAGCGACCAGCGCTTTGACCAGTTTGCTGTCTGGGAATTTCAGCGGCAGGCGGAACAGCTCATAGGCCAGCCCGGCGATCAGCGGCAGCAGCACGATTTTGATCAGGATGCGGTAGAGCGCGGCGGTTTGGCCGACAAAGGTGAAAATGATGATCATCAGCAACATCGCCATCAGCAAGAAGCTGGTGCCGCAGCGGGTATGGATCCGCGAATACTGGCTGACTGTCTCCGGCGTCAGCTCGGCGCCGGCTTCATAGGCGTTGATCGTTTTATGCTCAGCGCCATGATAGGCGAACAGCCGCCGGATATCCTCCATCCGTGAGATCAGCGCCACATAGCCGAGAAACAGACCGGCACGGATAACGCCCTCGATCAGGCTGCGGCCGAAATCGCCGACATAAGGGTGGAGCAGCGTGGCGATCAGCACCGGCACAGCGATAAAGACAATGATAGCGAAGATCAGCGACACCACTACTGAACCGGCGATCTCCCAGCGGCTGAGCTGATCGTCGTCGCTTTCACCGGCCTGCGCGGCCGACCAGGTGAGATCCTTGATCCCGCCGACCAGCGCGCTGGCAAAGGCTGCCAGGCCGCGCAGCAACGGCAGCCGCCACAGCGGATGTCTGCTGCTCAGCGGGCGTTGCAGCTCTATTTTATAGATAATGTCCCGGTCTTCATTGCGGACTGCGACAGCCTTGCCCTGTGGTCCGGCCATCATCACGCCTTCGATGACGGCCTGGCCGCCATAGCTTGGTTTATCCATAAGCATTTCCTTTCGCGGGGCGGCTGGCTCCCGGCACAGCCTATTCTCCCTTATAACAATATATTATATCATTACAAAAGTATCTGCGCAATATGTATAAAAGCCGGCGCCGGCGGTGATAATCAACAGTAGGAACTTAAAACAGCAAAGAGGTGCTGGCTATGGTCTCGCGAGGAGAGATCTATTTTGCGGAGCTGAATCCGGTGCAGGGTTCGGAACAGGGCGGTATCCGTCCGGTGCTGATTATCCAAAACGATGTCGGCAATACCTATAGCCCGACGACAATTATTTTAGCGATTACATCACAAATCAATAAGGCGCGCCTGCCGACCCATGTCGAGGTGTCGGCCAAGGAGAGCGGCCTGCGCCGCGATTCGGTGATTTTAGCCGAACAGATGCGCACTATCGATAAGAGCCGTCTGCGGCAGAAGGTAGCGGAGCTGAAGCCGCCGACCATGTCGCGGATCGAAAGCGCAGTAGCGGTCAGCCTGGGCATGTAGGGCACGGAGCTTGCATTTATTTAGCGATATGGGTATAATGTTGTCAGGCTCAGGCTTGCCGCCGGAGCGCGGCTTTTTCGCTATGGGTCAGCCAGCGGCTGACCCGGTTACATATCCGCTGATGGTTATTGTGGGGTGAATACATATGTCGTTATGGTCGGACGCGAAGAATATCGCCGAAAAAGATCCGGCTGCTAAAGGCGTTTTCGAGGTTATTTTTCTTTATGCGGGCTTTCACGCGCTGTTTTGGCACCGTCCGGCGCATTTTCTCTACCGTCATCGCTGTTTCACCCTGGCGCGGTTGATTTCGCAGCTGAGCCGTCATTTTACCGGTATTGAGATCCATCCCGGCGCGAAGATTGGCAAGAATCAGTTTATCGACCATGGCATGGGGGTGGTGATCGGAGAGACGGCGGAGATCGGCGATAACTGCACCATTTATCATGGCGTCACGCTGGGCGGCACCGGCAAGGATACCGGCAAGCGCCACCCGACCATCGGCAATAATGTGCTGATCGGCGCCGGAGCCAAGGTGCTGGGCCCGTTTAAGGTGGGAGATAACTCGATGATCGGTGCGAATTCAGTAGTGCTGCGCGAGGTTCCGCCGAATACCACGGTCACCGGTATTCCCGGCCGCATGGTCAAGCAGGCGCAGCGGCGTATTCCTTCCGCTGATCTCAATCAGATCAATCTCCCCGACCCGGTGATGAACGAGTTCAAGCGGCTCAATGAAGAGCTGGTGATGCTGCAGCACCGCTGCGACGCTTTGGAAAAGGCCGCGCCGCAGCCGGAGCAAGACCGCTAGCAACTGCCGCGGATAAGATAAGCCCTCCTCAATGGGAGGGCTTTTTTTGCTGTGCGGCGGTGCTATCAGCCGGCCAGGCTGCTTTGATAGTCTTCAATAATACTGGCCGGCGGTTCGACATCCCAGTCTACCCGCGTCGGATCGCCGTCCTCATCCTGGAAGATCGCGCCCCAGTCGTCATTGCGGAAGACGAACACTGCTGTTTCGCTGCTGTCGCCGGTGATCTCGCCGGCTTCATTGACTATCGGCGTGGTCAGCGTGCCCATCTGCGCATAGGGGTATTCGACGCTGATCACCGTATCCCCGTCATTATCGACAAATCCGTAATAGTCGCCGCTCTTGACGCGGATAATCGGCCAGCCGGCGTCATAGGAGTAGAGATCAAGCCCATCCCAGCGCGGGGAGATGATAATCTCGCCCAGCTGATTGGTCGCGCCGTAGCTGCCGTCGCGGCAGACCATCACCAGATCATTGCTGATCTTGCCATGCTCGTCTTTTTCGATTGCCACTTCGTCCCAGGCCTCGTCGGAGAGCAGCTGCCGCTCGAGATCATAGAAGCGCCACAGCCCGTCCTCCTTGAGGATGCAGGAATGGGGCAGGAGGATGATCCCTTGATAGCGGGATTCAAAGACGACCTGGCCGGAGGCATCGACCATGCCCAGCGTGCCTTCCTGGCCGGTGATATAATATTGCTTGTAGACGTGGATGGTGCTTTCGCCGTCCGCCAGCGGTTCTTCATAATAGAGGATATAGCTGTTGCCGTAGCTGCCCGGCCCGGCAGAGCCTTCCTGCCCGGAGGTATCGTCGTGGCGGAACAGATCGACAGCCGTGTCAACGCAGCCGTGCATTCCGAAGATGCACAGCGCCGCGACCCCGCAGATGGCTACCCGCAGTAAAGTGAGCAGCGTTTGTCCTGGGCTGAATTTGATTTTCACTATAGCCTCCCCCTCATTAAGCTTATTTTAGCATAAGTTGGCAAATAGTCCAACACCATTTGGCCGGGAATTAATAATTTAATAAATAAAATTTATAAAATTGCCGCCGCTGCTGTTTATTATGGATAGCGCGGCGCTAAAATATATTCTTGGCCGCAAGATAAAAGAGGTGAAGCCGCAGCCGCGGACGAATTATATCAGCAGCCGCGGCGAGTAAAAAATTTCAGCGGAAAATCAGCTAACTATCAGAGAAAAAGAGAAGATTTTAGTGCGGAAATATTGTATATATAGTATGATAGCGAATAGTTGCCAAACTTAATTAAGTTTCAGATATAAGATAAGCTTTGGGAGGAGAAAATCATGAAAAAATCTGTGTTGATCTTGTTGATCGCATCGCTGTTCTTCGTCTTTGCCGCCTGCAATAATGCGGATAACCCCGCCGGCGACGAGGTTCAGCCCGAAGAGCCGGAAGCCCCGATCATCGAGGAAGTCCTGGGAGATCCGTCCGAGCTGGAGGAGCAGCTGGGTATTATCGTCAATATGCCGGAAGAATACCCGGTTTCCCGCTATGCGGTGATCAATGAGAACCAGGCTCAGGTCGAATTCTATGTCGGCAGCGATCTGGTGCTGGGCCGCGTGGCCAAGGGCAATGTCGAGAATATGAGCGAGGTCGTCTCGCAGTTTGACCACGACGAGACCATCGATCTCAACGGTCTTACCGTCCGTCTGCGCTATGATGATGCGGACAATAATGCCAATAATACCTTGGGCGTGGCCGATGCCTACGACGCCGAGCAGGATGTGACCTATATGGTCAGCATTCTCCATAACGGCGGCAGCGAAAATCTCCAGACCGCGATGCAGGCTCTGGTAGAAAATACCACCTTTGCCGCAGCGGATAATGCCGCGGACGGCGAAGACGCCTCCGGCGAGGAAGCCTAAGCTAACCGGCTTGACAAGACTATTATACAATTGTATAATAGTCTTGTCTTTTTTATGCGCTGATCGAGGAACAAAGCCATCGCGCCGCTCGTCCTATAATTAAGCTTGCGGGCCGCTCCAGAGAGCCTGCGCCGGCTGCCGCCGCGTCAGAAATTCTGGCTTGCAGCAGGCATGATGTTCGCTATCAGCAAAAATTTTCGGGAAATTCACAAAAAATATTAATTATCCATTGACAGCCGCAGCGGCGTATGATATAGTCATAGTGTACTAAGTAAGATAGTACACTACCGGCGGCGTACTGCCGCCGCTGATAACGGTCTCAAGGTTTCAGTAATGATAAAAATTCTTGCAGGATAAGGAGGTATTACATTATGAAGAAAAAGATTCTAGTTGTTCTGCTGGCTCTGGCCATGCTCTTTGCCTTCTCCGCCTCTGCTTTGGCGGACGGGAATGAGACTACGCCTGCGGCCGGAACTACGATCCAGGTGGAATACAACGGCCAAACCAAGACCCTGGATAGCTCCTGGAACGGGGAGTTCACTTTTACCGAAGCTTTAGAGGAAAATGTAACTGTTAGCGCTAGTGATTTTGACTTTACTATCAAGGGCGCTGAAGCTAGTGATGCTAAATTTGAGATCAGCCAGCCGACAATCAATAAAACCGGCCACAGCACTGTCACTGGTAAGCTGAGCTATCTGGTTGATTCGCAGAGTTATGAGTTCACTGTAAATCTGGATTTTTATATCGGCAACAACAATGCTAATCTGGCTTCGATCACGCCTACTGACTGCGATAAGGCGTTTGACGATACGGTGATCAAAAAATTCACCGATAACGAAGCTACCATTTATGTTGCTCAGGACGCTACCAAGTGGAGTTTTGAGGTAGCTGCGGTGGACAAGAACGCGACCATCAAGATCGACGACCAGGAAGATACCGCTATCTCCAACGGCACTAAAAATGAATATAAGATCGTAGTAGTTTCAGAGAATGAGAAGAACAGCGAAGAATATACGCTGAAGATCAGCAATACCTATGATCTGGCCGAGTTCACTGCCGACCTGATGTATAATAAGACCAAGATCGCTGATTATGAGGATATGAACGACGGCGATAGAAGTTATTTTTCCTATCCTTATGACACTAAAAAAGGCGATAAACTGACCTTCTCCACCGAGTATGTCGGCGAATTGGATTTTGATATCGACAGCACCGATGCCAAATATATCTCGGTAAGAGAGAGCAGCGACGGCTTCACCGTCACCTTTGACCGCACTCCGGACGGACGGCTGGATATTGACGTCATCCTGACCGCTCTGGACGGCGATAGTGAAGTCCGCTTCACTCTCCGTTTAGACCAGGCTGAGCCGGTACTGCTCGAAGATATGGATATTGAGATCGACGGCGACGACAACGATATCAATTATGATATGTATCCCTCCCGCTTCGATGACGAGACCTTTGATTACTATATCTTTGTTCCCTATGATGGCGTGAGCAACATCGATGTCAAAGCCCAGATCGAGTACGACCGTGATTATGACGCTAATTATAGCAGCAGCAGCTCTAAATATCATAAGCTAGGCACTGTCTCTGCCGGCAAAAACAACACTTTCACCATCAAGGTCGAAGATAAAAGTGGTAATTACTCGGAATACAATATCCATGTCTATTACGGCGCTAAGAACGCCGATGACGACGCTACCTTGGACGATATCGAAGTCCGCTACGGCAGCAGCTTCCGTACTAAGGCGACCATCAGCCCCAGCTTCTCGGCTAATACCACTAATTATGTAGTCAGCTTGCCGGCCAAGACTGAGGAAGCACGTCTCTATCTCGACGCTTCCGACAGAGATGCGACCATCCTCTGCAATAATGTCGAAGTTACCAGCAGCTACATTAACCTGACTGAGCTCAAAACCGGTGAAAACACCTTCCAGGTAGTAGTGATCGCGGATAACTGCGATGATACCAAAACCTATAAAATCACCGTTAATGTCGGCGCGACCGGTCTGCTGAGCAATGTCACCTTCACCACCAATGCCGGTACTCTCAACTTCTCGCCGGTATTCGCCAGCGGCGTCTATAATTATGTCGCCAATGTAGCGAATTCCGTGACCAGCCTCTATGTCACCCCGACTGCGATCGACAGCGATTACCGCATCAGCGTCTACAAAGGCGCGGCTGATTATCAGACCGTGAACAGCGGCAAGACCAGCAAGGCGGTCACGCTCTCCGAGGGCTTGAACGAGGTCAAGATCTATGTTTCCCAGTCCGGCAGCAGCAAGACCTACACCTTGAATATTTACCGCCAGCCTGCTAACCCGAACTATCAGGTCAGCGTGCAGAAGCTCTATGTCAACGGCATCTCCAAGACCCTCAACGCGGTCAATATCAAGGGCAATAACTTCCTCAAGCTGCGTGACCTCGCTTATCTGCTCGACGGCACCAGCAAGCAGTTCAATGTCACTTATACTGAATCCACCAATACCGCCCATATCCAGAGCCTGACCGGCTATGTCAATGACCCGAAGAATCCGGTCAATCAGCCGATTACTCTGACCAGACCTCAGCTGAGCAGCCAGAAGGTCACCCTGGACGGCAAGAGCGCTTATCCGATTACCTACAATGTTGCCGGCAGTAACTATGTCAATCTGCGTCAGGTCTGCGCCATGCTCGACATCGGCCTCACCTATAGTGCATCGACCAATACCGTGGCTATCGTCACTACCACCGGTTATACTCCCGACAGCCTGTAAAAGCGAATTATCCTGCTGTTAAAGAACCGCCCCCTCGGGGCGGTTCTTTTTTTATCCGCCGCCCGCCGCGGCAGGGAAAGTGAATTTGGGAAGGATTTATTAGCAAAAGCACGAATAATATCTAATTGGTGGCAAGAATGCCCATCTCGCCGCCACTGCTGAAAATACTGCTAAACAATGCCCCGCCCTCAGCGGCGGAGCTGAAATTAATACCAATCTCGTCGATCATTCAAACAAGGAGGAATGAGCTATGAAATGTCAAGTCTGCGGCGCAGAAGTCAGCGACAGCAATAAGTTCTGCCTGGTCTGCGGCGCTAAACTAATCAAGGAGACGGCAGCCGCCGACCCCACCGCGCCCTGGGCTTCTCCCACCGCGGCTAAAGATCCGGCCGCGCCTTGGGCTTCCGCGCCTGCCTCGGCTAAGGATTCCGCTGCTCCCTGGGCCTCTGCTGCCACCGTAGCCAAAGATCCCTCTGCGCCCTGGGCTTCCGCAACTCCGGCGCAGCCTGCCGCTCCGGTGCAGCCTGCCGCTCCGGTGCAGCCTGCTGCTCCGGCGCAGCCCGTAGCTCCGGTGCAGCCCGCCGCTCCGGCGCAGCCTGCCGCTCCGGCACAGCCCGCCGCTCCGGCACAACAGCCGGTGGCCTTCTGGGGCGCCGGCGAGCAGCAGGAAGCCGCTCCGTCCGGCCGCGAGCCGCAGTTTTTTGATAATAATGATACGCCGCCGGTTTCCATCGGTCACTGGCTTTACACCCTGCTGGTGATGGCTCTGCTGCCGATCGGCATCGGGATACTGGCCGGAGTTATTTTAAACAACACTCTTGATTTCACTCTCTATCGGATTTTGATTATCATAGCTTGGCTGAGCGTGGTAGTTTTGGCCTTTATCTGGGCCTTTAATAAGCGCACTAATCCCTCGAAGCGCAATTTCTTCCGCGCCTGGCTGATCCTGCTGGCAATCTGTGTCGTGATCGCTATTATCCTCTTTGCCGTCAATGGCGATGAGCTGACTTTCCAGATCAATTTGCTGCTCAACGGCGGTTACGGCGGATATTTTTAATCACAGCTGACTAGACCGGCAAAGGCGGGGCGTTGTCCCCGCCTTTTTGTCCTCTTGATTCCAGAAAGGAGCTGTATGCTCATGGCAGAAAAACTCCTCATCATCGGCGGCGGCGTGGCCGGGCTCTCGGCGGCTCAGGCAGCCCGTGAGGCTAATAGCGAAATCGAGATCCGGCTGGTCTGCGGCGAAAAACGGCCGCCCTATTACCGGCCGCGCATTTGCGAGATTTTCACCGGGCTTGACGCCGAGCGGCTGCTGGTGCGTAATCAGCAGTGGTTCTCCGAGATGAAGATCGAACTCGCCTATGGCATGGTCACTGCCATCGATGCCGCCAGCCGCCAGGCTAAGCTGGCTGACGGCAGCTATCTGGGCTATGATAAGCTGATTTTAGCTACCGGCGCGCGCGGCAATATCCCTGATGCCCGCGGCAAAGATAAGGATTGGGTGATCGCCCTGCGCTATCTGGCGGATATCGAGCGGATAGCCGCTATCAGCGGA
Source organism: uncultured Clostridia bacterium (assembly GCA_944390435.1). Lineage (GTDB taxonomy): Bacteria > Bacillota > Dehalobacteriia > UBA4068 > UBA4068 > HGM13862. The sequence continues at coordinate 26,359 of CALXQC010000034.1, forward strand.
CCGGCGGTGATCGTCGGCGACGGCCTGCTGGGGCTGGAGGCGGCCTGGCATCTCTCCCGTTCCGGCCGCTCGACGGTGATTATCGGCCGCGGCGGACGGCTGCTCTCGCATCAGCTGGATCATGAGGGCAGCGTATTCTTTCTCGGCATCGTCGAACATGCCGGAGTGCGCGTGGCTCTGAACGGCGAGCTGGCGGAAGTCGATGACGGTCTGGCTCTGCTCGAGGACGGCCGCGGCTTCGAGGCGGCGGTGGTGGTCTGCGCCGCCGGGATCAAGAGTATCACTAAGCTGGCGCGCAGCCTTGGCGCGGAATGCAATAGCGGCGTGATCGTCGATCAGCAGATGCAGACTTCGCTGCCGGGAGTTTGGGCAGCCGGCGACTGCGCCGAATATCAGGGCCGGGTCTATGGACTATGGACTGCGGCGATGGCGCAGGGAGCAGTTGCCGGAGCTAATGCCGCCGGTGCGGAGCGGCTCTATCAGCCGGAACGCCCGGGGTATATGATGAACGCCATGGGCACTAAGGTCTGGAGTTACGGCGATATTCTCGCTGAGGACGGCGTTTCGGCGCGCGATGTGGCGGCGATGCATTTCCGCAAGCTGTTTTTCCGTGACGGCGTGCTGGCCGGCGCGGAGCTGATCGGCGATACCGCGCCGATGCTGCAGATCAAAAAAGCCGTCGATGCGGCAATGGACAAGGAGACGGCGATAAAAGAATTTCTCCCTGCCAGGACTCGCGGCAATTAGCGCGAATTAATTATTGACGGCTCAGCCGGATCATTAAGGAGGAGGAAATTCATATGGATAAATATGTATGCGATATTTGCGGCTATGTCTATGACCCCGCTGAACATGACGGAGTAGCATTCGAGGATTTGCCGGATGATTGGGTCTGCCCGCTGTGCGGCGCCGGCAAGGAAGTCTTCAGCAAAGAATAGCCCGGATAGCGATAAACAAGCCGGTCTGTAAG
>CALXQC010000035.1 GCA_944390435.1 uncultured Clostridia bacterium
GTGATACCCGGCAGTATTTTTGAAGGGGTGCGGACGATGACCGCCAATATCGTCCTGGCAATGGGCTATGCCGCCGATCTGCACCGTGAGGCGCTGCTCGCCACCGCCGTGGTGCTGTTCGTCCTCATTCTCCTGATCAATCTGCTCCTATCGCTCTTTAGAGGGAGGAAAGAAGCATGAATCCGATTAATATCCGCACTTTCAAAGATAAATGGCATTCTTACCGCAAAAATCCGCTGTCGCTGATCCTTTTCCTGCTGGTGACCATCGCGGCGGCAGTCACTATCCTGGTACTGCTGTTTCTGATCGTCTATATTCTGATCAAAGGCATACCCCATCTGAGCCTTGATCTCTTTGCCTGGGAATATACTACCGAGAATGTCTCGATGATGCCGGCCATCATCAATACCTTGATTATGACCGCGCTGTCCCTGCTGATCGCTGCGCCTTTGGGCATCTTCGCCGCCATCTATCTGGCGGAATACGCCCGCCGCGGCAACCGTCTGGTCGGGGCGATCCGCCTCACTGCTGAAACATTGTCGGGAATTCCTTCCATTGTCTACGGCCTCTTCGGGATGATTTTCTTCGTTTTTGCGCTGAAATGGGAGTATTCGCTGCTTGCCGGTGCATTTACTCTGGCGATCATGATTTTGCCCTTGATTATGCGTACTACCGAAGAGGCCCTCCTTTCCGTTCCCGACAGCTACCGCGAGGGCAGCTTCGGCCTGGGCGCGGGAAGGCTGCGCACCGTCTTCGCCATCGTCCTGCCGGCTGCGGTGCCCGGTATTTTGGCCGGGGTGATCCTGGCGGTAGGGCGCATCGTCGGCGAGACCGCCGCGCTGCTCTATACCTCGGGCACGGTCGCGCAGATCCCGGACAGCCTGATGGGCTCCGGACGCACCCTGGCGGTGCATATGTATTCGCTGACCAGCGAGGCGCTGTATATGGATCAGGCCTATGCCACTGCAGTGGTGCTGCTGGTGGTGGTGATCGCACTCAACGCCGTCTCCAGCTGGGTAGCGAAGCGGATTAAAAAAGTTTAAGCAAGGGGGATAATCATGGACCAGATCTTAAGCCCCGCAAGGGCCGAAAGCAGCTCCGCTGCGTTGAATAAGCCTATTTTCAGCGTATCAGAGGAAAATACAGCTTTAATGGCGGATAATAAGGATGCTACGCCGTATAAATTCACTATTCATGATTTGAATCTCTATTATGATGATTTTCAGGCGCTGATTAATGTCAATCTCGATATTCCCGCTAACCAGGTGACCGCTTTCATCGGCCCTTCCGGCTGCGGCAAATCGACGCTGCTCAAATCGCTCAACCGGATGAACGATTTGGTCGCCGGCTGCAAGATCTACGGCGATGTGCGGCTCGACGGCGAGGATATTTACAGCGGCATGGATATTAACCTGCTGCGCAAGAGGGTGGGGATGGTCTTTCAAAAGCCGAACCCCTTTCCGATGAGCATCTATGATAATATCGCCTTTGGTCCGCGCACCCATGGCGTCCGCTCCAAGGTCAAGCTGGATGCGATCGTCGAGAAATCGCTGCGCGACGCGGCGATCTGGGATGAGACCAAGGACCGGCTCAAGACCAGCGCCCTGGCGCTCTCCGGCGGCCAGCAGCAGCGGCTGTGCATCGCCCGCGCTCTGGCGGTAGAGCCGGAAGTGCTGCTGATGGATGAGCCGACATCGGCGCTCGACCCGATCTCGACGACCAAAATAGAGGATCTTGCGGCTGAGCTGAAGAAGGATTATACTATAATCATCGTCACCCATAATATGCAGCAGGCCGCGCGTATCTCGAATAAGACCGCCTTTTTCCTCTTGGGAGAGGTGATCGAATATAATGATACCGAGGAGCTGTTCTCCCGCCCGGTGGATCAGCGCACCGAGGATTATATTACAGGGAGGTTTGGATGATGCGCAGCAGATTCGACGAAGAACTCAATGATCTTAATAATGAACTGATTTTAATGGGCGCCCTCTGCGAGGACGCCATTTCCCATGCTGTGACCGCGCTGATGGAGGACGATGAGGAAATGCGCGCCAAGGTGTTCAGCGTGGACAGCCGCATCGACGCCAAGGAGCATGATATCGAAGCCCGCTGCCTGCGCCTGCTGCTGCGGCAGCAGCCGGTGGCGCGCGATCTGCGCCAGATATCCTCGGCGATGCGGATGATCTCCGATATGGAGCGCATCGGCGATCAGGCCGGCGATATTGCGGAGATCAGCCGCTATCTGCGCGGCTCGGCGCTGAAAAAAGAGGTGCCGCTGCAGCAGATGGCCGCGGTAGTGATCAAAATGGTCTCCGACAGCGTCGATTCTTTCGTGCATCATGATTTGCAGCTGGCGCAGCAAGTGCTGGCTGATGACGATCAGGCCGATCAGCTGTTTTTGGATATCAAGCGCGGCCTGGTGGAGAAAATCGCCGGCTCCAGCGGCTGCGGCGAGTCGGCGCTCGACTTGCTGATGATCTCCAAATACCTGGAACGCATCGGCGTCCATGCCACCAATATCTCAGAATGGGTCTATTACGCCGTAACCGGCGAGTATAAGGGTGAGGAGCTATGATCTATGTGGTAGAGGACGACGGCAGCATCCGCGAGCTGGTCGTCTATACTTTGAATCAGAGCAATCTGCCGGCGCGGGGCTTTGCCAATGCCGGCGAATTCTGGACGGCGCTGGCCGAGGAGACGCCGCGGCTGGTGCTGCTGGATATTATGCTGCCCGACGAGGACGGGCTGACTATCCTCAAGAAGCTGCGCTCCGCCGCCGCCACCGCCAGCCTGCCGGTGATCATGCTGACTGCCAAAAGCAGCGAATATGACCGGGTGCTGGGCCTGGACAGCGGCGCCGACGATTATGTGCCCAAGCCTTTCGGCATCATGGAGCTGCTGGCGCGGGTCCGCGGGCTGCTGCGCCGCGCTGAGTCGACGGAGACGAAAACCAGCGAATATCATATTGGCGAGCTGGCGGTTTATCCGGAAAAGCGCCAGGTGTTCGCCGCCGGTCAGGAGGTGCAGCTGACGCTCAAGGAGTTCGAGCTGTTGCTGCTGCTGCTGGAAAACGAGAATATCGTCCTCTCCCGCGACCGTATTTTGAGCACGGTCTGGGGCTATGATTTCGACGGCGAGACCCGCACCGTAGACGTGCATATCCGCACCCTGCGCCGCAAGCTCGGCGCCTGCGGCGAATATATCCAGACGGTGCGCGGCGTCGGCTATAAGATCGGAGGAGCGCAATGAAGAAGAAACTGCTGCTCTATTCCTGCCTGCTGGCAGTGGCGGCGATCATTATCACCGCCGTGCTGATCAATATCACCGTCTACCGCGATTTCAGCGACAGTATGCGCGAATCAGTGCGCCTGGACGCGGTCAATATCAGCCAGGCCTACGGCAGTTACGGCGAGGACTATCTGGAAACCGTCGAGGGCGATAGCTCTACCTACCGGGTGACGCTGATCTCGGAGCAGGGCGAGGTGCTGTTTGATACTGCCGCCGATGCCGAGAGCCTGGCTAACCATGCCGACCGGCCGGAGGTCATCGCCGCTCTCGCCGACGGCGCCGGCGAGAGCACCCGCTATTCCGAGACCTTGAGCCGCGAGACCTATTATTATGCCCTGGCTCAGGCGGACGGCACTATCCTGCGCGTGGCGATGACCATTGACAGCGTTTATGCCTCGCTGCTGGCGATGCTGCCGCTGATGCTGCTGATCGTGGTCGCGGTGTTTATTCTCTCGCTGCTGTTGGCTTCCTGGCAGAGCCGCCGCATTATCCGGCCGATCAATGAGCTGGATCTCGACCACCCCGCGGATAATGATATCTATCCCGAGCTGGCGCCGCTGCTGGGACGGCTGCAAAAGCAGAATGAACAAATCTCCGCCCAGATGGCGCGCCTGCGCCAGGCGCAGAACGAATTCGCCGAGATCACCAATCATATGCGCGAGGGCTTCCTGATTATTGACGACAAGGAAGAGGTCCTTTCCTATAATAAGAGCGCGCTCTCGCTGCTCGATATTGCCGAGATCGGCGAGACGCCGCAGCATATCCTGGCGCTCAACCGCAGCGAGGAGCTGCGCGGAACCCTGGAGCGGGTGCTGGCCGGCGAATCAGCCGAATGCCTGCTGAATATCGCACAGCGCAAGGTGCGGCTGCTGGCCAACCCGGTGGTCGATCAGGGGCAGGTCAAGGGTGCAGTGCTGCTGCTGCGCGATACTACCGAGCAGGAAGAGCGGGAAAAGCTGCGCCGCGAATTCACCGCTAATGTCTCCCATGAGCTGAAAACGCCGCTGACTTCGATTTCCGGCTATGCCGAGATCATCGCCAACGGCCTGGCCCGTCCCGAGGACGTGCCGCGTTTTGCCGGCAGCATCTATGATGAGGTGCAGCGGCTGATCTCGCTGATTAACGATATTATCAAGCTCTCCCGCCTCGACGAGGAGGAAGGGCTGCCGCAGCGGCAGCAGGTCGATCTGGCCGGTCTGGCCGAGACGGTTTGCGAGCGCCTGGAGCCGGAGGCCGCGCGGAGGCGGATCATGCTGGAGCGGCAGATCGCCCCCTGCTCTGTCAGCGGTATTGAGCAGGTGCTGGAAGAAATGGTTTATAATCTGGTCGATAATGCGATCAAATATAACCGCCCTGAAGGTCAGGTGCGCGTTGCTCTGGAGCGGCAGGGCGCGGAGGCGGTGCTGAGCGTCAGCGACAGCGGCATCGGCATTCCCGAGAGCGAGCAAGAGCGGATTTTCGAGCGCTTCTACCGCGTCGATAAGAGCCATTCCGATAATATCCCCGGCACCGGATTGGGGCTGTCGATAGTCAAGCACGGAGCGATGATTCACCATGCCAAGATCTCTGTCGCCAGCCAGGTGGATAAGGGCACTACCGTGGAAGTGCGCTTCCCGCTATAAGCTTGGCTTTTTGCCCAGGACAGGCATTGCAGCAGGATCATTTTTGATCCTGCTGTTTTTATGCCGGGAGGCGCCGCTTGTTATGAGAATAATTCTTGACAACGCCGGCGGAAAATCCTAAACTAGAAACAGAAAAATTTTGCAAAAAAATTTTTTTCGGTGCAATAAAACACCGCTCTCATGCATTATTTTAGTGATAAGGAGAAAATAAGATGTTGCTTTTCGCTTTAGTGTCGATGAGCGATCCGCCTTGCCCCGCGGGTTCTTTAGCAGAATCATTGCTGCTGGAGATGGGACAGGGCAGTCAGGAGGCTTTGGCCGGCCTATATCAAGCCACCCACGCTGCCGTCTACGGCTTCGCTCTTTCGATAGTAAAGAATGTGCAGGACGCGGAGGATATTATGCAGGAGGTTTACCTGCAGGCCTACGCCGCAGCGACATCATACCGGCCGCAGGGCAAGCCTCTGGCCTGGGTGCTTACCATTACCCGGCGCCTGGCGCTGATGCGGCTGCGGGAGAGGAAGCGTCATACCGCGACCGCTCCCGAGGACTGGGGTTTGGCCGCGCTCGATTCGCAGCAGGTGACTGATGAAGACCGGATCGTGCTGGCCGCGGCGATCGAAGCCCTCGGCGACGATGAGCGCCAGATCGTCACTCTCCATGCCCTGACCGGCATGAAGCACCGCGAGATCGCCTCGCTGCTGGATCTGCCGCTGGCGACGGTACTTTCCAAATACCGCCGGGCCCTTATCAAATTAAGAAAAAATCTGATACAGGAGGACGCGCAATGACAGACCGGGACGTAGAAGTAAGGCTGAGTGAAGCTATCCGCCACGCTGCGCCCGATCGTCTCGAGCAGATCCTCGCGCAGTGCAATCAGGAAGGAGCGGTAAAACCGATGAACGAACATGTACGCAAACCGATGAAACGCTGGAAGATCTGGGCCGGAGCCGCTGCCGCGGCTATCCTCTTAGCCGTCGGCCTGTGGGGGTATAACGCCAATTACGGCGTGGACTCGATCATCGGCATTGATGTCAATCCCAGCGTAGAACTACGCATTAACCGCGGCGAGGAGGTCGTGAAGGCCACCGCGCTCAATGACGACGCTAATATTATCCTCGGCGATATGGATCTCAAGGGCGTCGATCTCGATGTGGCGGTCAACGCCATCATCGGCTCGATGCTGAAGAACGGCTATATCGATGAACTGGCCAATTCGGTGCTGGTCTCGGTGGAGAACAGCAATGCCAGCCGCGGCGCAGCGCTGCAGCAGCGCCTGACCGCTGAGATCGAGCAGCTGCTGGCTGCCAGCTCCATCTCCGGAGCGGTGCTCAGCCAGACTATCACCGACGATCATCAGCTGCAGCAGCTGGCCAAGAGCTACGGCATTTCCGTCGGCAAGGCGGCGCTGATCCAGAATATCCTGCAGCAGGATGCCACCGGCATGTGGACCTTTGCCGGACTGGCCGCGCTCTCGATCAATGATCTCAATCTGCTCTCCGCCTCGCAGCAGAATCAGCTTCAGGGCGTCTCCTCGGTCGGTACCGCCAGCAGCGGCGCCTATATCGGCGAAGACGCGGCTAAAGCTGCGGCTCTGGCCGACGCCGGGGTCAGCGAGTCCGAGACCTCGATGCTGTGGGTAGAGATGGATTATGACGACGGCCGCATGGTCTATGAGGTCGAGTTCTATGTCGGCCGGGTTGAGTATGATTATGAGATCGACGCCGCCAGCGGCAATATCGTCTCCCGCGATATCGACCGCGAAGCCGAGTATTATCAGAACGCTAATCCCTCGGCCAACAGCAATTATATCGGCGAGGACCGGGCTGAGAGCATCGCCCTCAATGCCGCGGGGCTGACCGCCTCCCAGGTAACAAATCTGCGGGTGTGGATCGACTACGAAGACGATTTTTATGAAAACGACAGCTATGAGGTCGAGTTCTGCTACGGCGGCTTTGAGTATGATTATGAAATCGACGCCGTCACCGGCGAGATCATCTCCTGGGATAAGGACTATGACGACGGCTATCATTATCAGCATCAGGGAAATAACGGCAGCAGCGCCAATAACGGCAATAACGGCAATAACGGCAATAACGCCAATAACGGCAATAATGCCGGCGGCGCGGTGATCTCCGCCAGCGAAGCGCAGAATATCGCTCTGAGCGCCGCGGGGCTGACCGCCTCCCAGGTGATGGGAATGCACACCGAGCTGGACCGCGACGACGGACGCACCCTCTATGAGATCGAGTTCCGCAGCGGCCGCATCGAGTATAATTATGACATCGACGCCACTACCGGCGCGGTGATCTCCTATGATATCGATTATGACGATTAAGCAGTACAGCTGCCTTCAGCCGGCTTGGCCGGAACAAAAAACGCCCCTCGGTACTAACCGAGGGGCGTTTGCTTATGCGCGGCAGACGGCTGCCGCCGCAAAATTATTCGATGGCGATATACTGGCCGCCGCCAATCTGCGGCCGATCCTGCTTCGGCACGCTCAGACGGAGGATGCCGTCGCTAAAGCTGGCATGGATATCTTCCTGCTTGACCGCATCGCCGACATAGAAGCTCCGGCTCAGCGAGCCGCTGTAGCGTTCGCGGCGGATATAGTGTCCGTGCTGATCCTGCTCGTCCTTATCGACGCCCTTGGCGGCGGCGATGGTCAGATAGCCGTCCTCCAGCTTGACGCTGATCTGGTCTTTCTTGAAACCCGGCAGGTCGATATCCAGTTCATAACCGGACGCGGTTTCCTTGACATCGGTTTTCATCAGGTTTTTCTCGTTCTTACCGTAGAGCGGGTTCTTCCTGCCGAACCAATCATGCTCAAAGGGGAAGTTCATCCAATCGTCAAAGAGGTTTTCTCCGAAAATACTTGGCAACATAAGTCATTACTCCTTTCATGCTGAACCATTTTTATCAGCAGCGGCCGCAGCCGCAATCTTTTATCATGGAGGGGGATTTTCTCTCCCTTCGATGATTTTATCATAGCTCTTTTTGTTAGCACTGTCAAGAGGTGAGTGCTAATTTTTAGCTGAATTTTAAGTGATTTTTTGCTGCGCCGCCGCGTTTTTTCGGCAGAAAACGCCATTTCAAGGGCTATTAGGAACAAAAAGCAGCAGCCGCTGCTCTGAGACGCGGCTGCTGCATGATAAATGATGCAATAGCTTATATGCGCGCTGGATGCGCCGGGTTTGCCGCCGCCTGTCCGCGGGCGGAGCTTGCGGCGAGACGGATCATCCGGCTGCGGCCGGCTGCTGCAGCAAGCCGTACTTGCTTTTCAGCCGGTCGAGCTTCGCCAGGAAAGGCCGGGAGATCACCAGCAGGAAGAAGAAGGTCGAGGCGGCGTGTACCAGATCCATCGGCATTCCCAGGGCATAGGAGCTGATAATCATCTCCCAGGTCGGATCAGACTGGAACATCAACACCGAGGCGGGGTTCATAATTCCGCCATAGATGAAGAAGGTCGCCAGCCCGCCGAACAGCGCCAGCGGCAGCGGCTTGCGGCTGAGCAGCCCCTTGCGGAAGAGGATTCCGGCGAGAAAGCCGATCAGCCCCATGGTAAACATCTGCCAGGGCGTCCAGGCGCCCTGCCCGAGGAGAAAATTAGAGACAAAGACCGAGACCGCGCCGACGATGAAACCGCTCTCGCCGCCGAAGGCCACCGCTGCGATGATGACCAGCGCCAGCATCGGCTTGAACTGCGGCAGCATGAAGAAGGCCGCCCGCCCGACCACAGCGACGGCGCAGAGCACGGCGATGGTTACCAGCTCACGCGCTTGCGGCCGCCGCCCCTCAAAGATCAGGGCGAAGGGCAGCATCGCCTCGATGATGATCAGCAGGGAGATGAAAAAATAGCGCCGCGAGCCGAGAAAATATTCGCCGACGAAGATGGTCAGCGGGATCAGCAGGATCACCAGCGCCGCCGCAATCTTAGTGCGCCGCGGCAGCCGCGCGGCCGCTGCTTGCCCGCTACGCCGCCGCAGCAACAGCAGGCCGCAGACTGCGGCGAGCAGCGCCAGCAACCCTTCGCCGATCAGCGAGGCCAGCTGACGGGAGAAATTCACCTGCGCCTGCCAGGCAGCCAGTTCCGGCAGCTGCTGGCATTGATGCACCAGCAGGGCGGTCACTGCGCCGGCAAAGAGCCAAAGCGCCAGCGCCAGCAGGCAGCGCAGCCGGCGATGAGCCCCGGCAGCGGATGGGGGACCTGCCGCCGGAGGCTCGGGCGGCTCCGAGGGAGCCGCATCGTCTGCTGCGCCGCCGTGCCGATCATCGCCGCCGCCGTCTTCAGTATCATCAGGCAGCTGCGGCGGCGGAACGCTGCCGCCTAAGGCGCTGATCAGGTCAGCCGCGGTCACTGCCTGCGGCAGCAGATGGCGCGCCATGCGGTTGGCGGCAGTGGTATAAAAGCTGTTGCCGGCAAAAAATTGCCGCGCCGCGCCCTGGCTGACGATACGCCCATCGAAGATCATCGCGCAGCGCTGGGCGTATTGGGCGCAGAATTCAATATCATGGCTCACCATCAGGATCGCCACGCCGGAGGAGCGCAGCTGTTGGAGAATCGCCGCCAGCTGCTGTTTGAAGGCGGCGTCCAGACCCTTGGTCGGCTCGTCGAGCAGCAGGATGCGCGGCTGGAGCAGCAGCACCTTGGCCAGCGCCGCCCGCTGCTGTTCACCGCCGGAGAGATCATAGGGATGGCGGTCTAATAATTCCTGCAGCCGGCAGAGGCGGATGACCCGCTGCAGCCGCTGCAGCTGCTGTTCCCGATCCAGCGGCAGCTCTGCGGCGAGCGCGCGCAGATCAGCGCCGACAGTGGCCTTGACGAACAGCGCCTGCGGATTCTGCGGCAGCGCGCCGAGCAGACCGCCGAATATTTCCTGATGCTTCAGCTCCGTCAGTTCGCGCCCGGCGAGGAGAATCTGGCCGCGCTGCGGCTGATAGAGGCCGGTGATCAGCGAGAGCAGCGTGCTTTTGCCGGCGCCGTTGCCGCCCAGCACTGCCAGCAGCTCGCCGGGGAAGAGCTGCAGATCCAGGCCGCGCAAGACTTCCGGATCCTGCTTGCGGTAGCGGAAGCAGAGCTCCCTGAGCTCCAGCGCCGGAGTTCCCTCCGCCGGCTGCGGCGGCTCCTCCTCCGGCGGCGCTAATTCACAGCCCTGCTCCGTCATCTGATCGAGCCATTGCCGTCCTTGACGCACCGATACCGGGCAGCTCAGCTGATTGTCGACCGCCGCCCAGACCCGCATCGGCGTGGGCATGGCGGCGAACATCCGATGCCCCTGCTGCCGCAGCAGCAGCCCGGCTTCAGCAGGCGGCGCATCAGCGATGATCCGCCCCTGGTCGAGCACGATCAGCCGATCGCTGTACGGCAGCACTTCCTCCAGGCGGTGCTCGCTGATGATGATGGTGGTGCCCAGCTCGCGGTTGATACGGCCCAGCGCGGCGAGGAATTCGCCGGCGGCGATCGGGTCGAGCTGGCCGGTCGGCTCGTCGAGCAATAATACCTCCGGCTGCATGGTCATGATTGAAGCCAGGTTGAGCAGCTGTTTCTGCCCGCCGGAGAGGGTGTTGACCTCGCGGCGGAACCAGCCTTCGATGCCGAAGAAATCTGCCATCTCCGCTACCCGGCGGCGGATAGTCTGCTGCTCCTCGCCGAGGCTTTCCAGGCCGAAGGCCAGCTCATGCCAGACCTTATCGGTGACCAGCTGATTATCGGGGCTCTGCATTACAAAACCGATGCGGCCGCTCTGATCGCGGGGGGTAAGTCCGGCCAGCGGCTCTCCGGCGAACAGTAGCTGGCCTGCTATTTCGCCATGCGGCGCCAGCGAGGGCTTGAGCAGGCGCAGCAGCGTGGTCTTGCCGCTGCCGGAGGCGCCGCAGAGCGCAAGGAACTGGCCGCGGCCGACGGTCAGCGACAGCCCGTCGAGCGCCGGACGCTGTCCGCCGGGATAGCGGAAGCTTAGGCCGCTGATTTGGAATTGGCAGCGAGAGCTTTCCATCGGGCATCCTCCTTGCAGTCGATAATCAGGGGCAGCGCCAGCAGCAGCGGATAGGCGATAAAGACGCTGATGCTGTAAGGGGTCAGCGGCGCATAGCGCATCGCCGGGAAATAGCTGAACCCGAGCCCGCCGGTCAGCGCGCCGATCAGCACATAAAGCGCCAGCGCTAGCATCAGCAGCAGCAGACGCCGGTCGCGCCGGCTGAAATGATAGATAGAAAAGGCGGTTCTCCCCGGCAGCCCATAGCCGCGCGCTTTCATGCTGTCTGCTGTTTCAACGGCGTTTTCCAGCGCCCAGGTGGTCATGATCGAGATGATCGAGATCGCATGGCGCGCCCGCCGGCGCAGTGTACCGGAGGAGGTATCAAGCCCCAGACAGCGCTGCGCCGCGGCGACCGTTTGCAGCTGCGCCTTGAAACGGGGCACAAAGCGCAGCACCATTGAAAAGAGCAATGACAGCGCGGGGATAACGCGGCCGAATAGATAGATGAATTTATCCGAGCTCATCACAGCATTGTAGCAGCTGAACCAGCCGATCACCGCCACCAGCATCGCTGCGGCGGCCAATCCGTAAAGGATCGATTCCAGGGTCAGCGGCTTGCCTGCTGCCAGGTAGAAGAGCACGGTGGTTCCTTGATGATTGAAAATCGGGTTGAGCAGCGCGGTCAGCAGCATCAGCGGCAGCATATATCTGAGATTAAAGCGCAGCGCCCGCCGGCCGTTGAGCCGCAGCGAATAAGCCAGCGCCGCCGCCAGGGACAGCGCCAGGCAGACCGGGTGCATCAAAAACATCGAGAACAGCAGCACGGTCAGAAAATAGACGAAGCTGACCAGCGGATGATAGGCGGCGAAGGCGTCGCTGTCTCCTGCGGTTGAAGTTGTCGGAAGCAGAGTTTTGTTCATAGCGTCCCTCAGGCGAAGCGCCGTCGCGGCAGCAAAAAACCGGCCGCATAACCGCGCCGGCTGATAGTGCTGCTTGACTCAGAAGCTCCCTGCATGTCAAGTATCCTGGCTCCGCTTCAACGCCCGCTCCCCGCCTTCTCGGCCCTGCGGCCAATGGCTGTCCTGACGACCAGGGGAGGGGCTCGGCGTTACAGTGGCCGGCCCGCTGGGGAATCGCACCCCATTCCATAAACATGCAGCTGTGAAATTGTCTTTCTGCTGATATTATAAGCGAGTATGCGCCCTTTGGCAAGCTTTTTTGCTATTCGCCCGGATAAAAGGGGCAGTCCTGCTCGCGGCATTCTTTGCTCCGCTGATGATGCTGGCAGGAGAGCTGCGGAAATTCGCCCAGATCCAGACCCAGCAGCTCGCGGCAGGCCGGCAGCGCGGCGCGCAGCGTCAGATAGGTGACGCGCTTGCAGCAGCGCGGGCCTTCTACGGTGGCGATCGAGGCTAGGCAGCGCGCGGTCAGCTGATTGCCGGCGGCCCAGTGCTCCTTGGAGAGCGGCGCGGTCTTGTTCCAGATGCTGGCGAAAACCCCCGCCCCCACCGCAGCGCCGCAGCAGCCGTATTCGCCGCAGCTGCCGCCCTTGAGCGAGGCGATGCGCGCCCGCGCCTTGCGCAGATCGCGATCCAGCGCAGCGCGGTCATGACCGGCAGCGCGGTGCGCGGCGGTCAGCAGCGCCGCCGGAACGAGAAAATGATGATCCGGGCAATGCATCGGCAGCTCCGGCAGCGCCAGCAGCTCGACCGCTATCCCGGCGGCATTGAGCGCTCCGCTGCTGGAATCAAACAGCTGGAGGCATTTATCGGTGATCATTTGCATTCCTTCCGGGGAGGGCAGCATGGCGGCAGCTCCTTTCAGGCGGCATGAGCCGCTAACTATTAGATATAGTCCAAGTATAGCACTTTTGCGCCCAGGTGCAAGCAGTAATCGGTCTTTTTCGGTAAAAATTTTACTCTCTGCGGCGGCGACAGCTTCCGCCCTGTTTCGCGGCTCCGCTGTGCTAGGCTTAGGGTGGGGGTGAGCGGAGGATGCCGCAGACGATGATAATAGAAGAAATGCTCAGCGCGGCGGCCTGCGCTGAGACGGCCGGAGGCCTGCTGGCCCTGCTGCTGCTTTGGCGCTGCGGCTGGATAGAGACGGATCGCCGTCCGCGGCTGATCGCGGTGCTGACCGCCCTGGCTTTGCTGTTGACAGCGGCAGAGGGGTTGCTGCCGGCTGCCGGAGGGCTGCGGCTGCTGTGCTCGCTGCTGCTGTTGGGGCTGTGGCTGGCGCGCCGGCGGAATAACGGCGCCGCTGCCGCGATAGCGCTGCCGGCAGCAGCGCTGTCCTGCTGCTGCAGCTTGGCCTGGTTGCTGCCGCTGCTCACCGAGACGCTGCTGCAGCTGCGCGGGCTGGCGCTGAGCGACAGCCTGACCGGCCTGGGTAACCGCCGCGCCGCCGGGATTTATCTGCGGCGGCAGCTGAAGCGGCTGCGGCAGGGGAAAGTGTTTTTATTGCTGCTCGATGCCGACCGCTTTAAGGAGATCAACGACCGTTTCGGCCATGCAGCCGGCGATCAGGCGCTGCTGGAATTAACCGCGGTACTGCGCGCCTGCTGCATGGCCGGGGAGCGCCTGTTCCGGCTGGGCGGCGATGAATTCCTCATCTGCGGCGTCTGCCGCCGGGAACAGCAGGTGCGTACGTTGATCAGCCGGATCGAACAGCGGCTGGCCGCTCCGGCGGAGCAGCCGTATATTCTCTCGGTTAGCTGCGGCTATGCGCTGTATGACCGCACGGACCGGCTCAGCCCGGCCGAGCTGTTTTCCGCCGCCGACCAGGCGATGTACCGGCGCAAGCGGCAGCGGATCTGAGCGCGCAGCAGAGAAAAATTTTGCCGCCGGCAGGAATCAGCGGCAAAAAAGCGAAAAGATAAATTAAATTATCAGATTTTTCACGCTATTTCTTTTAAGCTCTGGAGCTGCCAGCCGGAGCATCCTTGATGCGTGGAGCAGCCGCGGGCGGCCATGATCGCGCTCACAAGCCGTAGGTTTCAGATAGGAGAATATGCAGAAAAGGAGAGAGAGTCATGCTACAAGAACCGATTGTTTTCCCGTACTATGAGTTTAGCGGCACTTACCGCGAGATCGGCCGCCAATACGGCGAAGCCTGCCGCGAACAGATGAAGCATATGATCGACTGGTGGTATGAAAATTTGGCGCCGATCATGCCGGAGACGCCGGTCGGCAAGATGGTCGAGGCTGCGGCGGCTTTCGGCGAACCGATCCGCGAATATGCTGAGGATCTCTATGATGAGCTGGTCGGCATTGCCGAGGGCAGCGGCCTTTCCTTTAATGAGATCCTTTTTCTCCAGGGATCATTCGAGCTGGATGTGGCCGGGCCGTTCTATCTCGGCGGCTGCACTAGCTATGCGGCCTCAGGGGAGGCCACCAAGTATGGCCAGACTATCGCCGGACAGCATTTTGACTGGTATACCAAGTCGGATAATGTGATTATGCGCGTCAAGCCGGATAAGGGCTACGGCTTTCTCGGCATCACTCTGGCCGGGCAGCTGTGCCAGTTCGGCATCAGTGAAGCCGGAGTCGGTCATTTCGCCAATGTGCTGGGCTATCCGCAGTGCCAGGTCGGCGTGCCGACGGTAGTGGTGGCGCAGAATGTGCTGCGGCAGAAAAATCTGCCCGATGCGATCCGCGCTATCACCCAGGCCAAAAACGCCGTCTCGGTCAATCATATGATGGCCGATAAGGACGGCGCGATCATTGACGTCGAGGCCACGCCGGTCAAATGCGGCATCGTGCTGCCCGACCGCGATATCCTCACTCATTCCAATCATTTTCTCACGCCCTATTTGCAGCCGGATGATCTGGGCGATCAGACCAGCTTCCCCGATACTTTCCTCCGCCAGTACCGGCTGAAACAGCTGATGGAGCAGCACCGCGGCGAGATCACGGTGGAGACGATGATGGAAGTGATGGGGGATCACCGCTGCTATCCGGATTCGATCTGCCGCCATATGGATATGACCGGCCCGGCCTGGGAGCGTTTCGAGACCACTATGGCGATGATTTCGCTGCCGGGCGAGGGCAAGATGTATATCGATTCCCGTCCCTGCGACGGCGCGGGATATCGGCTCTATACCTTGTGATATTGCTTGCGGCTATCTACGGATAGCCGCTTTTTAACGGCGCAGCTGGCTTGTGAAGGTAGCTGCTGATAAATGATATATCAATGCGGAAACTAGCGAATGTGGAGATACAACGGTTATTAATACCGTAATATGCTTTGAAACAGCATATATAAGCTAAAGGAAGTGATTTTTATGCAAAATACACCTTCTCAGCCCCAAGTTTCCCGAAAAAATGTTCTCCCGGCCTTTTTGGGCATTATCATCGGCGCCGGAGCGCTGCTGGCGGTCATGCTGCTGCTGCAGCCGCAGCTGATGAATAATGCGCTGATCTTCAGCTTCAATGATGTAGCGGCCGGCGCGGCGGCCGGAGATTGGTTTTACCGGCTGATGTGGGTGCTGGAGGACTTCACCGAAGGCACGTTCATGGTTTCGATCCCCGGCACGGTCTGCCTGGTGGCGTTTGCGCTGATCGCCGCACGGCTGGAAAAGAAAAAATCAGCCCATATGGGGTCCGGCGTTGACGGCAATCACCGCATCCTGTGGAAGATGATGCTCTGTGCGTTGATCGCCGTGATCATCGGCCAGCTGCTTTATGGCCCCAGCACCTTCGGCAGCTACGGCTGGATCCCCACCTTCGGCGCTTTCCTTTCGGTGCAGGTGTTGATTACCCATTTCGGCGCCACTGCGGCCAAACTGGCCTCGATCACTGTTTTAGGCGCGCTGATTACCTTCCCCTGCTGCCTGTTTTTCCTGCATTTCGTGGTTAATCCGCTGGGGATACCGCTGTTTTGCTGCGTCGCCTTCGGCCTGGTGGTGGCGGTGCCGGTCTGTACGGAGATTCTCCGCCTGCTGCCCTGGATGAAACAGGCGGATCCTGCGCCGGCGCCTTCGGCCGATGATGATCTGCCGGCTCCGCCGCCGCTGTCGGAGAATAAATTCTTTTTCCACCGCGTCTTTGGCGATATTGGCGAGCTGGTGGTCTGGGGCAGCTCGCTGTCGATTCTCGCTATGTATATCGGAGTGATTTTCTCCTGGGCGCTGAATCCGCTGCATCCGGCTTATTCGATGGGCAATCTGCCGGTGATGATCTTCGCCCAGATCGCCACTGCTGCGCTGGCGGTCTTTATCTGGTATCCGCGCTGGAAGAAAAACGGCTGGGTGTTTACCTTCGCCTCGGTAGTGTTCAGCTCAGCCGTGATCATTACTTATACCAACCATTGGCTGGTAGTAGCCTTGACCATTATCATCGGCGCGGTCATCTTTGCGCCGCTGATCGACTGGATGCTCAAGACCTTTAATAAAAAAGGCCGCTGGCACGTGCTGTTTTATATTCAGATCGCCATCGGACTGTGCGTGGCGGTCTGGTCGCTGATCCTGAAGCATGGGCTGATCCCGCTGCTGGGCGCCTAGCTTTGGGCCGGGTACAGCCGGACGGCAAAAAGAGGGATCCTGAAGGATCCCTCTTTTCTGCTTATGAGCTGCTAGTCTTGCTGGTCAGGGTGATCGTCATCCGGCAGCGTCTTGCGCCCGTCCAATCCTGCAATGGCGAAGATCAGACCTGCTACGGCAAAAATCGCTATCCATAGATATTTGCCGCCGAAAGCAAGCAGCAAATAGAGGAAGATGGCGAAGATGAGCAGGGCGATACCGAAAAGAAGCCGTTTAATATCAGTCATAGCTAATTCTCCTTGTTAGTTTTTATCCCCGCTTGGAGCTTATTTTCCCGGCTCTAGTGCGGAGGAAACATGGTTCTGTTCCTTTACCTCAGTTTTGTCTAAGCGGTTATTGCGGGCCTTATCTTGGCTTATCCGTTAGTGATAACTGTATTTATGCTTCGATAAAGCGTTCTACTTTCATTTTTAACTGGTATTTATCTCTTAGAGCAGCGATCTTGGCCATCATCGCTGATTGATGATGTTCGTCCAGCGCCTGCTGATCCCGCCAGCGGTCAATCAGCAGCACGGTTTGCGGGTCGTCCAGGGGAAAGAAGTAGTCGTATCTTTCATTTCCTTCTTCGTTGCG
>CALXQC010000036.1 GCA_944390435.1 uncultured Clostridia bacterium
GCTGACCAGCAGCGATTTCCGCCAAAAGACGGCGGGCCTGTCCCTGCGGACGGTCGCCGGCCAGAATCAAAATCGCCGCAAAAATCTGCTCCATCTTCCGCTACCTCTGCGCCGCCAGATAGCGGCCGAAACCGCGGCCGCTGGTATCGACCACACCGTCTTCCATCAGCACCCGGCCGCGGACAATCGTATATACCGGTTTGCCCTTGACCCGCTGCCCGTCAAACAGCTTATTGATCGCCTTCGACTTGCTGTACATCCGCTCGATCGAGAGCGTGTACTCGCGCTGCAAATCGACGATAGTAAAATCAGCGTCCGCTCCGGGCTGGATGACGCCCTTGCGCGGAAACAGCCCGTGCAGCCGCGCGGTATTTTCCGACATCAAGCGCGCCAGCTGAGCTAAGGTCAAACGTCCGGCATTGACCTGGGTCAGCATCACCGGCAGCATCACCTCTACTCCCGGGAAGCCGGAGAAGGCGCGCCAAATGCCCTCGCGCTCGCCGACAGTTTTTTCCTCCAGGGTTAGCGGCGCATGATCGGAGCCGATCATGGTGATGGTACCGTCGAGCAGATACTGCCACAGCCCTTCCATATCCTCGCGGGAACGCAGCGGCGGATTACATTTAGCATAGGGGCCGTATTGATCGATATGCCCATGATGATAAGTCAGATACTGGAAGCAGGTCTCCGCCACCACATCGACGCCCTCGGCCTTAGCCTGGCGCACCAGGCGGCAGGATTCCGGCACCGTGATATGGACGATGCCGATCTTGGCGCCGGTAGCGCGGGCGAAACGCAGCAGAGTCTCCACGCTCTGCACCTCGGCTACTGCCGGACGGGACAAATAGTGGAAAGAATTCTCCTCGCCGCCCTGCTGGTGCAGATGCCGCTCCAAACCCTTGATCAGCGGCGAATTTTCGCAGTGGAAGAAGAAGCGGCCTTCAGTGCGCGCCGCCGCCTCCAGCATCAGATACAGCTCGCTGTCATCGGCCACGGTCAGCCCGGCGAACTCGGCCTCGCGCCCTTTGGGCGGGCTGTCCAGGAAGGTTTTAAAGGCGACTACGCCCAGATCAAGCAGCGGCTGGAACTGCGGCATATTATCAAACCCGGCTGCGCCGAGAAAGGCGAAATCGACCAGCGATTTTTCCTCAGCCATGGCGATGCGCTCGCGCAGATGCTGCGGACAGTTGGGCGGGGGGGTGGCATTGGGCATTTCACAGAAAGTGGTAATGCCGCCGGCCGCCGCCGCGCAGGAGCCGGTAAAAAAATCCTCGCGGTCGGTACGCCCCGGTTCACGGAAGTGGACATGGGAGTCGATGATACCGGGCAGCACCGTCAGTCCTCCGGCGTCGATTACCCGCTCCGCCGCCAGGCCGGCGGCGCCCCCCGGAGCAAAAATGGCGGCGATGCGTCCGTTTTCGACCGCAATATCGCCAGTATAGAAGTGATCGTCCAGATAATATTTAGCATTGCTGAGAATCAGTTGATAAGTCATAGGATCTCTCTTTCCGGCGGCGCTCCGTCTGGCGGCTGCGCTGCGCCTCAGCTCTCTTGTCGCGGGAAACCAGCTCCGACCGTCTGCAACTAAATTATAGCCAATCTCGGTTCAGCATTCAAGTTCAGCTCGGCGAAATCGCCGGCCGCGTATTTGGGCAGCGCGGCGACGCCAATCATCGCCGCATTATCGGTACAGTAGACCGGAGAGGGCCAGACTGCGCGGATACCGGCTGCGGCGGCGCGTTCGCTGAGCAGCTGCCGCAGGCGCCGGTTGGCCGCGACGCCGCCTACCAAGGCGATAGTCGCGACGCCCTGCCGCTGCGCCGCGCTGACCGCTTTAGCGGAAAGCACATCGCAGATCGCCTCCTGAGCCGAGGCGGCAATATCGCAGATCTCCTGCTGATCCGGAGCCGCGCCCTTCATCCGCTGCTGATTGAGATAATTCAGCACTGCTGATTTCAAGCCGCTGAAGCTGAAATCATCGCTGCCCTCCATCCAGGCGCGGGGAAAATGCTGGAACTCGCGGTCGCCTTGCTCGGCAGCGCGGGAGATCTCCGGACCGCCGGGATAGGGCAGCCCCAGGGCGCGGGCGATTTTATCAAAAGCCTCGCCGGCCGCGTCGTCATGCGAGCAGCCGAGCATAGTATTGCCCTGCTCCTCCGCCAGCAGCAGGCCGCTGTGACTGCCGGAAACCACCAGCGCCAGATAAGGATATGCCAGCTGATGCTCAATATCAATAGCATGAAGATGCCCCTGCCAATGATGGACGGCGATCAGCGGCCGCTCCAGCGCCAAAGCAAGCGCCTTGGCATAAGAAACGCCCACCAGCAGCGAGCCGACCAGCCCCGGGCCATTGGCCACCGCTATCGCGTCAAGATCGGCAAAGCTGCAGCCAGCCTCGGCAAGCGCCTCGCCGACCACCGGGACGATCGCCTCCAGGTGGTGGCGGCTGGCGATCTCCGGCACTACGCCGCCGTAGAGCCGGTGCACCGGGATCTGACTGGCGATGATATTGGAGCGAATCTGCGGCCCTTCCGAAACCACCGCCGCGGCAGTCTCATCGCAGCTTGATTCGATTGCTAAAATCTTAACCATAATATTCTTTCTCCTGCTCCGCCACAGGCGCAACGCCGGCT
Source organism: uncultured Clostridia bacterium (assembly GCA_944390435.1). Lineage (GTDB taxonomy): Bacteria > Bacillota > Dehalobacteriia > UBA4068 > UBA4068 > HGM13862. The sequence continues at coordinate 2,634 of CALXQC010000036.1, forward strand.
GCCGCTCAATCCTCCGCCGCGGGCGGCGGAGCCAGGGGATCCAGCCACATAATCACCGCGTCGTCTTTGGGATCGTCATAATACTGCGGACGGATACCCGCCTTGGCAAATCCCAGCTTCAAATAGAGATACTGCGCCGGGGTATTATGCTTGCGAACCTCAAGGGTCATCTTCTTGGCTCCCTGAGCCAGAGCGGCGACGATAGCCCGCCGCATCAGCAATTCCCCGTATCCCTGGCGGCGGTAGGCCGGGTGTACGGCGATATTGATGATATGCGCCTCATCGAGAATCAGCCAGTAGCCGCCGAAAGCGATCAGCTGCTCGCCGATAAAGATCCCGAAATAGAATGCCTGACGGTTATTGGTCAGCTCATTAGTATAAGCCTCGCTGCTGGTAGGACGGGAAAAGGACAGGCGCTCGATATGCGCCATCTCCGGCACATCCTCTACGGTCAGCGGACGGAAACAAACATCATTCATGCTGCAAGGCCTCCAATCTTTTCTCCTCCGCCTCGGACAGGCGCAGATAAACCGGCACTAAGGCCGCGGTATCCGCGAACTCCCCGGCGGCATACTTGGCGCAGGCCAGCCGCGCCGCCGCCGCCGCGAAAAAGAGCGTATTGCCATCCTCCGGCAAGCGGAAATTATCGCCCAGCGCCTGCTGAAACAGCTGCTGATAAGGGCGCAGGCCATCGCCGCTGAAGACCCCCGGCTGCCGCAGAGCTGCCAGCTCCTCCGCCAGCTGCAGCGGCGCGACAGCCCGGTCCGGCGTCCGGCGCCGGCCGCCGCGGTACAGCGCGGTATAAACCTCGTCGCGGCGCGCATCGAGCAGCGGCGCCGCATATCCCTCCGAAGAAGCGGCCGCGGCATCGAGCGTTGAGACAGCGATCAGCGGTTTTCCAAGGGCTTGTCCCCAGGCCTTGACCGTCGCCAGACCGATCCTCAGTCCGGTAAAGCTGCCCGGACCGACAGTGACAGCAAAAGCGTCCAGCTGTGCCAGGCGCAGCCGCTGCTCCTCCAGCAGCCGCTCAAGGCGCGGCAGCAGAGTCAGCGAATGGTTTTTCCCCTCGTCAGCGCCGAAAGCGGCGATGATCTCGCCATCCTCGGCCAGGGCGGCAGAAAGCGCCCGGCCGGAAGTATCAATAGCTAAAAGCCGCATCAAGCCACCCCTGTTCCTGAGGATCATAAATGAATTCCAAAATCCGCTCGGTATCGGTTGAGCCGCGCTCCAAATGCAGCTCCACGGTATTGCTAGGCAGCCAGGGACGGATAAAGCCCGGCCATTCGACAAACACCGCATTGCCGGAGGCAAAGCAGTCCTCAATACCGGTCAGGGCGATCTCCTCCTCCGCCAGCCCTTCCAGACGGTAAGCGTCGATATGCGCCAGCGGGATCTCGCCTGGATAAATGCGGAAAAAGACATAGGTAGGACTGACGATGGTCTCGCCGATACCCATGCCGCGCGCCAGTCCGGCGGCAAAGCAGGTCTTGCCGGTGCCCAGCTCGCCATAAGCGGCGATCACCGTACCCGGCTGGATATAGCGGCCGAGATGCCGTGCCAGAGCCGCGGTCTGTCCCGGCGAAGCGCTGGTGATCAGTCTGCTTCTTTTACTCATCAGCATCGCTCTCCTCTCCCTTAGTATCTTGGCCGGCTGCCGCGGCGACAAAATCCGTAAACAGGCCGCTTACCGGCAGCAGCGTCTCGGGATGCCACTGCACGCCCACCGCATAACGCTGCGGATCTTTCGCCACGATCGCCTCAATGATGCCGTCCGGCGCTACCGCGGCGATCGTGAACTCCGGCGACAGACGCTTGATCGCCTGATGATGGGAGCTATTGACGATAATATCCTCCCCCAGCAGCTGCGCCAGATGGGGATCGCTGATATGGACAGGATGGCTGCCCTGCTTCATATCCTCCTGCTGCCGATGGGCGATCCGGTCGAAACCGGCATAGGTCAGATCCTGATAAATGCTGCCGTCCAAGGCAATATTCAGCCCCTGGATGCCGCGGCAGATAGCCAAAATCGGCAGCCGTCGCTGCCAGACGGCGCGGATCAGCGCCATCTCAAAGCGGTCGCGTTCCGGCTCGAACTGACATTCCACCGGTTCCGGCAGCTCGCCGAACAGCTCCGGCAGGAAATCATCGCCGCCGCTGAGCAGCAGCCCGTCGATGCTGGCGGCAATTTCCGCGGCCAGCTCTTCGCCGGCCGGAGGCAGCAGCAGCGGCAGCCCGCCGGCCATTTCTACTGCCCGCACATAATCGCGGCGCAGCTTAAAGCCGTCATATTCCGGATATTCGCTTATCGTGATCCCGATACGGGGACGCATTATTGCATCAGTCCTTTATCGCTTAATAACTTCCGCCGCTGCGCTACATCTGCTCCGGCGCGGAGACGCCCAGCAGCGAAAGGCCGTTTTTCAGCACGGTGGCCGCGGTTTTAATCAGGGTCAAGCGGGCGCGCATCAGCTCCGCATCGTCCACCAGGCAATGGCACTGGCCGTAAAAATTATGGAAGCAGGCGGCCAACTCGGTCAGATAGGCGGCGATATGATGCGGCGCGCGGTGGGTAGCGGCATAAGCCACCTGATCCGGGAAATAAGCTAAATGCAGCAGCAGCTGTTTTTCCGCTTCTGCGGTCAGCCGCTCGGCATGCAGCGGTGTCGCCTGCCAGCTAGCGCCGGCCTGCGCCAGAATCGAGCAGATGCGGGCATGGGCATACTGCACATAATAGACCGGATTGTCGGCGCTCTGCGATTTGGCCAAGTCCATATCGAAATCGATCAGGCTGTCGGCATTGCGCATCACGAAGAAGAAGCGGGCGGCGTCGCGGCCGACTTCCTCGACTAATTCATTCAAGGTGACATAGGTGCCGGTGCGCTTGCTCATTTTCAGCAGCTCGCCGCCCTGATACAGCCGCACGAACTGCATCAGGATCACCTCCAGGCGGTCGCGGTCATAGCCCAGCGCCTCCATCGCGCCTTTCATCCGCGCCACATGGCCGTGATGATCCGCACCCCAGATATCGATCACCGTATCGAAACCGCGTTGATATTTATTCTGATGATAGGCGATATCCGCTGCAAAATAAGTGGGGATACCATTGGCCCGCACCAGCACCTCCGGCTTTTCCTCACCGAAGCGCTCGCAGTCCAGCCAGACCGCATCGTCCTTTTCCAGCAGCCAGCCGCGCTCGTCCAGGGTATCGATCACCGCTTTGATTGCGCCGCTGTCATGCAGCGTGCGCTCGGAGAACCAGCAGTCGTACTCGACGCCGAAATTCGCCAGCGAAGTGCGGATATCAGTCAGCTTGGCTTCCAGTGCATACTCAGCCAGATATTCCTTGCGCAGCGGCTCCTCTACTTTCATATACTTATCGCCGACCTCGGAGACCAGCTTTTTGATCAGCACCGGCAGATCGGCGCCGTGATAACCGTCCTCAGGGAACTCCGCGTCATAGCCTAGTTCCATCAGATAGAGGGCATTGAGCGTATTGGCAAATTTGGCGATCTGATTGCCGGCGTCATTGACATAAAACTCGCGCTCAACATCATAGCCAGCCATATCCAGGATCGCGGCCAGCGAATCGCCGATCGCCGCGCCGCGGGCATTGCCCATATGCAGCTCGCCGGTGGGATTGGCGGAGACGAATTCCACCTGGATTTTCCGTCCGGCGCCCAAATCGCAGCGGCCGAAATCATCGCCCTGGGCCGCCATCTCTTCCAGGCAGGCGCCGAGCCAGCCTTCTTCCATGCGCAGATTGATAAATCCCGGGCCGGCGATCTCCAGCTGATCGATGCCGGTACCGGTCAAATCGATATAGTCGGCGACCAGCTGCGCGATCTCGCGCGGCGCTCTATGGCATGGTTTGGCCATCATCATCGCCACATTGACGGCAAAATCGCCGTGCGCCGCCTCGCGGGGACGCTCCACCGCAAAGTCGGCCAGCTGCTGGTATTCCAGCTTGCCGTCCCGCCGCGCCGCCTCGCAGGCCTGCGCCACGGCATTTCTGATGATCTGCCTTCTTTTACCCATCAGCGTAGTTATTTCTTGCATGACTTACCTCCGCAAACGATCGTTTTGCCCCAGGAGCAAGCAATCGTCTAAAATATAATATGCTAACCTTATAATTATAATATCTTTATGGGGATATTGCAAGCTCGCCGCCCAGATTGAACGGTTTCCCCCTCTAGTATAGCAGAGCCGCGGCGGCTTGCCAATGCCGCAGCGCCCAGCGCGCCGTGCCCTTGACTGATATGCTATAATTTATTATAGAAATCCGTATCGATCAGCCGCAGCGATCAATCGCCGCCGCTGATCGAAAACTGCTATCGCCTGCAGGGAAAAATATGCTATAATATAATATCAGCTTGAATAAAATCAGCTGCTCGCCGCAGGCGGTAAAGGAGGACTAGCTATGGAATATGAAGGACAAATCTGCCGGGCGCCGATGGAGCGCGCTTCCTTTATGCTGCCGGTCATGGTCGGCTGCTCCTATAATCAATGCCGTTTTTGTATGCTGTTCAAGCATCTGCGTTTCCGCATCCTGCCGCTGGAGCAGATTGAGGCGGAGCTGCAGCGGGTCAAAAGCCTCGGCGGCAATCCGCAGACCGTTTTTCTCGGCGACGGCAACGCCTTCTGCCTTGACAGCGAGCGGCTGCTGCAGATCACCAGCCTGGTGCATCGCTATTTCCCCGGCTGCCGGGAGATCAATATGGACGCCACCGTCACCAGCATCGCCGAAAAGAGCGACGGCGAGCTGCGCGCGCTGCGCGACCAAGGCGTACGCCGGCTGTACCTGGGCATTGAAAGCGGCCTCGACGATGTGCTGGCCTTTATGCATAAGGATCATACTATCGAACAGGCTTATCAGCAGATCGAACGCCTGCACCGCTATGGCTTCATCTATGACGCGCATATGATGACCGGCATCGCCGGCCATGGCCGCGGGCTGGAAAACGCCGAACAGCTGGCGCAGTTTTTCAACCGCACCCAGCCGGGGCGGATCATCAATTTCTCGCTGTTTTTGCATCGCAGCGCGCCGCTGTACCAGGATATTCAGCGCGGCGCCTTCTCCCCTGCCGATGAGCTGGAGAACCTCGTGGAAGAACGGCGGCTGCTGCAGCTGCTGCAGCTCGAGTATACCGAGTACGATGGTTTCCATGATTTCCTGGAGTTCCGCGTCCGCGGCACCCTGCCGCAGGATCAGCAGCAGATGATCGCCGCCCTGGATCGGGAGATCGCCGGGCAGCAGGAGCGACGGTCAGTTTTTGCCTATATCGCCTAGACGCCGTCTTCAGCAGTTAGCGGCAGGCCGCAGTGAGCATCACTGCGGCCTGTTTTTTTATCCCGGAACAGCGGATATTCATCTGCTGCGGCCTGGTTATGCTTCCTCCGTCCGGCGCGGCGGATAGGGATAAGGCAGCAGCTGATCAAAGGTCAGCAGCTGGTAATGCTGCTCGTCGCTGGCGCAGATGACGATAGTCTCGCCGCTGCAAAATTCCGCCAGCATCTGCCGGCAGACGCCGCAGGGATAGCAGTAGCGCTGCGCCGCTTCGCCCTCCGGACCGCCGCAGACCGCCAGCGCGGCCAGCTGCCGCTCGCCGGAGGAGACCGCCTGGGCTAGAGCCGCCCGTTCAGCACACAGCCCCGGCGCGAAAGCGGCGTTCTCGATATTGCAGCCGCAGTAAATCTGTCCGCTGCTCGTCAGTAGCGCTGCGCCGACGCTATAATGCGAATAGGGCGCATAGGCCCGTCCGCGCATTTTCTGCGCCGCGCTGATCAGCGCGGCGATCTGTTCTTTGCTGATAGTCATGCTTCCGCCCTGCTTTCTTGAATTAATCGGCTCCGCCGTAAAGCGCCTGCACACCGGCGGAGCAGCCCAGGCGGTCGCAGCCGGCAGCCAGGAAGGCTTCCATCTGTTCGCGGGTACGGATGCCGCCGGCAGCCTTCAGCTTCACCTGCGGCGGCAGCAGTTTGCGGAACAGCTCAATATCCGCCAGCTGCGCACCGGCGCTGCCGAAGCCGGTGGAGGTTTTCAGATAATCCGCGCCGGTAGACGGGAAAAGCTGACAGATAGCGCGCTTCTCCGTTTCGCTCAAATAACAAGTCTCGATGATCACCTTAAGGATATGGCCGGAAGCAGCCTGCTTGATGCTGCTGATTTCCTCAGCGACGTCAGCCCAGCGTCCCTCATGGACAGCGCCCAGATCAATCACCATATCCAATTCGTCCGCACCATGGGACAAGGCCTGGCGCGCCTCAAAAATTTTACTCTCGCGTCCATTATAGCCCAGAGGGAAACCGATCACTGTACAAATTTTCAGCTGAGGATAATGCTGCCGAACCCGTGCTACAAAGGATGGCGGAATACAGACGGAGGCTGCGCCATAATGTTCCGCCTCAGCGCAGAGCTGTTCAATTTCCGGCCAGGTGGCATCGGCCCGCAGCAAAGTGTGGTCGATATGCGCAAAGATCTCATCTTTATTCATCGCTGATCCTTCCTATCCGATAAAAATTTTCCTGATTCGTTTTTCTCTATCTGCCGCTGAATTACCTTTTCCAACAAATTATCAGCGCCAATTGTTCCCCGTTATTATCAATCTGTGTTACTGATATTTTTTGATAAACAATAGATAGATTAACAGCAAGATAAAAATGAAATCATAAATACGCGGTCCGCCAAAGATAAGCATATCCGTAACTAAATAGACGGCGAGGATCCCTATTTTAATGATTAACGGAAACAACCCTTTGTTTTTAGTCAGCGTAACCAAGTAGGCCATTAGTGGGGAACAACAGGCAAAGACCGCCCAGCCTTTGATAAAAGTCCAGCCATAAACAGAATTAGTTACTTCAGCAGTAAGATAATACGTGATGAGCATTCCTATGCTAAAGAGGAAAACATTCAACATGGCGTATCGCTTATTTTTGCTAAACAAGCTGATGATAACGCCGATGACAATCCATACCCCTAATTGGGAAAAGACATCGCTTAGGGAAAAGCCCCAATGCTGCACCCGAAAATAAATATCGATTAATTTGACAATGACGCCTGTTATCAATCCTATTATCAGCATGCTAATAGGATGCAGAATAATATTTTTTATTTTTTCCATATCCGCTTCATGTCCGCTTCATTCTCATGCCGCTTATATTTGCTCTGCCGCGCTCAGGATGTCCTTATCCCGCGCAATTGCCCAATGAATATCAAATTAGGTTTCTGCTTTCTGCGGTCTTTTCCTTTAAGCAATAACAGCGCGGCTCAATAAAAGCGGCCGGCGGCAGACCAAGAGCGGCCAACAGCATAATATAGGCCAAATCACGATAATTATGCTCTGTTATTAATCTTCCAAGCTGTTTTTGGCCGCCAATTTTTGACAGGATAGAAGCCGGCAAATCAGCCAAACTAGTACCATCACGCACAAAGGAGGTGAAACTAATGAGCAGAAGCAGCAACACTCCTACCGTTCCTTCCGCTTCCGGCGCTTTGAATAACTTCAAGATGGAAGTCGCTAGCGAACTCGGTATCTCCAACTATGACCAGATCGATAAAGGTCAGCTGTCCTCCCGTCAGAACGGTTATGTCGGCGGCAATATGACCCGCAAAATGGTCGCTTTCGCTGAACAGGCCCTGGCGCAGGGTCAGAGCGGATCTGTTAGTAACGCTTCTTCCACCATTAGCAGTCAGAGCCAGTCTTCTTCTCGCTAAGCTGCCACGGTGACGATAAAGGGACGCTGTCCGCGCCCCGGTAAAAAAATGACTCCGGCTTCCCACCGGAGTTATTTTTTATCCTTTTCAGCCCAGGCCGGATCAGCAGTCATCCAGCCCGCGGTAAAAGAGCAGAATATCCTGATAGCTGCCGTCAGGCAGGCGAAACCCGCCGGGCACCGTGCCCAGCTCGGTAAATCCCAGCTTGCGGTAAAGATTGATCGCAGAAGTATTGCCGCAGACCACGGCATTGAACTGCAGCAGCCGGAAGCCCAGCAGCCGCGCCTGATGCAGCGAATCGCGCACCAGCAGCTCGCCGATATGGCGACCCCGCGCCGCGGCGCTTACCGCATAACTGGCATTAGCCAAATGACCGCAGCGGCCGACATTATTAGGGTGCAGAATATACAGTCCGGCGATCTCTCCGGCAAGCTCGGCCACAGCCGAACGGCTCTGCGCGGCAAAGAATTCCGCCGCCTCCGCTGCGCTCAGCGGCTGCTCCTGGGGAAAAGCATCGCCGCCGGCGACGATCTCATTCCACAGCCGCCGCATCGCCTCCAGATCAGCCGGCTGATAAGCGCGGATAATGATTTCACTGCCCGGCTCTTGCATCAAGCCATCGCTCCTTCCGCTGTCCCCGGCTCGGTTAGCGCTGTTTTTTCACCGCCCGCATAAAACGGGGAATCACCAGATAGCGCCGCCATCTCTTCGGGTCGGCCAGCAGCCGCCACAGCCATTCCAGCCGCAGCTTTTGCAGCAGCGCCGGCGCCCGGCGCACCTGGCCGGAAATGACGTCAAAGCTGCCGCCGATGCCGATCGCCACGCCGCAGTTCAGCTCCGCGGCATGCGCAAACAACCATTTCTCCTGGAAGGGCATCCCCAAAGCGGCCAACAAAATATCCGGCGCGGCGGCGGCGATCTGCTCGATCACCTGCTGCTCGCGGTCACGGAAATAACCGTTCTCTATGCCGGCGACAGTCAGCCCGGGATATTGCTCCGTCAGCCGGGCGGCGGCGGCTTTAGCAATGCCCTCTTTAGCGCCCAGCAGGTAGACGCTCCAGCCCTGACGCGCCGCTTGTTCGGCCAGGCGGTAGGTGAGATCGATGCCGGTGACGCGCTCCGCCAGCGGCGTTCCCTGTTGCCGCGCAGCCCACAGCACGCCGTTGCCGTCCGGAGTGACCAGCGCCGCCCGCTCGATTGCCTCGGCGAAAGCCGCATCGCCGCGCGCCAGCCAGATGCCCTCGGGATTGATGGTGACGATCTGCGCCGGACGCTGCTCAGATGCAGCCTCATGATGACGGAAAGCGGCGATAAATCGCTCTACCGCCGCCACCGCTTGTTCCATAGTTATTTCATCTACACGCACGCCAAGTATTCTAATCATTGGCGGATACCTCTTTGCTCAAATTACGGTTCCGGGACATCAGCCGCATTGCCGGCCGGATCGTCGCCGCCCGACTCCCCGCCAGGCTCGCTGGCACCGGGATCAGCAGTTTCTGATCCGCTGGAGCTGGGATCCTGCAGGTCAAGTTCCGGCGGCACATCCTCAGCCGGGGTTTCCGGCGCAGTATAACGGCCTTCGCCGGAATCATCGACAATATGCGGCGTATATTCGTAGCCGTCGCCGATGATCTCGTCGAGAATCTGCCGCGTGGCCGGGCCGTTGACCCGCTCATAGCTGACGGAATTGATCCAAATACTGGAAGTAGGGATAGTATAAGTATTGATGCTGCTCAAATCCATTTGCAGCAAGGTATTGCCCAGCTTGATCGCATCCATCACCGAGATGGTGGTATTGACGTATTCATTAGCCAGAGAGACCAGGCGCGGTACTTTCCACAGGGTGGAGAGCGACATCAGCTTATCTTTTAAGGCGATGATGAAATTCTGCTGATGCTCGGCGCGCTTAATATCGCTGATAGTATCGGTGCCGTCCTGACCGATGCGGAAGCGGCAATAGCCGAGCGCCTGCTTGCCGTTTAAGGTCTGCAGGCCGGGATTGAGGTTGATCCCTTCATCATAGTTGATCATCCGCTGATCGACGTTGATCTCCACGCCGCCCAGCAGATCTACCAGTTCGACGAAGCCGTCGAAATCGATCTCTACATAATCGTCAATCTGGACGCCGAGGAAGTACTCGATCGTTTCGCGGGTGAGATTGATGCCGCCGTAAGCATAGGCGTGATTGATTTTAGTCTTGGTGGTATAGCCGGGGATCTGCACATAGCAGTCGCGCGGGATCGACAGCAGCGAGATCTCATTGGTATCGCCGTTGATAAAGACTACCATCATCGTATCGCTGCGGCCGACTTCATAGCCCTCGCGCTCATCGCAGCCGACCAGCAGAATCGTTCTGATGCCCTCGATCTCCAGGACATT
>CALXQC010000037.1 GCA_944390435.1 uncultured Clostridia bacterium
TATAATCGACGTAGTAGATGAGATTCTCCGTCGGGTCGAGGCCGAACTCATAGACAGTATTGGAGATGCCGTAATAGGCGGCGAACTCATCGCGGGAATTATACATGACATTGCGGTCCATATAGACAAACTCGAAATTATAGGGATTCTCGACGATATCGGCGATGCCGTAGAGATCTTTTTCCTCATCGGTGAGGGTGATTAGGCCGGCTTCCTGCAGGGTCAGCAGATCGAGGCTTTGATTGGAAGCATCCTGGGCAATTCTAAATTTGCCACCAGCGCCATTCTCCTTCAAATCATCCAAGGAAGTGTAATGCTCAGAAAAAATGCCGCCATAATAGAGGAAGCATGGCGCGAGGAAAACGATATCGGTGCCCTTTTCGGCATTATAATTATCTAAGAAGGGCTTATGCTGATAGAAGTTAGCGTCTACTTGGCCTTCGTCCAGTGCAACATTGGGAGTGAAGTAATCGTCGAACATCACGATTTCCACCTCGTAGCCCATTTCTTCTAAGGGAGCGATTGCGGCTTCAGCAGTTATTCTCGAGACGGGAACCGTAGCGATGCGCAAAGTGGTTTTTGCTGCGGTCTGCTCATCGCCGGAGGTATTGCCCTCGCTGGCGCAGGCAGCACAGGCGATCAGCGCCGCGGCGAGCAGAGCGACGATGAGTAATAATTTGCTTTTTTCATGAGATAGAACCTCCTATAAATAGTGAGTTGGCGCGGAAGCTCCGCAACAAAACAGCTTAATTATAGAGGAAGCGGCAGGGTATTACCAATACGGAAATATGATTAATCCCGCCGTAATAATCGGGAATGCTGATAAATGGCGGCAAAAAAACGCCCTTCCCTGCGGGGAAGGGCGTGATCAGGCATCACTGTGCTGCTTATCCGGCTTTGGCCGCTGGTTCGTCCTGCGGATGCTCCGGTTCGGCCGGCTGCTCCTGGGCAGGCGTCCGCTGCATTTTTTTCTTGGCGATGCTCATCATCAGTTTGATGCGGTTGAGCTGATTGACCTCGCTGATGCCGGGATCATAATCGACGGCCACGATATTGGCGTCGGGATATTTATCGCGGATCGCGCGGATCGCGCCCTTGCCCACCACGTGATTAGGCAGACAGGCGAAAGGCTGCATACAGACGATATTGTCGATGCCGTCATGGATCATATCGATCATCTCGCCGGAGAGGAACCAGCCCTCGCCGCACATATTGCCCAGCGAGACCACCTCGGTAGCGCAGTCCGCCAGGTGGTAGATGCTGTGCGGCACATAGAAGCCGTGCTTTTTCAGCAGGCGGCGGAAGGGTGCGCGCACTCGCTCCATGACGAAAATCGCGGCGCGGCAAAGCATGGAGGTAAGCAGCTTGCCTGCCAGCAGCTTATGCCGCACGACGCCGTCCAGGGCGCTGTATTCGAAAAAGCCCATCATATCGGGGACAAAGGCTTCGCCGCCTTCGGCCTCTACCAGGTCGACGGCATGATTATTGGCGTCGGGATGATATTTGACCAGGATCTCGCCCACCAGACCGACGCGGGGCTTGGCGGTTTTGACCTTGGGCAGCGCGGCGAAATCCTTGACCATGCGCCGCGTCAGCTTGATATAGGTGCGCATCGCGCCCCGGCGCAGCGCTTCACGGCCGAGCTGCGTCCATTTTTCCGCTAAGGCGTTGGCGGAGCCGGGCTCCTGCTCATAGGGACGCGATTCATAGAGCAGCCGCATCAGATTATCGCCGAAGCCGACGGCGGCAAGGCCGCGTCTGAGCAGCGGCCAGGTGACCTTAAAGCCGGAATGTTTCTCCAGCCCCTGCGCGGAGAGGGAAATCACCGGCACATGAGCCAGCCCAGCTTTTTCCAGCGCGCGGCGCAGCAGGCCGATATAATTGGTAGCACGGCAGCCGCCGCCGGTCTGGGTGATCACTACCGCGGTGTGCTGGGTATCGTACTGCCCGGAGCGCAGCGCCTCGAGGATTTGGCCGATCACCATGATCGCCGGATAGCAGGCGTCATTATTGACGAATTTCAGCCCGGTGGCTACCGCCGAAGGACCGGCGGTGGGCAGCACCTGCAAATTATAGCCGGAATAGCGGAAGGCCGCTTCAAGAAAGCGGAAGTGGATCGGCGACATTTGCGGCGCAAGAATAGTATAGCTGCGCCGCATCTCGCGGGTAAAATGCGGCCAATGTTTGGCGATGAAGGAACGCGGGGCGGCCAGCAGACGGCCAGCGCCGCGCTTATCCTGCTCACGGATCGCTGCGATCAGCGAACGGATGCGGATCCTCGCTGCGCCGAGATTATTGACCTCATCGATCTTGATCAGCGTATAGAGCTTATTGCCCTCCTCGAGAATCTCCTGCACTTGATCGGAGGTGATGGCGTCCAGTCCGCAGCCGAAGCTGTTGAGCTGCACCAGTTCCAGGCAGTCATGACGCCGCACTACGTCGGCGGCCTGGTACAGACGGGTATGGTAGGTCCACTGATCCACCGCCTTGATCGGGCGCGGCAGCTTGCCCAGATGGGCGATGCTGTCCTCGGTCAGCACCGCGAAGCCGAAGCCGGCGATCATCTCGGCAATGCCGTGATTGATTTCCGGATCAACATGATAGGGCCTCCCGGCCAGGACAATGCCTTTTTTCCCCTCGATGATCAGCCGCTGCAGCAGCGCCTTGCCCTGGCGGCGGATATCTTCTTTGAAAGCCTCCTCTTCTGCGGCGGCCTTGGCGCAGGCGGAGCGGATCTCGCCGGCGCTGACGCCCAGCGGACGCAGCTCCTCGGCCAGGCGTTCGGCGAGGCGCTTTTTATCGTCATAGGGGAGGAAGGGGCTGAGGAAGCGCACGCCCTCGGCGTGCAGACCATCGACATTATTGCGGATTACCTCAGGATAGGTGGCGACGATCGGGCAATTATAATGATTGTCGCCGCCTAAGCCCTCGTCTACTTCAGCGGGCAGGCAGGGATAGAAAATGGTTTTGATCCCCCGGTCCAGCAGCGCTTGAATATGGCCGTGCGCCAGCCGCGCCGGATAGCAGACGGATTCTGAGGGCATGGTTTCCAGCCCGGCATCGAATACCGCCCGCGAGCTGCGGGGCGAGATAACGACGCGGAAGCCAAGCTCGGTAAAGAAGGTGAACCAGAAAGGATAATTTTCATAGAGGTTGAGTACCCGGGGAATGCCGATCTCGCCGCGCGGCGCTTCCGCCAGCGGCAACGGCTGATAGCTGAACAGGCGGCGGTATTTATAATCATAGAGGTTCGGCACCTGCTCTTGCAGCTGCCCGGCATTATCGCCGCCGCGTTCGCAGCGGTTATTGGAGATATGGCGGCTGCCGTCGGCAAAGGTGGTGATGGTCAGCAGGCAGTTATTGCCGCAGCGCCCGCAGCGGGCGGTGGTTTTCTCGATGCGGAAATCAGCCAGCGCCAGGCTGCCCAGCAGTGAGGAGGAGCCGCTCATCTGCCCTTCCAGGTATTCGTCGCGCGCCAGCAGCGCCGCGCCGTAGGCGCCCATTAGCCCGGCCTGTGCCGGACGCACCGCCTGACAGCCGGCGATCTTCTCGAAGGCGCGCAGTACTGCTTCATTGAGGAAGCTGCCGCCCTGGACGATCACCTTATCGCCCAGCTCTCCGGCATCATGGAGCTTGATGACTTTATATAGCGCGTTTTTGATCACCGAGTAGGAGAGTCCGGCGGCGATATCCGCTACCTCCGCGCCCTCTTTCTGCGCCTGTTTGACGCGGGAATTCATAAACACCGTGCAGCGCGAACCCAGATCCACCGGCGCTTTGGCAGTCAGCGCCAGCTCGCCGAACTGGGCAGGGGTATAGCCCAAAGCCTTGGCAAAGGTCTCGATAAAGGAGCCGCAGCCGGAAGAGCAGGCCGCATTGAGCAGGATGCGGTTGACGGTATGATCCTTGATATGGAGGAATTTCATATCCTGGCCGCCGATATCCAGCACATATTCTACGCCCGGCAGCAATTGGTCGGCGGCGCGGTAATGCGCGACAGTCTCGATCTCACCCATATCGGTATGCAGCCCGGCCTTGATCAGCGCTTCGCCGTAGCCGGTGACGCAGGAACGGGCGATAAAGGCGCGTCCCGGCAGTTCGGCATAGAGCTCGCGCAGCATTTCGATCACCGATTCCAGCGGATGGCCGCCGTTATTGGCGTAGCGGCTGAACAGCAGCCGCCCCTCGCGGTCGATCAGCGCCAGCTTAGCAGTGGTGCTTCCGGCGTCGATGCCCAGCCAGCAGGGACCGGCGGCTGACGCCAGCGGCGCTTCTTCCACCTTTTCGGCGGCATGGCGGCGGCGGAATTCTTCCAGCTCCTGCTGATTGGCGAACAGCGGTTCCAGCGTGCTGTCACTATCCAGACGGCGTCCCTCCAGCCTTTGCAGGCGGGAGAGCAGCTCCGCTGCCGGCAGCGCCTGCTCCGGCTCGGCGGAGAGCGCTGCGCCGAGGGCGATAAAGACCTGCGCATTCTCGGGCAGTAGGATCTCATCGTCGGTCAGATGCAGCGTTTCGATGAAGCGGCGGCGCAGCTGCGGCAGAAAATGCAGCGGCCCGCCCAAAAAGGCTACCCGGCCGCGGATCGGCTTGCCGCAGGCTAGGCCGGAAATGGTCTGATTGACTACGGATTGGAAAATAGAGGCGGCGATGTCCTCGCGCGCCGCGCCCTCGTTGAGCAGCGGCTGAATATCGCTTTTGGCGAAGACGCCGCAGCGGGAGGCGATCGGGTAGATGGTCTTGGCTCCTTCGGCCAGCTCATTGAGTCCGGCTAGATCGGTTTGCAGCAGCGAGGCCATCTGATCGAGAAAGGCGCCGGTGCCGCCAGCGCAGGAGCCGTTCATCCGCTGTTCGATGCCGCCCTTGAGATAGGTGATTTTAGCATCCTCGCCGCCCAGCTCGATCGCCACATCGGTACGGGGCAGGTAGCGCTGCACTGCCGCTAGTCCGGCGATTACTTCCTGGACAAAGGGCAGCTCCATCAGCGAGGCAATCGAGATACCGGCCGAGCCGGTGACCGCTACCGCTACCTGGTCGTTTTCCAGCCCGGCCAGATTATCGGCCAGCAGCGCGGCCAAAGTCTGGCCCACGGCGGAAAAATGACGGCGATAATCATGGCGTACCAGCTGCTGCTGCTCATCGAGCAGGGCAATCTTGACCGTAGTGGAACCAATATCTAAACCAGCGGTATATTTAACCATCTTGATACCTCTTTATTGATAACGCGGAATTTGACGGTACGGGATTTAGTGGCGCGAGCCTATTTGTCCGGCAGCGCTGCCGCCGGGAGCTTGCTGCATCCCGAATACCTTATTATATAATAATTCGACCTTTTTGGCAAGCAGGCGCTGCCGCCGTCAGGCCGCGCGGCTCTTGCTTATCCTGCCGGCAGCGGCTATAATGGACAGAGTGCCGGGCGCAGTCCGGCGCAACAATGATAATTTTTCTTATTATTAATAATACGGCTTATTTTACCATGCCGCCGTCCACGTTTCAATAGATGAACGGCAGCCGGGCTGCTGAGCTGAAACAAGCCGAAAGATAAAGGAGCGATTTTATGCAGATGCGTCCCGCCGCGGAGGCGGATTTGATGACAATACGCCGGCTGTACCGGCAGGCTTTTCCGCTGCTGCAGCGGGCGCCGTTTGGCCGCATCGCCCGCCAGTGGCGCCGGGGCTGCCTGGAGCTGGTGGTTTTCGAGGATAAGGGGACGGCGGTCGGTTTCAGCATCAATGCGGTGGAGCCGGAATTGGTGCTGGTGGATTATCTGGCGATGTCGCCGGCGGAACGCGGCCGGGGCTTCGGCGGCGAGGCGCTGGGGCTGCTGCGCCGCTATTATGCCCGGCAGCAGCTGTTCCTGATTATCGAGCATCCGCAGGTGGCGGCGGAGAATCAGCAGCTGCGGCAGCGGCGGCTGCAGTTCTATCAGCGGCACGGCTATATTGACAGCGGACTGACGATCAACGGCGCTGAGGGACGGATGCAGCTGCTGGTCGACGGCCGCAGCAGCGCTCCGCGCCCGGTCAGCGGCGAGGATTTCCTGCGGCTGCAGCAGTGCAGCCTGGGCGGATTTTTGCTGCGGCTGGCTCATATCCATGTGGAATAGCAGATAAAAAAGCCGCCTTCAAGGCGGCTATGGCGTCCACGAGAGGATGCAAACCCCGAAATGCCGCTTAGACGAGCTGTAACAAGGTCAACATCTTTGATATGCAGGGCAGAAGAAGGGAGTATGAAAATATCTTTGCCGCACCGGTTTCGCTTCCTGTCGAAGAAGAGCTCGACTGCATATCAGGGAGAGGAAATAAGCATTGTTGCAAGCGAAATACATATTGAAAGCAAAATACCTATAGAAGGCGCCTAAAAGCGTATCAAACCATAGGAATAGAAACAAAGACCGTAGAGCCTGGAAGCCCTACGGTCTTTGTTATGGCATTACGTCATTATTTATTCTGGAAGAAAATCCAGGGTCAGCGGCGCTTTTATTTTACGATATTCTCGATAAACCGCATCATGATTGCCGCATATTCGCAGCGTTTGGTATTGCCTGCGGGATTGAGCGTACTGTCCCCGTTGCCCTCATAGACTCCGGCTCCGCATGCCCACTGCATAGCGGTAA
>CALXQC010000038.1 GCA_944390435.1 uncultured Clostridia bacterium
CGAAAGTTATCGCCACGCTTACCTGCCCGGCTCCTTTGATTGCAGCAAGAATCTCCGCCAATTTTGCCTCCAGCTGCTGTTCGGAGCCGGCATAATTCTCGGCGGCAGGGAGGGGATTCCCTTCCTCAGGCTGTGCGGCCGTATCTGCCGCCTGGCGGCCTCCGCCCCAGCTCATCAGCAAAATGCCGATTCCCAAACACACAGCTAGTTTGATAAAGAGACTTTTCTCCTTTTTCCCCAGTTGGCTCCATTTCTTGAGGAGCGCGCGGCGTGATTTTTGTTCATCGCTTGCAGCCATTATTGTTCCTCCCTGATTTGCAGATAAATTATTTCCGACGGCAGCTGTAAATAGCTGGCCAATAGTTCTTCAATCTGCTGCCGTATTGCTGTATCGTCGCCTGCTTCTCGGCGCAGTACGGTGATTTCGACTCGGGTAACAGCTCCGCTGTCCGGGTCAGCTTCGACCGCGGCTTCGGCGCTGCCGACCCCCTCCGCCAATACGGCCAGGCCTTCGATCTGGCGGGCGGCGTCGCGTTCGTATTCGTCCATCGCCGCAGCTTCCAGAATCAAAGAGATCTGTTCGGTGGTTGCGTCATATTCCGCATAGACGGTTTCGCTGGAGAGGCTTCCGCTCCAGGATAATCCCTGCAGCCGCTCGGAGATCGGGATGATGATCAGCGCCAGCATTATCAGAGCGCAGGCGAGCCGAACAAAGCGGCTCAGTTCTCCCTGCGGCAGGAAAAGCTCAAGACAGGAAAAGATCAGCGCCAGCGCTACGACATTGCGGACTATTTCGGTAATCAAGCTCATAGCGCGCCTCCTTTCCCTATTCTGCTCAGCGCATCATCATGGTGATATTACCCAGACCGACTACCAGGGCTACGGCGAAATAAGCGAACAAGCCGCTGATCGCCAAAGCGGCGAAGAGCATGATCATGCTGTTGCCCAGTCCTGTCACCACTTCTGCCAGCTGTTCTTCTCCCAGCGGCTGGATTAATGCGCCGGCAATGCGAAAGACCAACGCTTGCAGTAAAATATTGATTGCCGGCAGAGCGCAGACCAGGAGAATAGCGATCGCTCCGATCAGCCCCAGGACATTTTTGAGGATTAGCGCGGTACCCATGACGCTGTCGAAAGCGTCAGCCAGCGAGCGGCCGACGATCGGGATAAACGCACCGCTGGCGGATTTAAGCGCTTTGACCGCCAGTCCGTCCCAGGAGGCGGCGGAAAGGCCGGTAAAACCGAGGAAGGCGATAAAAACAGTGGAGATGATGCCCATAGCCCCCATCGCGATATCTTTGAACAGCGCCGCCATCTTCGACAGCGAGAGCCGCGGCGTCAAGCCGCCGGTAAGGCGCAGAATCGCCGAAAAACTGATGAGCGGGAAGATCAAATTAGCCATCAGGCTCATCAATACCGAGAGGGCGAACAGCAGTGCAGGATTGATCAGGCTGACAGTGGTAACGCCGCCTACCGCCGCCAGCAGCGGAATCAGCAGCGGCAGCAGAACATAGATGAAATCGCGGATCATCGTTACGGTCTCCGCCGCTCGGTTCATCGCCGGGACAAAGGCGGCGATCGCAATGCCGATCAGCAGCAGATAGACTACCCAGCGGCTGATCTGGGCTATTTCGCCTCCGGCAAAATTTTTTTTCAGCACTGTCAGCAACACTGCCATGATGCTAAGGAGAATCAGCTGTCCGAGCAGGGAACCGCTGGAACGCAGCTGCGAGAAAGCCATCTCGCCTAAGCTGCTCCAGATTGATGAGAGGCTGAATTCCCGTTCTCCCGCCAGCATTTCCCGCAGCAGCTGTCCCAGACTGAGCGAGGCGCCCTGATCCGCCAGCAGTTCATCGATCTGATCCAGCTGACCGGTCAGGCTTTCCAGATCTAATTCTTCCGCCAGCCCCGCTGCATCGAGAGTATCTTCGCCGGCAGCGCCGGAGCTGGCGGCAGCGGCGGCAGGACAGAGCGATATCAGCAATAATGCGAGCAAACAGCTCTTGAGCAGCCGGAGCATTGTTTTGTCCTCTCGTCTGGATTTCCGCGTTGATAGATCATAATAGTTCAGCGACAGCATTGACAATGGAGGTCAGCACCGGCAGCGCCAGCATCAGGATAGCGATTTTCGCCGCCAGCTCAATTTTCAGCGCGATCGCTCCTTGTGCGGCGTCGCGGCAAAGCTGCGCGCCGAACTCGCAGATATAGGCGATGCCGATGATTTTGAGGATTAAGCCGAAATAATAGCTGCTGATGCCGCTGAGCATACCCAGAGCGGTATAACTCTCCAGCAGCGTGGCCAGATGCGGCAGCAGGCGGAGGATGATGACCGTTCCGCCAGCGATGGCCGCAATCAGCGCCAGGCTGGCCAGACGGCTCTCTTTGAGAAAAATGACGATCAGCGCTACCACGGCGGCAATGGCGATGGTAATGAATAAATCCCCGCTAGTCATAGAGATTGAAAACCTCCTGTACTCCGGAAAACAAATCCTGCAGCAGTGGCAAAACCTGGATCAGTCCGATCGCTAATCCGACTACCAGCGCCAAATAGGCGAATTCGTCGCGTCCGGCTTGTTTGAGAAAGGTATGTAGAATCGTGACCGCGATGGCCAAAGCCATAAGAAAAAAGATGATGCTGATATCAGTCATAAGACCTCCGTTATCCGCCTGCCGCTCTTATTTACAGCAGCAATAATACCAGTACCGCGCCGCCGCCCCAGCCGAGAGCTTTCCATATTTTGCCCAGCTGCGCGGCCTTGCCGGCAGCGTCCAGCTCCGCTCGTTCCAGGCGCAGCCGCAATAATTCCAGGGCCTTGAGCTGGTTGGCGGCATCGCTGACACCCAGGCCTTCGGCTGCCATGGCCAGCAACCGGCGGTCGTCCTCAGCCAGAGGGCTGCTGTCCGCCAGCGCTTGCAGCCAGGCTTCTCCAGCGGTACAGCCGCTGCTATCGCGCAGATATTCGGCAGCGCGTCGGAATAAATCTCCTGCTGGCCCTGCCAGCTCGGCTGCTGCAGCCAGCGCCTGCGGCATGGGGTCGGCGGCATAGTCGATTTCACGCATCAGCGCCAGCAGGCCTTGATGCGCTCCTTGCAGCCAGCGCCGCCGCTGTTCCAAGGCTTGCGCCCTCTGCCAGCCGGCGATGACACAGGCGGCGAGGATACATAATGCGCCGCATAGCTTTAGCATGGCTGTAGCGAGCCGTCCTTGACCCATTCTATGGTGCCCGGCCCCTGACGGCGCGACAGCATGACAATTCTAGAGAAAGCCTGATGCTGCAGCAACGACGCCAATACTGGACGGCTGAATAGTTCCTCCTGGCTGGAGGCATGGGCACTACAGAGCATTCTCACGCCGCCGTGAATCGCTTCCATGATCGCTGCGGCATCTTCTTCGCGGCCGATTTCATCACAGACAATGATTTCCGGCCCCATTGAGCGCAGCAGCATAGTGATGCCTTCGGCCTTGGGACAGCCGTCTAAGACATCGCTGCGGATGCCGATCGGCAGCTGCGGCACGCCGCCGCGCATCGCTGCCAGCTCCGAGCGCTCGTCAACGACGCCGATATGCGCCGGAGCCGTTCCTTCGCCGTCGCTGAGCGCCCGGATTAGATCGCGCAGCAGGGTAGTTTTACCGCCGCGCGGTGCGGAGACGATCAGGGTATGATGCAGCTGTCCCTGCTGATCGAGCAGACGCGGCAGCAGCGGCGCAGCCAGTCCAGCTACCGGCCGGGCAATGCGGATATTGACGGCGGAGATTTCCTTGAGGCTTTTGATTTCTCCATGCTGCAAAACCGTACGGCCGCAGAGACCGGCCCGATGTCCTCCAGGTAGGGTGATATAACCGCGCCGCAATTCTTCCTCGACGGCATAAAAGGAGGAATCCGACAGCAGCATTACCGTCTTATGCAGATCGCTCAGGCTCAGCGGCGCTCCGTCCGCCGCCTTCTTGACGAGAGCGCCGTCAGCGGATAAAAAAGCCTCCCCTTCGCTGAAACGGCATAGCGGCGGCGTCAGCGGTTTGAGCCGCAGCTCTTCCAGCTGTGCTAACTGCCGTTCATCAGCGTGGCGCAGCATTTCGCGGAGCTCAGCCGGCAGGTAGGGGAGTATTTGCTGATAAGCTAGTTTAGCCATATAAAAAAACCGCCCTTGTCCATTAGGATAGTTACATCCTATTAGACAAGGGCGGTTCTTAGAACCGGATAATTTCAGCGGTTTAGGGAGAAGCGGTCGGCCTTAATCCTCGGGCTTGTCCGCTTGCTCATCTTCCTCGTCATGGCAGCAGCCACAGCCGCAGCCGCATTCATCATCCTGATCGTTGACGAAAACCACTGCATCGCAAACCGGGCAAGTGACTTCGATCAAGTCATCATCAGTGAGGATAGAGGAGTCGAAGTAGACTTTTTCATGGCAGTTGGGGCATTCCACTTCCACATAATCGTCATCCTCATCGTCTTCTTCATCATCGTAGATGATATCTTCAACATCGGCGAGATCGCCGTCGATGCTTTCGACATAGTCTTCCAGGTCTTCCTGGCTTTCACGCAGATAGTCCAGATAGTCGGCTACGGATTCTAACACCTCCAGCAGATCGCCGATCAGCTTGCCCTCTGGAGATTTATCAAGCTTCATGCCGTCTACCTGGCCTTGCAAATAAGCTATTTTTTTCTGCAGGTCTTTCATGGGAAAGCCCCCTTTCGTTTGTCTTACCTGATTGGTTGATGCCTGCCCTGGCAAACCGCCGGGGCATCAATAGTATGTCTGAATTATCTTGTTGATTGCGCGGCAAATTTTGCCACAGCAAGAAACAGCTGCTTATTTGCAGCGCTCGATATATTCGCCGGTTTGCGTATTAACCTTGATCCGGTCGCCGACATTGATAAAGAACGGCACTCTGACTACTGCGCCGGTTTCCAGGGTGGCGGGCTTGTTACCGCCGGAGGCAGTATCGCCCTTGATGCCGGGTTCGGTATCAATGACTTCCAGCTCAACATTGGAAGGCAGGTCAACGCCGAGAATATTGCCCTTATAAGAAAGCACGGAGATATTCATGTTTTCTTTGAGATAGTTTTTGGCGTCTGCCAGCTGTTCTTCTGAGAGCAGGCTCTGCTCATAATTTTCTACGTCCATGAATACATAGTAGGTGCCATCATGATAGAGGTACTGCATTTCGCGGCGGTCCAAATGGGCTTTGGGAATTTTTTCGCCGGCATTAAAAGTACGCTCAATTACTGCGCCGGTACGGGTATTGCGCAGTTTGGCGCGAACAAAAGCCGAACCTTTGCCCGGTTTAACATGCTGAAAATCGACTACGATATAAGCATCGCCGTCTAGTTCGATAGAAACACCGGTTTTGAAATCATTAGTAGAAATCATAGATCTAACCTCATTAAGTAAAATTATTTAGACACATTATAGTATAGCATATCTAATAACTGTTGCCAATAGCCAAAATCAGTGCTGCCCGGAAAAATCCTCTGCAGCCGGACGGTTTTTCCGTGAAGAAAAAAAGGAAGACGTTTCGTCTTCCTTTTAGTGGTTGCTTAGCCGCGTCTGATTTCTTTGATACGGGCAGCCTTGCCGGTACGTTCGCGCAGATAATAAAGTTTGGCGCGTCTGACCTTACCATGACGTTTGACCACGATCTTGTCGATGCGTGGAGAATGCAGCGGGAAGGTTCTTTCTACGCCGACGCCGTAGGCAACGCGGCGAACGGTAAAGGTCTCGCGGATGCCGCCGCCCTTAATCTTAATGACGACGCCTTCAAAGACCTGAATACGCTCGCGGGTACCTTCAACGACTTTGACGTGCACCTGGACGGTGTCGCCGGGACGGAACGCCGGAATATCGTTCTTGATTTGTTCTTGTTCCAGCAGATCGATAATATTGCTCATAATTCCTCCTTATTCGTCAGCCGTTCATTCCCGCGAGAAATAATTATGGCGGCAGAGGACCGGCTCATAAAACAGCCCTTGCATTATATCATGAGCAAGGGCTGTTTGGCAAGCATTATTTTTGATTTTTTTGTTTCGGCGCAAGCATCTGCTTAGGGACGCAGCCGCTGTTCCATGGCGGCTAATTCGTCGCGCAGCTCCTGCGGCACGGTCGCGCCGATCTTATCATAGAAAGCGTGGATATTGTCAATATCATCCAACCACCATTGATTGTTGATGGTAAGGATGCTTTGCAGATCTTCTTTGGAGAACTGATGGCCGGGGCTGATTTCATAATTGAGCCCGTCAAGGCAGATATCATCGGCATAGGGCACGAAGCCGATCGGGGTTTCCTGAGCTTCCACCTGGCCCGCGCAGCGTTTGAGAATCCATTCCAGTACGCGGAAGTTTTCGCCGAAGCCCGGCCAGATGAAATTGCCTTGTTCATCGAGACGGAACCAGTTGACATTAAAGATTTTCGGCAGCTTATCGGCGGCGGTCTTTTTGCCCATATCTAGCCAGTGCTGGAAATAATCTCCCATATCATAGCCACAGAAGGGCAGCATTGACATTGGATCGCGGCGTACTACGCCGGTAGCGCCGTCAGCGGCGGCTGTGGTTTCGGAGGCCATAATCGAGCCGACAAACACGCCGTGATCCCAGTCGCGGGACTGGTAGACCAGCGGAGCGGTCTTGGCCCGCCGGCCGCCGAAGATGATCGCGGACAGCGGTACCCCCTGCGGGTTTTCCCATTGCGGCGAGATGCATGGGCAGTTTCTGGCTGGAGCGGTAAAACGGGAGTTAGGATGCGCTCCGGGAATACCGGAGCTGGGATCCCAAGGCTTGCCTGTCCAGTCCTCAGCATCGCAGGGCGGGTTTTTATCCAGTTTTTCCCACCACACGGTACCGTCTTTTTTCAAGACTACATTAGTAAAAATAGTTCCCTCTCTGGTGCAAGCCAGGGCATTGGGATTAGATTTCTCATTGGTGCCCGGAGCGACGCCGAAGAAACCGGCCTCGGGATTCTGGGCATAGAAGCGGCCGTCTGCGCCGATGCGGATCCAGGCGATATCATCGCCGACGGTCCATAATTTATAGCCTTTGGCGCGGTAGCCTTCCGGCGGGATCAGCATGGCCAGATTGGTCTTGCCGCAGGCGGAAGGGAAGGCCGCGGCGATGTATTTGGTCTCGCCCTGGAGATTTTCGACGCCGAGAATCAACATATGCTCAGCCATCCAGCCTTCTTTCCATCCCTGATAAGAGGCGATGCGCAGGGCGAAGCATTTTTTCCCCAGCAGCACATTGCCGCCGTAGCCGCTGTTGCAGGAGCGGATATAGTTGTCTTCCGGAAATTGCAGGATATAGCGTTTTTCCGCATCAATATCACATTTAGCGTGCTGGCCGCGGACAAAATCGCCGTCCTCGCCCAGCGCTTCCAGCACTTGGGCGCCGACGCGAGTCATAATTACCATATTCAGCACCACATAGATGCTGTCGGTGATTTCGATACCGATTTTGGAGAAAGGAGAGCCGACTACCCCCATCGAGTAGGGGATGACATACATGGTGCGGCCCTTCATTTTGCCGCGCATGATTTCATCGGTCATAGCATAAGCCTCTGCCGGCGGCATCCAATTATTGGTGGCTCCGGCATGGCGCTGTTCCCGGCTGCAGATGAAAGTCCGGTCTTCTACCCGGGCCACGTCATTGGTAGCAGTACGGTGATAATAACAGTTAGGCAGCAGCTCTTGATTGAGCTTGATCATTTCCCCGGTGCTGCAGCCGATACGCCGCAGCTCTTCGATCTGTGCTTCGCTTCCGTCAATCCAGACGATCTGATCCGGCTGCAGCAGCTCGGCAGATTCCCGAACGAACTGATTGACCTTGGCGTTTTTGCAATCCATTCCCCATCCTCCATCTTTGTCCACATTTGCCCCGCCGCTAATATCAATATATGCGCCGCGCGGTGCTAGTGCGCAGAAAAACAATAGCTAAACAGCACTGAAGCCCCAGCGGCGACGGCTTTCGTCATTGGAGCTAAAATCAGTGCTAACTTGTCCTATTTAGATATTAAAGATCCCGTCGGAAAATCCTCTTGCTTTAGCTTAATTAAAAAATGACGCAATATTTAGACGATTGTTGTGCCAAGGCCGAAGAACGGAACGTCCGTTCTTCGGCCTTGGGAGTAGAGCCTTTTAAGCTCCCGTGGATAAGCAATGGTGAATTTCCTGTTTCAAGCGGCTGATTGCCGCGGCATCGCTGTGATCCGAAGGAGTAAAATCAGCAATCAGCGAGGCGGGGCGGCGGCTCAACACATAGATATGATCCGCCAGCTTGATCGCCTCGTCGATATCATGGGTGATCAGCAGCACTCCCGGCCGGAAACGGCGGATAATGCTCAGCAGCCAGCTTTGCATTTCTTCCCGGGTCAGCGCATCCAGCTTGGCAAAAGGCTCGTCGAGCAGCCAGAAATCGCCGTCGGCCATCAGGGTGCGCAGCAGCGCCGCCCGCTGGCTCATGCCGCCGGAGAGCTGCGAGGGATAGCTGTGGGCGAATCCTTCCAGCCCGAACAGCGGCAGATAAGAGGCGGCGCGTTCGCGGGCTTCCGGCAGCGCATTGCGGTCGCTGACTTCTACCGGTAGGCAGACATTGGACAAAAGGTCGCGCCAGGGCAGCAGCATATCTTTTTGCATACAGAGGCTGACTTTGCCGCTGGAGGTGATAGACCCGCTATCCGGCGGATAAAAACCGGCGATCAATGAGAGCAGTGTGCTCTTGCCGCATCCGGATGGGCCGAGCAGCGCGGTGCAGCGTCCCTGCGGTACGCTGAGCGAAATGCCGTCCAACACCGGAATCCGCTGCCCGTAGAGCAAAAAAGATTTATAAACTTGGCTGATAGTGATCTCCATAATGCTCTTTCCCGCCCCCGTTGAGACGGCGGCGCTTATTCTTGGCTGTTTTCCGTATTATCCGCGGCATCGTCCGCAGCTGTCGGCAGATATTGATTGGTGAAAGCGGCGGCGCCGTCAAATTGGTTCTCGATCAGACCGCGTTCATAAAGCCAGTCGGCGAAATCCTGCCAGGTATCTTCGGACTGGTATCCCCAGTAGGGAGCATCGTCCTGATATTTGCCGGCCATCCATTGCTGTCCGGCGCGGATCAAATCTTCACTGGATTCCGGAGAGGCGGCCAGCAGGATATCGGCAGCCTCGTCTGGGTTGCTGTCGGCGAACTGATAGCCCTTGCTGACCGCAGCGAGGAAGCGTTCGGCGATATCGCTATTTTCCGCCAGCCAGCTTTCCTCGGCGACCAATACCGGAGTATAGTAGTCGAAGGTGGGGTCTATATCCTTGAGGTAGATCGTATCCAGCTCCACGCCGCGCAATTCGGCTTCGATGCCGGTAGTGGCGTAATAGATCCAGCTAAAATCGACGGTAGTCTCGGTGGCGGTGAAGAAATCAGTGGTGCCGATGTTGATCACCTCGACCGGATCGCTCAGACCTTCGCTTTCGACCAGGTAGTTGATCAGCGGTTCTTCGACCAGACCGCCCCAGCTGCCGTAGGTTTTGCCGGCGAAATCAGCGATAGTGCTGATATTATTATCTTTCGGCGCGGCAAAGCAAGAGGTATTATGCTGGATCACAGCGGCGATCGAGACCACCGGGATATCGGTTTCGCGGGCGAAGGTGACTTCTTCCTGATAGCTGACGCCGAATTCAGCCTGGCCGGCAGCTACCAGCTGCAATGCATAGTTATCACCAGGCTGGACGATTTCCACATCAAGCCCCTGTTCGGCAAAATAGCCGTTGGCTTCCGCCACATAGAGTCCGGTATGATTGGGGTTTGGGTACCAATCCAGCACAACGGTGATCTGCTCCAGTTCTGCAGTATTCGGATCCTCGGTATCCTCCGGAGCGGCGGTGCAGGCAGCCAGCGAGAAAACGAGCATTGCTGCTGTCAGCGCTAAAACAATTTTTTTCATATCCTTTCACCTCTGATTAAATTTTTGCCGCTTGCAGCTGCGGCTATTTGTCTTCAGTTAAATATTTACGCCATTTGAGACAGTGTTTTTCCGCTATTTTAACTAGGCCGAAGATCAGCGCGCTCCAGATGATGATCGCCAAAATCGCGGCGAAAACCAGCGGCAGGTTAAAAGAATTCTGCGCCCGAATCAACATCAGCCCCAGCCCGGCCTGCGCCCCCAGCCATTCGCCGATCACCGCGCCCATCACGCTGTAAACGGCGGAGATGCGCAGCCCGCTGAAAAAATGTGGCAGTGCAAGCGGCAGCCGAATCAGCCGGAACAGCTGACGGTCGTTCATGCCCATCGAACGGTAGAAGGCCAGGGTTTCTTTATCGGCGGCGTTGAGGCCGGCCAGGATATTGATCGTCATCGGGAAGAAACAGATCAAAATTACCACCAGCACTTTAGGCAGCGTGCCGTAGCCGAACCAAATGATAAAGAGCGGCGCCAGCACGATGATCGGCACCATCTGCGAGCCCAGCAGCAGCGGGTAGAGCGTTTTTTTGATAGCCGGCGAGAGCGCCATCAGCAGAGCGAAGCCTAAAGACACTACGACCGCCATGATCATTCCCAGAACAGCCTCGAGAATGGTATAAAGGCTATGATGCCAGATCAGCGGCAGGTTTTCAGCAAAAGCCACGACGACCGCGCCTGGGGTCGGCAGCAGCCATTCCCGCTGAATGAGCAGGGAGGCAACCAGCTGCCAGATCAGCAGAAAAATGATAATGCCCGCTATTGGGTAAAGCAGGTCTTTTTTTGGCATGGGTGGTTTTAATTGCATAATTATCACCATGGCTGCGGCCAGCGAAAAAGAAAACGCTGCCCGCAGGGCAGCGCAAAACAGACTCCCTCCGCCGGCATTACCCGGATCAGGTTAAAGGGTCGAGACTTGCATGTCTCCTCTCAGCCAATTAGCTCCCCTGGACTGATATTTAACTGATGCCATCATTGTATGCTAATCGCCGTGATAAGTCAAGCTATTTTTGCCGCTGAATGCCGTTGACATCGATATAGTAATCCCCTTCCAGCAGCAGCTCGGAGACGGGAACCGGCGTCAGACCGAGTTTTTGCAGCCCTTCGAGAATCAGCGGCAGCGCCTCTGCAGTATGCAGGCCGTTGTTATGCAGCAGGATAATATCGCCGGCGTGAATGTCCTGGAGCACCCGCTGGGCGATCTCGTCGGCGGCTAAATCCTTCCAGTCGAGGCTATCGCCGATCGACCGGAAAAAAGTACCCCTCCGGAGGAGGGGTAACAGATTATTTGATCGGCGCCCGGCGGAATAACAGCCAGGCGCAGACAGCGCAGATCAAGGCGGCGGCCAATGCGGTGATAATCATATTGCCCGGAGCGGCGAAGCAGAAAGCGGTCAGCCGGGACATCGGCGTCACCACCGCATTGAGGAGGCTTTCATGATAGCTGCCGGCGATGGGTAGAATGACAAAGCATAATACCGGCACCCCGACGCCGACGCCAATCTTCCACGGCTTCGGCAGGCGGTAGAAGAGCAATGAGATCGCCATGCCCAGGAGATAAACAGCCAGATAAATCGGAATAGTCATCGCGGCCGACCATAGATAGTCGCCAAAGGCAGCGATGCCGGAGCTATTGCTGTAAAATTGATAGAACAGCGGCACCTCAATATTCCCCATCGGCGCGGTGATCAGTTGGGCTATGCCGACAATGATTTCCCCGGCGAAGGTTAGCAGCAGCGCGGTCATCAGGGCGGTCAGGATATTGGTGATAAAGGAGGTGGTGCGCCCGACTCCGTGCTGGATCAGCAGCCGCATATCGTCGCGGATACTGCAAATGCCGAGGACAAAAATCATCACGCAGCCGGCGAAATCAAAATAGGAAATGTGGGTGACGATATTCCCCGCCGAGTGGCTGGAGATGATAATATTAGCTGCAAAAATGACGATCATCGCACTGATAAAGATTAAAGCCGATTTGAGCGTATCGCGGTAGGAATATCTGAAGGCTGCTCCCAGATGATGCTTATTCATGATCGCGGTCCTCCTTATTCATTAATTGGATAAAGTAATCCTGGAGATTGAGCTGGCCCAGTTCCAGATTATCCGGCAGCGCCGCCTGATCGGGCTGCCCGGCCAGGCAGGCTGTCTTGAGCCCGCCCAACGAGCTGCAGCTGATTACCTGGCGGCCACTGAGATACTGATCGACCAGATTGGCCGCGCCGCTGACCGTATATCCCTCGGAGAGCAGCTCCTCGCTCATTTGATCGCGGAGGATCCGCCCCTCGCGGATAATCACCGTATGCTCGATCAGATTGGCCACTTCGGCGATGAGATGAGTAGAGATGATGATGGTCTGCGGCTGCTCGGCGTATTGCTCTAGTAATAATTGGTAGAACAGATCCCGGTGCTGCGCGTCCAGTCCTAGCACCGGCTCGTCAAGAATCAGGTACGGAGTATGCACGCTTAAAGCTATTACCAGCTTGAAGATCGAGGCATAGCCGGTGGAAAGCGAATTGATCTTCTTCCGCGGATCAAGGCCGAATCGCCGTGCCAAATCCAGCGCTTGTTCATTATCAAAATGGGGATAGAGAATGGCGGCCGCCTTAAAAGCGGCGCTGATTTTCATCCCGTCGGGGTAGAGATTTTTCTCGCCCAGCATGAAAATTTTTCCTAGGGCATTATCATTATCAGCCGCCGGCTCGCCGTCGACCAGAATTTCGCCGCTGTCGGCAAAAATACGGTTGGTGATCAAATTCAGCAGCGTTGTTTTGCCGGCTCCGTTATTGCCTAGCAGGCCGTAGATTTTTGCTCCCTCAAAGGTGAGGCTGACATCGTCGAGCGCCAGCGTATCGCCGAAGCGTTTATTTAGATGTTGCAGTGTTATTCCCATGGTCGGCATACCCTCTTTCTAGCATGGTTTGTAATTCTTTGGGGCCGAGCCCCAAGCGTGCCGCTTCTTTGAGCAGCGGAATAATATAGTCCAGATAAAAGCTTTCCTGGCGCCGGGCGCGCAGTTGTTCCCTGGCGCCGGGGCTTACAAACATCCCCAGGCCGCGCTTTTTGTATAGCAGTCCCTCATCGACGAGCAGATTGATGCCCTTCAAGGCGGTGGCGGGATTGATCTTGCAGGAAACGGCGAACTCGGTGATCGAGGGGATTTGGCTCTCCTCGGGATAAACGCCGCTTAAAATTGCGTCCTGCAGCATTTCAGCTATTTGGATGAAGATCGGCCGGTCATCATCGAAATGAATCAATGTTTCATCATCTCCTGACTATTGGTTAGTTAGTTGACTAACTAACTATATTTAGATTATAGCTAATCTGCTCCGCGCTGTCAAGGATTTTTTTCACCAAACGCTCATAATTAGCGGCGGATTTTCATACTAAGTAAAGACAAGGCGCAGTAGCTGCGCGATATAATCCATAAGGGAGGGAAAATAGTGGAAAATTATGATGTGCTTAAGGATGTCTCCGAAAGGACTGGTGGAGATATTTATTTGGGCGTAGTGGGTCCAGTCAGAACCGGCAAGTCCACTTTCATTAAGCGCTTTATGGAGGAATTGGTCCTTCCCAATATCGAAGACCCCCATGAGCGTGAGCGGGCTGTGGACGAGATGCCGCAGAGCGGCTCCGGACGTACTGTGATGACAGCGGAGCCGAAATTTATCCCCGCGGAAGCAGTTAATATTCATGTTGACGATGGTATTGAGATGAGGGTTCGGCTGGTAGACTGTGTTGGCTATGCGGTAGATGGCGCGCGGGGGTTTGACGATGAGGACGGTCCGCGCATGGTCGATACCCCCTGGTTTGATGAGCCGGTCAGCTTTGCGGTTGCTGCCGAAACCGGCACCGAGAAAGTGATCAGCGAGCATAGCACGATCGGCGTTGTGGTGCTGACTGACGGCAGCTTCGGCGATATTCCGCTGGAGGCCTATAATCCAGCTGCCGAGCGGGTGATCGAAGAATTGCAGGAATTAGGCAAGCCGTTTGTTATTGTGGTGAATAGCGCAGACCCCGATGGCGAAACAGCTCAAACCTTGGCTGATGAATTAGCCGAGCGTTATGGCGTGACTGTCCTGACGATGAATCTGCTGGAGATGACGGCAGAGGATATTATGGATATTCTGCATGCTGCGCTGTATGAATTCCCCGTAATGGAAATCAATATCAGCCTGCCGCGGTGGATTGAGGAGCTGGAAAGCGATCATTGGCTGCGCAAGGCGATGGAGGAGGCGATTGCCGAGGCGGTGCAGGGCGTCAAAAAAGTCCGCGATATCAGCAATATCATCGACAGTCTGGACGCAGCGGAAAATATTCAGCAGACTGCGCTGAATGAATTGGATCTTGGCCGCGGCGCGGCTTCTCTGACGGTGCTGGCTCCAGACGGACTGTTCAACCAGATTTTATCCGACTATGCCGGCGAGCCGATTGAAGGCGAACATACCATTTTGAGTTTGATGCGGCGCTATGCTCAAGGCGCTCATCAATGGGAAAAAATGGCCGAAGCCATGGAAGAAGTAAGCGATGAGGGCTACGGCGTTGTCAGACCGCAGATGGATGAGTTGTATTTGGAAGAGCCGGAGCTGATTAAACAGGGCGGACATTTCGGCGTCCGGCTAAAGGCTTCCGCACCTAGTTATCATATCCTCCGCAACAAACAGAAGCGGACGCCCGGCCGTCCCGCTGGGCGCAAAACAGCTGCCTTGGGTATCATTGGCCGCTCCTAGGGGGACAATAACTTTTACTTATCATATGAATTGATTATCCCTATTCGACATAGGGGTTTTTTTGTATTATAATAAGTTTAAGTTATTATTATCCGCTTGCGCCATGGCTGTCGGGGAAAGCGGCGACTGGTGGGGATGTTTATGCAGATTAGAGATATCGAATATGTCGCTGCAGTAGCAGAATACCGCAGTTTTTCCCGGGCGGCGGAGAGGCTGTTTATCAGCCAGCCGGCTTTGAGCCAGCAGATCGCCCATTTGGAAGATGAGCTGCAGGTGCAGCTGTTTCAGCGGGATAATAAGCAGGTCACGCCGACTTTAGCCTGCGAGGCTTTGCTCGAGGACGGTCGGGCGATCCTGGCGCTGAGCCAGCGGATCAAAGAACGGATGGCGGAATTTGCCAATTTGAATGCCGGCGAGCTGCGCATCGCGATCTCTTCTTTTTATCACCGCCGTTATCTGCCGCCGTTTATCAAGCTGTTCCAGCAGCAGTATCCTAAGATCAAGATCGCCGTGGTTGACGCTTTTTCTAATGAGCAGAGCAAGCTGCTGCTGCAAGGAGAGGTCGATTTGGGCATCACTTCTTTGGGAACGCAAGATCCGCGGCTGACTTATGTCAAATTATTTGAAGAGGAAATTCTGCTGGCGATCGCCCACCACAGCCAGGCCAACGATTATTTCAAAGACTGCGGCGACGGATGTATTAAGCTGGCTGATCTGTATAAGCTGCGCGATGAACATTTTATCATGTGCCAACGCGGGCGCAATTTGCGCGATATTTGCCTGGAATTATGCCGAGCGGCCGGTTTTGAGCCACAGATTGCCTATGAGACGCCCAGCTGCGAAAACATTACGGAGATGATCTGCCAGGGTATCGGCATCGGTTTTGTGCCGCGGAGCACGATTGAGATCTACCCTCCGGAACGCCGCCCCCGCTACTATAAAATCAGCGGCGGAGTATCCAAGCAGACCTTTGCCTTAGCTTATCGCAAGGATGCTCTTTCCCCGGCGGCGCGCGCTTTTTATGCGATTATCATGGAGCAGAGCAGCCGGCGGTAAAATCGCCTAACCCCCATAGTCGGCAAGAAGCTCCGGCGAACATTCGCCGGAGCTTCTTGCTGTGGGTCAAAATGCTATCTGCTAGGTAGTTAGGTTAGGAGGCAGGCGCCCGTTTAGGCGCCGATAATTGCAGCAGCAGTGATTTCTTCATCATCATTGACGCGCGGACGGATGGTGGGGAAGCGTTTGACCTTAGCCTGTAGCCGCGACTGCGAGCGCGAAATTTGGATCGCCGCGATTACCCGGTCGCAGATCTGTCCGGCCAGCCCGGTATATGTAGTGGGATCGAGCAGCTGATCGATCTCGCTTTCGCTTAGATTTGCCGTCACCACCGGAGATGCCAGCAGCATTGCGCGGAATTGACGTTTTTCTTCAAAAGCCTGCATCGCAATCTCGTAGATAACTTCGTGGGCGGTCTGCTTGCCTATTTTCCGCCCCAGCGCCATCATTACCCGCTCGCTCATCATCAGTCCGCGGGCCAGGAAAAGATTATCCAGCATCCGCTGCGGAAAGACTTGAAGATTTTTGAGAATAGCGGCGCCCTTAGCAGTGCAGGCGCTGGCCAGCAGGATACATTCATTGACGGTTTTCCATTCGATCTTCCATAACGCCCCGTCCCGTTCATGCTCACAGAACATCGATTCCTGGGCAGTGGCAGCTTCTCCTTTGACCAGCCTTGCCAGGCATTGCAGCGCCTCCAAACCATTGGGGTTGCGCTTATGCGGCATCGTGGACGAGCTGACCTCGCCGGGGAGAAAGCCTTCCGCCACTTCTCCGATCTCGGTCATCTGCATCTTAGCCAATTCGTTCCCCATCCGGCCCAAGGTGCAGCAGGCGATGGAGACGACATGGCAGATTTCCGCCATGCGGTCGCGGCTGGTATGCCAACTGATATTTGGTATATCGAGGCCGAGGCGCTTAATGGTGCGGTCGCTGACCTCCATGCCGCGCTCGCCGAAACCGGCCATGGTACCCAGCGCGCCGAAGAGTTCGCCGACGAAGCAGCGTTGATAACAAGATTCCATGCGCAGCAGGTCGCGCTCGATTTCGCTGGCCCAGTTGGCGCATTTATAGCCGAAGGTGATCGGCACCCCTTGCTGGGTATGGGAACGCCCGGCCATTGCTGTATCGCGGTATTTTTTGATCATCCCTAGTAGATGGTCTTCACAGGTGCGTAGATTATCATAGATAATTTTGAAACCCTTTTTGAGGCTGATGATAAACCCGGTATCAATAACATCCTGCGTAGTAAGCCCCATATGAATATATTCACCGGCGCCGTTTTCGCAAATGCTTTGTAAAGCCCGCAGAGTAGGTACTAATGAGTGATGGATGGCATCAACGCCATGGCCAATTGCTGTCAGATCCAGATTTTCCACCCGGGCTTTGCGGCTGATCTCATCGGCCGCCGCTTGGGGAATAATGCCCATTTCCGCTTGGGTCTGCGCCAGTGCGCTTTCGATATCGAGCCAATTTTGTACCATAGTGGTATCATCAAATAGTTGGCGTACTTCCGGCATGCTGTAATTATTGGCAAATAATACTGAATCAATCATGGCACTGGCCATTTTTACTCACTCCTTTGCCCAAATATGGGGGTAATAAACAAAACTCAACGAGTATTGCTTTCATTAACAGCATATCACCCTTATTAGTAAATGTTAAATGCGAAAACTGAATCTTATCTATAAGAATAGCTTATAATATGAGCTCCAGCATTTGCGATTGGTCTCCTGAGTCTTTATTTTATCTGTGCTTTCTGTCACGGGACATAAAAAGCGGACGAAGAACTTCTCCGTCTGTTTTACGTTGATTCAAGAGGTTGCTGACCTGATGAGACGTTTTATTAAGTGTTTTCTTAATTATTAAATACTTTTATTATGATAATGGCTATTATTTTGCTGTGGTTCATTAATTATTTCTTATCTTTATTTATATTGTTTACATTAGCGACCATCTGCGGCAATGCGACCTTTCCGATAAACTTCAAATAAATCTCCACCTCTTGGGTACGTTTGCCACTGGATCTGTCTGCCTTATGGACAATTATTTTTTCTACAAATTCATTAATCATCGGCGTGGTCAAGGTGGAAAAATCGTCATATTTCCGCACGAGTTCCAGGAACTGTTCTATATTAGCGGTTTTAGTGTTATATTCCGTTAGTATTTGCTCATATTTAATGATAGCTTCTTCTAATAACATTTGTTCATGTTCATACTCAGCAGCAAGCGTTTTAAACCGTTTGTCTGATATTTTACCTTTGATATTATCTTCATAAATATACCGGGTTAGCGCATTTAGTTCATCGATGCGATTTTTGTTTTGCTTTAATGCATTTTTTAATGTATTGATTTCTTCTGCCCGGCGCATAGACAAAGTAGTTTGTACTTGTTTGATGAAATCTGCTTCATGCTCCTTTGCATATAGAGAAACAGAAGAAATGGTATCTAGAAGTTGTTTTTTTATCACCTCAGTGCGGATATAGTGTGAAGAACATTTTTTCTGGAAAGCTCCCTGCATTCGTTTGTATGTGGAGCATTCATATTGATCCCGGGGCTTAATGTATTTATCAGTTGGCTGTCCGTTGGCGTCACGTTTATAGCCACCAAGACTACGACTATTATACATTTTAGCGCCGCAATCAGCACAGAATACCAGACCGGTTAACGGATTGGGTTTACCGATAGTATCGGTGCGCCGGATTACTTTACGCAGTTCTTGGGTCATCTGCCAAGTTTTTTCATCAATGATAGCTTCATGGGTATTTTTGAAAATAGCCCAGTCATTTTGATCATTGTTTTTTTGATGTTTATCTTTATATGAATCTTTATAGGTACGGAAGTTGACGGTATGGCCAAGATATTCCGGTTTTTTTAGCATGGAAATAATGGTATTTGTTCGCCAGAGATAAGGATTATATTGCTGATAATTATTTTTATGAGTGCCTAGTCCGCGTTTAGCCAGGTAGACAGCTGGCCGTTCTATTTTTTCTTCTGTTAATTGTCGGGCAATTTGCTGCGGCCCCATTCCCTCGATAGCCATCTGAAAGATACGGCGGACAACTGATGCCGCTTCTTCATCAATAATCCAATGCTCCTTGTCCTGAGGATCCTTTTTATAACCATAAATAGGATGCACCGTCAAGCGTCTACCCCCGGCACCTTTGCTTTTGATGGCTGTAGTGATTTTACGGCTGGTATCACGCAAATCCCATTCGTTCATGATGTTCAAGAATGGTGTAAATTCGCT
>CALXQC010000039.1 GCA_944390435.1 uncultured Clostridia bacterium
GTTTTTTTTCGTTGAGCTTTGTCGATCATCGATTTCGACCCTCTTTCCCTTTTCGCCGCTCTTCAGATCTGCAGCTGAAGCCTGCTGTTATAGCCGCGCGGGCGGCGTCCGGCTATACTGAAGCCACCAATAAAACAGCCGCCATCCCGGGAGGCGGCGCTAAGGAGGCTGACATAATTGACAGAAAGAATTTCCGAGGGAATGACGGCAAGCATGGGGACAAAGATGACTTTGGGCGAGAAAATCAAGGAGCTGCGGCGCGGCCGCGGCTTGTCCCAGGAAGAGCTGGCGGAGCAGATCAATGTTTCGCGCCAGGCGGTTTCCAAATGGGAGCTGGATCTCTCGCTGCCGGATATCGATAATATCGTACAGCTGAGCCGGCTGTTCGGCATCAGCACCGATCAGCTGCTAATCGAAGAGCAGGAGCTGCCGGATAAAGAGGCGGCCGGAGCTGCCCGGGAGCTGCGCCGGCAGCAGGTCTTTGCCCTCTGTATCGGGCTGGCGGTGATCGGGCTGCTGTTTTCGCTGACAGTGTGGTTTACCTGGCAGACGCTGATCACGGTGATGATCGGTGTGCTGCTGCAAGTGGCAGGAGTGATTGTTTTTGAAGTGGCGGTGGTTCGCAATGCCGCGGCGGAGCAGCGGCGGCTGCGGGCGCGCTTCTATTCGCTGGTTCCATGGCTGATCCTGCCTTTTCCGGTCAAGTTGGCGGTGGATTATTTGTTCAACTATTATCCGCAGGCGCATAACAGCCTGCTGGAGCTTGTTGTCATGCTGGCGGTTTATTTGCTGCTCTGCGGCGGCGTCACCTATCTGCTGCAGCGCAACGGAAGCAAGCAGCGGCAGTAATTAGGCTGCGGAGCAATTTCAGGCATAGAACAAACCGCCTCCTCACATATTACAGTGAGGGGGCGGTTTGCGTCTCCGCTAATTTTCCTAAGGAGGCGCAGTTATGACAAGACAAAAAAATCCTGCCGCGGCGATCTGCGAGATCGCTCCCCGGCCGGTTCCCTGGGCAACTATTTTGATCAGCGTCGCTATCGCCGAAGCAACGGGCGCTTTGTCCGCTCTCTTTTCCGGAGATATCGCCGCGGTTTACCGCAGTCTGATTCTCCCGCCGCTCTCTCCGCCGGGCTGGCTATTTCCCTTGGTGTGGACGATACTTTTCGCCCTGATGGGGCTGGCTGCCGCGCTGATCCGGCGCACTCCGGCGCTGCGGCGGCAGCGGCGGAGTGCGCTGGCCTGCTATGCGGCGCAGCTGACGGTTAATTTTTGCTGGCCGATCATCGTTTTCCGCGCGCAGCTGTTTGCCGCGGCGCTGGTGGTGATCGCGCTGCTGCTGATCCTGGCGGCCGTCACCGCCGTCCCGGCCGGCCGCCTGGAGCGCAAGGCTGCTTATCTGCTGCTGCCTTATCTGCTGTGGCTGATTTTCGCCTGTTATCTGAATCTTGGCACGGCGCTGTTGAACTAAGACTGATAGGGGCGCAGTTCCGCCGCGCCATACCAATCCTGCTGCGTACCGCTGAAGCGGATCAGGTATTGGCCGGACTGCTGATTGAATGCGACTACCGTGCCGACCAGCGGCAGAGTGCCCAAAACAGCGTAGACCAGCTCGACGATATGATATTGCTTCGCCATAATGACGGCCTCCTCCAACTGATAATTTGACTCCCGGACAGCGCCGCCGGTATGGTATACTATAATATACGCTGGTCTATTATGCAATAGCCGGCTGATAAATACCGTCCGTAAATGGACGCTGCGGCTGATTCGGCGCGGAGGAAACAGCGGTGCGTTCCGTGGCGGCGCTGATCTGTGAGCCTGCCGCGGCATTGCCGCCGGAGGGGTAAATAATCGCGTCTGACAGCAGCAGAAAGATTGACAAAAAAGGCCTTGTAAACTATAATAAAAAGATACTGCTATTATATGAAAAAAGGCGACTTTTGCCAAAAGAAGAAGAGGTGTGCCATGAACTTTCAGGAACTGATCCTCGCCCTCAATAAGTTTTGGGGCGAACACGGCTGCATCATCGTCCAGCCGTATGATACGGAAAAGGGCGCCGGGACGATGAACCCTGCGACTTTTCTCCGCGCGCTCGGCCCCGAGCCCTGGAGCGCGGCTTATGTCGAGCCCTCGCGCCGTCCGACCGACGGGCGCTACGGGGACAACCCCAACCGCCTGCAGCATTATTATCAATATCAGGTGCTGCTGAAGCCTTCGCCGGATAATATCCAGGAGCTGTATCTGGAATCGCTGGCGGCCATTGGCATCCGCGGCGAGGAGCATGATATCCGCTTTGTCGAAGATAACTGGGAAAGCCCCACTCTCGGCGCCTGGGGACTGGGCTGGGAGGTCTGGCTGGACGGTATGGAAGTGACGCAGTTTACTTATTTCCAGCAATGCGGCGGCATCGACTGCCACCCGGTAGCCGGCGAGATTACTTACGGGATCGAGCGCCTGGCGATGTATATCCAGAAGGTGGACAGCGTTTATGATATTGAATGGGTGGACGGCGTCACCTACGGCGATGTTCACCATCAAAACGAAGTCGATTATTCTCACTATAATTTCGAGGTAGCTGATACTGAGATGCTGTTTTCGCTTTTCGATCAGTACGAAAAAGAATGCTACCGCGTGGTCCAGCTGGGTTATCCCCAGCCGGCCTATGATTACTGCTTGAAATGTTCGCATACCTTTAACCTGCTTGACGCGCGTTCGGCGATCTCTGTCACCGAGCGGCAGAGCTTTATCGGCCGGGTGCGCAATATGGCCCGGGAATGCGCCGCCGCCTACCTGCATCAGCGCGAGGAATTAGGCTTCCCGCTGGTCAAGGATCCGGCGCTGCGGCAAAAACTGGGATTGGAGGAAGCTGCCAATGACTAAAGATCTATTATGGGAAGTCGGTGTGGAAGAGATACCGGCACGCTTTCTCCCCCCGGCGATTAAACAAATGGCGCAATTAGCCGGCGACGCTTTCGCCGCCGCTGGCTTGAGTTATGAAGAGCTGCATACTTATGCCACGCCGCGTCGGCTGGCTTTGGCCGTCTCCGGTCTGGCGGAAAAAGCCGCTGATGTGGAGACTGAGGTCAAGGGCCCGGCTAAAAAAGCCGCTTTCGATGAGGCCGGACAGCCGACCCGGGCGCTGGAGGGCTTCTGCCGCGGCCAGGGGGTAGCTGTCGATCAGCTGACCGAAAAAGAGCTTAACGGCAATATTTATCTTTTTGCCCGCAAGAAGAGTCTCGGCCGTCCTGCCATGGAGCTGCTGCCGGAGCTGCTGCTGGGCATAGTCGAGAAGCTGTATTTCCCCAAGCCGATGCGCTGGGGCTATAATACGCTGCGTTTCGCCCGTCCGATCCGCTGGCTGGTCGCGCTGTTTGGCCAGGAGATCATCGATGTGGAATTCGGCGGCGTTCGGGCTGACCGTTACAGCCGCGGACACCGGCTGCTGGGCAGCGATCATATCGAGATCGACGAGCCGGCGCATTATCTGCAGTTGCTGCGCGAGAATTATGTGATCGTCGATCAGGAGGAGCGGCGCGAGGAATGCCGCCGCCAGATCGATGCGGTGGCGGAATCCTTCGGCGGCCATGTCAAGCATGACGAGGAGCTGCTGACCGAGGTCACCTTCCTGCTCGAATATCCTACCGCCCTGTCCGGGCATTTCGAGGAAAAATATCTGGAGATCCCCGAGGAGCTGGTGACCACGCCGATGGTGGATCAGCAGCGCTATTTCCCGGTTTATGACAGCAACGGCAAGCTGATGAACCGCTTTATCACCGTGCGTAACGGCGACCGGCGCTATCTCAATATCGTCGCCGAGGGCAATGAGAAGGTGCTGCGCGCCCGTC
This sequence comes from uncultured Clostridia bacterium, assembly GCA_944390435.1. Taxonomy (GTDB): domain Bacteria; phylum Bacillota; class Dehalobacteriia; order UBA4068; family UBA4068; genus HGM13862. Next base: position 3,849 of record CALXQC010000039.1, read on the forward strand.
TGGCCGATGCGGAATTCTTCTATACCGAGGATCTGCAGGACAAGATGGACGATAAGGTCGAGGAGCTTTCCTCCGTGGTCTTTCATGAAAAACTGGGAACGATGCGGCAGAAGGTGGAGCGGATCGTCCGCCTGAGCGAATTTATCGCCGCCCGTCTTGGCTACAGTGCCGTAGAGCTGGCGCAGACCAACCGCGCCGCTTATTTGGCCAAGGCCGACTTGGGCAGTCGCGTGGTCTATGAATTTCCCGAGCTGCAGGGTATCATCGGCGAGTATTATGCACTGGCTGCCGGCGAGGACCCGGTAGTGGCACAGGCGATTCGTGAGCATTATCTGCCACGCTTCGCCGGTGATGAGCTGCCGGAAAGCAAGCCGGGCATCGCCGTGGCGCTGGCTGATAAGCTGGACAGCATTGCTGGTTTCTTCGCTATGGGGATGATCCCTTCCGGATCGCAGGATCCTTATGCCCTGCGCCGCGCCGCCGCCGGCTGCGCTAATATCATCATCCGCCGCGATCTCGGGCTGAAGATCAGCGAGATCCTGCCCTATGCCTGCGAACTGCTGAAGCAGGATGCGCCGGATCTGGACTGGGCCTCCTGGGAAGAAAAAGCCGCTAAAGTAGTGGCCTTCCTCAATCAGCGCGTAGAGAATATCCTCGCTGAAGAGGGCGTTGCCTATGATGTGGTCAATGCGGTCAATGCCGCCGCCGCGGCAGCGGAGGGCAATATGACCGGTCTGAGCAAGCGCGCTCATGCGCTGCAAAATTACCGCAGCCGCACGCAGTTCGCCGACCTCCTGGCAGCGATGACCCGTATCGGCAATATTCTCCGCTCCGCCGGGACGGAAGCCGCTGAGGTGCAGCCGGAGCTGTTCAGCGACGCCAGCGAGCGGGAGCTGTTTGAGCAGATCAAAAAAGAAGAGGCGGACGCCGCCGGCTGCTTGGCTGCTGATGATTTCGAGCATGCCCTCGACGCCCTGGCCGCGCTCGCGCCCTATATCGCCCGGTTCTTTGAGGCGGTAATGGTGATGGATAAAGACCCGGCCTTGCGCCGCAACCGTCAGGCGCTGCTGCAGCGGATTATGGCGGTTTCCAGCCAAATCGGCGATTTTGGCCAGATCGTAGAATAAACACCGGCTTCCCCACGGGAGAGAGCAGCCTGGCGCAGGCTTTTTGCCCTGTCTTTTCCCGCCGCCTTCACTGCCGGCGGGCAGGAAAAAGATTTGCCCGGCTAGAATATAATCAATCTTGGTATAGACGCATTTGCCTAAACGGCAAGCCGGAAATTGTTCACAGCTATTATTAATAATTTCACATAAGTATCTAGGAGGAAGTTTAATGAAATTTCAAGTAAGTGATGGAGAAAAGTTCCAGAAAATCATGGAAATCGAGATCCCGGTTGAGGAATTAGAGCAGCCGATTCGGCTGGCCTGCAAGAGACTGTCCAACAAGGTCAATATCCCCGGCTTCCGCAAGGGTAAAGCGCCGCGCTCTATTTTGGAGAATTTCCTCGGTATCGCGGCGATCCTCGACGAGGCGGCTGATGACCTGCTGCCCAAAGCTTATGTCGAAGGTCTCAAGGAAACCGGCCTGGAGCCGGTGGCCCAGCCGGAGATTGAAGTGGTGACCCTCGAAGAGAATCAGCCGATGCGCTTTAAGGCGACGGTCACGGTCAAGCCCGAGGTCAAACTGGGCGATTATAAGGGACTGGAAGTGACCCGCCGGATCATGGACGTCACCGACGAAGATATCGACGCGGAAATCGAAAACCAGCGCCAGCGCATGAGCAAACTGGTTGACGCGGCGGAAGATGCGGCCGCAGCCAATGGCGATACGGTAGTGATCGACTTTAAGGGACTCAAGGACGGCGTTGCTTTTGAGGGCGGCACCGCTAATGATTATCCGCTGTCTCTGGGCTCCGGCAGCTTTATCCCCGGCTTTGAGGAACAATTGGTCGGCTGCCATGCTGGAGATGAGAAGAATATCGACGTCACCTTCCCCGAGGATTACGGGGTTAAGGAACTGGCCGGTCAGCCGGTGGTCTTTGAGATCAAGGTCAAGTCGATCAAAAATAAGGTGCTGCCTGAACTGGATCAGGAATTCGTCGAGGAAGTCAGCGAGACTGCGGAGACTATGGAGCAGCTGCGTGAGGAATTCCGCGCCAAAATGGAAGAGCAGAGCCTGGCCGCAGCAGATGATACCGCCCGCAATGCCGCAGTAGCTAAAGCGCTGGAAAACTGCGAGGTGGAGATCCCGCCGGTGATGATAGAGCAGCAGATGTCCGGCATGATTGAGGACGCCAAGCGTCAGATCGCCAGCCAGGGCATGACCTATGAGCAGTATTTGGAATATGTCAAACGCACTGATGAGGATTTCCGCGTGCAGTACCGCAAGCAGGAGGAAGTCATTGTCAAGCGCGAACTGATGCTGGAAGAAATCATCAAACAGGAAAAATTAGAGGCTACCGACGAGGATATCGACGCCCAGATCCGCGAGATCGCCGGCAGATACTGGATGCCGGAAGACAAGGTCAAAGAAATTCTCAGCAGCGGCGGCCGGATGGAAGATGTTAAATACGACGCTCTGATGCGCAAAGCGGTCGAACTGATCTTCAGCAACGCTCAGCTGAACAACCTGCATATCAACCGGGCCGAGCTGGCGCAGCAGGTTACCGAGGCCATGCAGGGCGCAGACGATCAAGCCGCCGCGGACAATGCGGACGCCGCTGCTCAGGCAGAGGCTCCCGCCGTCGAAGATCAGAGCAAAGACGGAGAATAAGGCGGGTATAATCCGCGCCTCCGCGAGGTATAAATGAAGGAGTGATGGATTCGCCTCTCCCGGCGAAGCCTGCTGCTTCTTGAAGGAGGACGAGAGTATGAGTATGTTAATCCCCATGGTAGTGGAACAGACCAATAACGGCGAGCGGTCGTATGATATTTATTCCCGGCTGCTCAAGGATCGGGTGGTCTTTTTGGGCTCGGCGATCGACGATCAGGTGGCTAATCTGGTCATCGCGCAGCTGCTCTTTTTGGAAGCGGAAGACCCGGATAAGGATATCCGCCTTTATATCAATAGCCCGGGCGGATCGATTTCGGCCGGTATGGCGATTTATGACACCATGCAATATATCAGCTGCGACGTCGCTACCACTTGCGTGGGCATGGCCGCCAGCATGGGTGCGTTTCTGCTGGCAGCAGGCGAGATCGGCAAGCGCAGCGCCCTGCCCAACAGCGAGATTATGATTCATCAGCCGCTGGGCGGCACTCAGGGGCAGGCTACGGATATTGAGATCCATGCCCGCCGCATCATCAGAATGAAAAACGACTTGAACCGCATCCTGGCCGAACGTACCGGACAGCCGTTGGAGCGGATCAATCTTGACACGGACCGCGATCATTTTATGACCGCTGAAGAGGCCAAGGAATACGGCCTGATCGACGAAGTGATTATCCCGAAGAACAAAAAAGCTAAATAATAACCCCGGCGCATGCCGCGGCCGGCCGGGACAGCGCCCGGCTCCAGCCGCGGCCCGCTCCGGCGTGCTGAACCCTTGTTGGGCGCGCCTTGCGGGCGGACAGCCGGGAGATAATATCCCCGATAACCAGACAATCAACAGGCGGGCCGCCTGCGGCCCGCCGAGAAAATAGCAGCAGCCGGCCGGAGCGTAGTGCGGCGCGGCTAAAGCGGATTTTCCCTGTTAAAACAAAAGGAGATAATATGGTAAAACCTACTGACAATGATGCTACCCCCCGCTGCTCGTTTTGCGGTAAAAAGCAGAGCGAGGTAGTGAAATTGATCGCCGGCCCCAACGCCTATATCTGTAATGAATGTATCGAGCTGTGCATGGATATTCTCAGCGAAGACGAGCTGATCGACAGCGCTGAGGAAAACGACGAGCGCATCACCGATATTCCCCGCCCGGCGGAGATCAAGGCGATTCTCGACCAGTATGTGATCGGTCAAGAGCAGGCAAAGAAAAATCTCTCCGTGGCGGTCTATAATCATTATAAGCGGATCAATCATGCCCTGGATGAGGATGATGTCGAGCTGCAGAAGAGCAATATCGTTATGCTCGGCCCCACCGGCTGCGGCAAAACCCTGCTGGCGGAGACGCTGGCGCGCATCCTCCAGGTGCCGTTCGCCGTGGCGGACGCCACCTCGCTGACTGAAGCCGGTTATGTGGGCGAGGATGTAGAAAATATTCTGCTCAAGCTGATTCAGGCCGCGGATTATGATATCGAAAAGGCTCAGCGCGGCATAGTATATATCGATGAAATCGACAAGATCGCCCGTAAATCGGAAAACCCCAGCATCACCCGTGATGTTTCCGGCGAGGGCGTGCAGCAGACGCTGCTGAAGATTTTGGAGGGCACGGTGGCTTCAGTACCGCCGCAGGGCGGACGCAAGCATCCGCATCAGGAATTTATCCAGCTCGACACCACCAATATCCCCTTTGTCTGCGGCGGCGCTTTCAACGGCATCGAACGGATCATCGCCAACCGCCTCGGCCGCAATATTATGGGCTTTGGCTCGGAGATCAAGAGCAAGGCGGATATTGACAGCTATGATATGCTGCAGAAGGTGCTGCCCGAGGATCTGCTCAAATTCGGCCTGATTCCGGAATTTGTCGGCCGCCTGCCGATCATCGTCACTTTGGAGGCGCTCGACGAGGCGGCGCTGGTGCGCGTACTGACCGAACCGCGCAATGCGCTGATCAAGCAGTATCAGAAGCTCTTTGCGATGGACGATATTGATCTGGAATTCAAAGATGACGCAGTGCGGGCGATCGCTGCCGAAGCGCTGGCGCGCAAAACCGGAGCGCGCGGCCTGCGGGCGATCCTTGAATCGCTGCTGCTGGACTTGATGTTTGAGACCCCGTCCCGGGAGGACATTTATAAATGCGTGATTACTAAAGCCGCAGTGGAGCATCAGGAGCAGCCGCTGCTGCTGACCAAGAGCCAGGGCACGGCCCTGCCGCCGAAAATCGACGAGCCGAAGGAATCCGCCTAAGGCTGAGCGCAAGAGCGCCGTACAGTTGAGGATAACAGGTCGTCTGCTCCATGGCCCTGCCGGTCATGGAGCTTATGACAATTTTCCAGAATAAAGAGGTAACTTATGCCGGAATTCACTATTAATAATCATGACCTAGACACCCAATATCATTTCGCCGCCGATTGCATCGTCATGCCAATGATGCCGCTGCGTGGAGCGCTGGTCTTTCCCCATGTGGTGACCCATCTCGATGTCGGCCGCGACCGCTCGCTCAATGCAGTCAACGACGCCATGGAGGGCGACGCCA
>CALXQC010000040.1 GCA_944390435.1 uncultured Clostridia bacterium
GGATATTCGCCAGTGTTTCTACATTATTAAGAATAGTGGGTTTGCCAAAGAGACCCTCAACCGCCGGATACGGCGGACGGGGACGCGGCTCGCCGCGATGCCCCTCAATCGAAGTCATCAGCGCGGTTTCCCCGCCGCAGACGAAAGCGCCGGCGCCGAGACGGATCTCCAAATCGAAGGAGAAGTCAGTGCCGAAAATATGTTCGCCGAGGAAGCCGTAATCTTTAGCCTGAGCGATCGCGATCTCCAGACGTTTAACGGCGATCGGATACTCCGCGCGGACATAAATATAGCCCTGGGAAGAGCCAATCGCATAGCCGGCGATAGCCATCGCCTCAATCACGCTATGCGGATCGCCTTCCAGGACGGAACGATCCATGAACGCACCCGGGTCGCCCTCGTCAGCATTGCAGCAAACATATTTGACCGGGCCTTTTTCCCGTGCAGCGAAAGACCATTTGGTGCCGGTGGGGAAACCCGCACCGCCGCGGCCGCGCAGGCCGGAAGCAGAAATAATATCGATGACCTCCTGCGGAGTACGCTCAGTCAAGCAGGTGGCTAATGCCTGATAGCCATCAAAAGCGATGTATTCATCGATATTTTCCGGATTGATCACGCCGCAGTTACGCAGAGCGATTCTTTTTTGTTTTTTATAAAATTCGGTATCGTTCAAGGAATGGACAACTTCCCCGGAGCCTTCCTTTTCATGATACAGCAGGCGCTCGACGATGCGGCCCTTGAGGATATGCTCCTCAACGATCTCCGCTACGTCGGAAACCTTAACATTAGAATAGAACGCGCCTTCCGGGTAAACGACAACAATAGGTCCGAGCGCGCAGAGGCCGAAGCAGCCGGTGAGGATCACTTTAGCTTCGTCGCTGAGTCCATGCTTGGCAAGCTGAGTCTCAAACTCCTCCATAATCTTGGGGCTCTGCGATGAAGTGCAGCCTGTACCACCGCAGACTAGGATATGCGACCGTGCAAAATTCATGCTCTTATTCCTCCCTAATAGTCCTAAGAAATCTGTCTGACTGGCGTCTCTAGCCAAGTTTCATTGTTTATTCAGCAGCACCGATGGTGTATTCCTCTACCACGCGATGATTGACCAAATGTTCGCTTACCACACGAGCGGCTTTTTCCGGGTTCATCTTCACATAGGTGACTTTTTCCTTGCCCGGCTCGTAGATCTCGACGATCGGCTCTAAGCGGCATACGCCGATGCAACCAGTCTGGGAAACAGTAACATCCTGTAGGTTGCGGCGGCCGATCTCATCGACGAAGGTAGCCAGCACCGGACGAGCGCCGGCGGCGATACCGCAGGTGGCCATACCAACTACCACACGGATACCTTCCTCGTCTTCTTTGCGCATATTAATGCGGCTCTGCATTTGTTCGCGGATTGCCTTCAGCTCAGCGATTGATTTCATTATCGCACCTCCAAAATACTTCTCTTATTTCTCTGTTATTCGGCGGATAGCTCCGCTTCGTTTTCCTGAATAAACTCGCCGATCCAGTTGAGAACTTCCGGCTCATTGATCGGCACCCCCGCCATGACTTCGCGCACTTCTTCTGTATCTAGAACGAATTGCCCGCGGTCGGTAGTATAAGTATAGATAATATTGATATCCGGCGAACCCTGAATAAGGGTGATCAAAGTCCCCCGCAAATCTCCCAGGGGCGGGCGGTCGATATTGGAATGCTGAAAAGACGCATAGACCAGTGTTCCCTTACCGACCTCGCTGGTAATCTTGAACTCCCCGCCGGCAGTTTCTGCAGCCAGCTTAAACAAGGGAATTCCCAAACCGACTTTCCTGGTGGTGCGAGTGGTGGTAAATGGATCCGTCACCCGTTGCACGAACTCCTCCGACATTCCGCAGCCATTATCTTTCACCGAGATCTCCACCAGATCCCGTTGTTGGGAATCGGTGATGCCGATCTCAATGCGCGACGCTCCGGCGCTTATGGAATTCTGCACAATATCCAGCAGGTGCAGCGAGAGTTCTTTCATATATTATCTCCAAGACAGGGCGCGACCAGTGCTACGGAAAAGCTGTCCGTCAACCAGCCTCTTACATATATTTTTTGAGGATTCCATCGACGTCTTCCGGTTTCAGCCGGCCATAAACATCATCATTGACCGTCATTACCGGAGCCAAGCCGCAAGCACCAATGCAGCGAGTGGCTTCCAGAGAGAATCGGCCGTCTTGGGTAATCGAGCCCGGCTGACAGCCTAAGACCTCGCAGACGCGTTCGAGAACAGCGCCGGCACCCTTGACATAACAAGCGGTTCCCATACAAACAGATACTTGGTATTCGCCTTTGGGGTTCAGCGCGAATTGGGAGTAGAAGGACGCGATCCCGTAAACCTCGCTCAGCGGGATACCCAGACCCTCCGCTACCATGATCTGAACTTCCTCAGGCAGATACCCATAGATAGCCTGCACTTCCTGCAGCACCGGCATCGTGGCGCCAGGCTGATTCTTATGTTTGGCTATCACTTCGTGCAGCTTTGCCTCTTGTTCCTTGGTCCCTCTAAAAGGCACTACTGTCTTTGTGTTCGGCATGCCTGAAATACCTCCTTAATTCCGAGACAATTATGCTGAGGCGAACATGACAATTTATCCACCCCAGTCCTTATAAAGTATAGCACACAATTTACATTAATTCTATACTTTTTCACAATTTCTAAATATTTTTCTACCGATATTTATTTAACGATATCCTATTTGCCAGCTATCAGTATTTTTCTATCGATTGACCGGCTGTTCCTGGCAGTTTCTGGGCATAAATATGCAGTGATTATTCCCTGCTTAACACAGTTACAATCGTCCCAGCAGCTGCCCCTCTCTGATAATATCGATAACCGCCTGGGCCGTCGGTTCAGATAGCTCCAACTGATAGGCAGCGTCGGGAATAGCCGTCAGATCATGAGCGTCGGAGTCGATCAGATACGGTAGGCCGCTCAGTTCCGGATGCTCTGCGGCGAATTGCGGCCGCTCGCATTGGCGGCTGATTTCCGCCGCGCTAAAACCCATCTGCGGATCATAAAAGCCCAAATTAGCAATTAAAGCGAAGCTGGGCCGGTCAATATGCGCCGGCAGTGCCACTCCGCCCAAAGAACGCAGCAGCTCAGCTACATCATAAAGGCCAATACCAGTAGCGGAAGTGAGCAGGCGCTCCTCTTCCGCTAAGACATGATCCGCCTCATCCATGACCCATTGATGGCCGAAAATCTCCGGATCATTCCCGATCGGCGGCAGCTGCTGGTAAACGATACGGTCCAATTCGGCGGCAGCTTCCAGATCCGGCAGCAGGCATAGCACATGAACTTCTTCCATAGTCGTCAGTTCCATGCCGGGTATAGCGACAATATCCGCCTCGGCAGCAGCCTTGACGATAGCCGGACAGTTCCGAGTGGTATTATGATCGGACAAGGCGATAATATCATAGCCGGCCAAAGCGGCCATGTTGGCGATATTATATGGAGTCATTTCATTATCGCCGCAAGGCGATAAACAAGAATGCAAATGAAAATCAAAAAAATACCCCATGGCACCTCACCGGTTATGCTGCTGCAGACTATAAAATCTCGTGCACTTTAACTGCGATATCGTATACAGGCAGCGGACTGGTAAAAATGCAGATGCCGTCACGCTCCGCCCGTTTGAGCAGCTCAGGATCAGGCTCGACCCCTTCGGCCATAATCACGCAGGCCGCGTCAGTCAGCGAAGCCACCGCCGCCACATTGATATTGGACATAATGGTAATCCACACGCATCCGGAAAAGGCATGCGCCATTACCCAGCTCAGCAAATCGCCGATATAACAGCCGCTCAGCTCTCTGCCCTTATCCGCTCCCGGAGTATGATCTACCAGCTCCAGCTGCTGCTGGAGATCTTTGATCGCTGCCATTATTAATCCTCCTTGTCTGTATCGAGATCAAGATCTCTTTCCGCCTCGGACGAATCATCCTCGTCTTCAGCATAAGTACGGAACGGCGGCGGCAGATACTCATCGGCATCGCCGTTGCCGGCCATATATCTCATTCGGTCGCGCATATGGAAAATGCAGTCCTCCTCAGAAGCCATACCCAGAACAATATCCTCAGCCAGAGCATGGCAGGAAGGCGCGCCGCAGGAGCCGCAATCCAGGCCGGGCAATTCCTCGGTCAAGCTGTTGATGCGCATAAACTTGGCCATTGCGGCAGCGCGGTCCTCGTCGAGAGCGCGGTCAGGAGCGTATTTCAGCAAAGTATCCGGCTTGCCCTTGACCCGGTCCAAATCGTCGTCCATTAATTTATTGCGGGAAATCGGCAAGAATTTCATCAACCGTTTCAGCCGCGCTTTCGCAGCATAGGGATTTTCTATCGTCAAACAGCCGCCGACGCAGCCCTGATTACAGGCATTGAGCTCCAAGAATTCAACATCCGGCAAGAAGCCGTTCTCTACGGCCTCCAAAATATCAATAATATTTTGAATACCGTCTACAGCCAGCTGTTTATCGTTCAAAATCGCCGAGGCCTCGCCGCCAGAGCGGGCCCAGCCGATGCCGATGATTCCGGAATGAGCCAAAGGCTGCGGTTCTTCCACTTGCTTCATCGCCGGCAGCAAACGCTTATAGACCTCGGCGATCGAAATCGCCCCGTCAATCACTGACTCCGGCAACAGTAGCGGATTATGCACTGCAGTTACCTTAGCCGGACAGGGAGTAATGAAGAACACGCCGATTTCCTCCGGTTTCAGGCCGCTCTTTTGCACTGCTTCTTCCCTGGCATGCATAGCGGCAATCTCTACCGGCGCAATATGCAGGGCGATATTCTTGACCAGCTTAGGAAAGCGCATACAGATCAAGCGGGTGGCAGCCGGGCAGGCCGAAGAAATCAGCGGTTTGGGGGTATCTTTTTTCGCCAATTCGCGTCGGGTCAGGTCAGAGATCATCTCCGCTCCGCGGGAAACCTCGTAGACATCATCAAATCCCAGTGAAAGCAGGGCGGTCAACACGATATTGATATCGTCAAGGTTATGGAACTGCCCGTATAATGACGGCGCAGGCAGCGCAATATTATACTTAAATTTCTCCAAATCAGACAGCGGATCGCAGACCGCTTTTTTGGCATGATGCGGGCAGACGCGGATACACTGGCCGCAGTCGATGCAGCGTTCAGTCAAGATATGCGCTTTTCCCCGGCGGACGCGAATCGCTTCGGTAGGGCACTGTTTGATACAGGTAGTGCAGCCCTTGCATTTTTCTTTATCCAGATTAACAGAATGGAGCATAAACTCTTCCGCCTCCTATACGGCAGACAGCGATTATGAATTGATCTTGATAATCATTTTCACTGTAGTGCCTTTGCCTAATTCCGTTTCAATATCAATAAAATCAGAATACCTTTTCATATTAGGCAGACCCATACCCGCGCCAAAGCCCAAATCGCGCGCTGTTTGCGAAGCGGTGGTATAGCCCTCCTGCCAGGCTTTCTCAACATCAGCGATACCAGGGCCGGTATCTGCCATGATGATCTCGATTGAATCCGGATCAATGTAGACGTCAATAACGCCGCCATAGGCATGAATGACCATGTTGATCTCGCCTTCATACATGCAAATCGCGGCGCGGCGGATCGTCTCCGCATCAAAGCCCAACTGGCGCAAAACGCGGCGGACGTCGCTGGAAGCCTCCCCCGCTAGGGTAAGATCGTCGCCATCAACGTTATACTGGAGGTGTATTTTTTCCATAGATAATTACTCCACCCCCACTAAACCGTCATTATAAAGTCTGCCGCAAGCCGTATACATGCTGTATGGCGTCCGCAGCATCACGATGCTGCGGGAATCGGCGAAATCCACCAGTTTTTCGTCCGGAGTTTTGCCGCGGACGATCACGATACACTTCATATCCATCATCTCGGCAGTACGCACCACCTGCAAATTGAGCAACCCGGTCAGCAATATGCCCTGATCTTTCACAAAGGCGAGCACATCGCTCATCAGGTCTGCACCGCAGGCAGACGACACCTCTTGGTCGAGGTATTCTTCGCCGCACAGCACTTCGGCATCCAGAATATCACGCACAGTTTTAATCTGCATAGCGCTTCCTCCCTAGCTTTCAATTAGTCTGATGACCCTTAGTCTTTTTATTATAGCTAAATCTTAAAAATTTGACAATAATAAATAATTCAGACGGTTTACGCGATGCGCCGGCAGCGTCATCGCTATCCTCTATGATTATCGCACAGCCGGCGGCAAAGAGCAATTAACTAAAAATAGCAACAAAGATATCAGTTGCCTGATATCTTTGTTAAATGAATTCCCGCGCTGAAAATATTTCTAATTCAGCCGTTGATTTTTTCTGAAAGATAATGCGATAAAATGGCCAGAGATTCCGCCATATTTTCATTTTGCACCATAATATCCGCCGGAACGTTCAGATGCACCGGGGCAAAATTCCAAATGGCCAGCACCCCTGCTGCAACCAATTGATCGCAAACCGCCTGCGCTGTTTCCGCGGGCACAGTGATAATGCCGATACGCACGCTCAAGCGGCTGGTCAGCTCGGTTATCCTCTCGGCAGGAAAGACCTTTTTGCCGTGGATCTCACTGTCGGCCAGATGCGGATCAGCATCAAAAGCCGCCACTATCTCCAGCCCGTATTCGGCAAAACGCTGATACGACAGCAGAGCTTTTCCTAAGTGCCCCGCTCCTACCAGCACCGCCTCATCGACATTCTCATAGCCGAGAAACCCCTCAATGTCCAAGATCAAATCGCTAATATCATAGCCGATTTTCGGCTTGCCCCCATGACGGCTGATGGCGGCTAAATCCTTGCGCACCAGCACCTCATTCAAATCAAGGGCTTTGGCAATCACCGGCGCAGAAATACTCTGCTTACCATCGATCACCGCGCTTTTGAGATAATTCAGATAAAAAGGTATCCTTTTGATCGCCTTATTAGAAATAAAAATATTCGGAGGATTATTGTTTTTATTGTTCATCATTAGTTTATCCGTCCATCCGAGCCGCGAATACAACGCTTATTCAAACTCGCCGACCATCTTCACTTCGGTCTCCAGGCGTACGCCGGAATAATCGAAAACCTGGCGCTGCGCTTCGCGGATTAGTTCCAGCACGTCGCTGGCTCTGGCGCCGCCGAGATTAACGATAAAATTACCATGCTTGGGAGAAATCTGGGCCCCGCCAATCTTTAAGCCGCGCAGCCCGGCCATCTCTACCAAACGGCCGGCATGGTCATTGGGCGGATTACGAAAAACACTGCCGCAGCTGGGGTATTCCAAAGGCTGGGACAAAAAGCGTTTCTGCTGATAGGTTTTCATTTGCGTCATGATCGTCTCCCGATCCCCTTCGCGCAGCTGCAAATGGACATAAGTGACGACCAGCTCCTGGCTGAAAAGGCTGCTGTCGCGATAGGCAAAGCTGAGCTCATCTGCAGCCAAAGACTGCCGCTGCCCCTGATAATCGACGCCGTCGATCTTAGTGACATAATCGCCGATATTGCTGCCATAAGCGCCGGCATTCATCCGTACTGCGCCGCCGACCGAGCCGGGAATTCCGCGGGCAAATTCCAGCCCAGCCGCACCGCGCTCAGCTGCTTCCAGCGCTAAAGCAGCCAGCAGCATTCCAGACGCTGCCTTAACTGTGCGGCCGCGCCACTGCGAGGCGGCAAAATTAGCGCCCATTGCGATCACCACTCCGCGAATGCCCCGATCAGCCACCAGCAGGTTAGAACCATTGCCCACCACCAGCCAATTTATCTGCTGCTCCTGCAGCAAGGGCAGAACAGCACACAGTTCATCTTCGCTGGTAGGAAAAATCATCAAGTCCGCCGGTCCGCCTATTTTCCAAGTGGTATGTTTGGCCATCGGAGAATCGATCAGCACCGGACGGCTGAGCAGGCTTTGTAGCTGCGCCGCCAAAGCGGTTTTATCCATGCTGCGCCTCCCCTCTTTCGCGGGCGAAACGCTCGGAAACACTGCGGATATTACCAGCGCCCATAATCAGCAACATATCTTCATCGGCAATATGCTGCTGTAAATATTCATAAGTAGCGTCCAGGCTATCGGTATAAACCACGTCTGGGTGTCCCATCTCGCGCATCCGCTCGGCGATCAAGCGGGCCGAAACTCCGGGAATCGGCTGTTCAAAAGCAGGATATATTTCGCAGAGCACCACTTTATCCGCATCCATTAAAGCCGCGGCAAATTCAGCGTACATGCTCTGGGTACGGCTATAACGGTGCGGCTGAAAAACTACGGTCAGCTTACGCGCCCCTTGACCGCGGGCAGCCTCGATTGTCTTTTTAATTTTGGTCGGATGATGCGCATAATCATCGATGACCGTCAGGCCGTCAAATTCGCCCATTTTTTCAAAACGGCGGCCCGTACCGCGGAAACAGGCCAGGCCAGCGGCACAAGCAGCGAAATCAAGCCCCAAACGCCGGCCGACGGCAATGGCGGCCAAGGCATTAGCGATATTATGCTCGCCCGGCACAGCCAGCTGCAAATGCCCCAGCAGCTGATCATGATAATAAATATCCGCCGCCACGCCCTGACCCTGGACGATATGGCGCGCCGTATAATCGGCATCATGCTCCAGGGCATAGCTCAGATAATCTCCCGGCACTTGAGCAGCCAGCTCCCGGCAGATCGGGCAGTCCGCGCAATAAACGGCAAAGCCGTTGTCCGGCACCTGACGCAGATATTGCTCAAAGGCGCGGATAATATGCGGCAGCCCCTCATAAAAATCCAGATGATCGGCTTCAATATTAGTCACCACCGCAATGGTGGGATGCAGCAATAAAAAGGTGCCGTCGCTCTCATCGGCCTCCGCAACCAGATACTTGCCGTCTCCGGCTTTGGCATTGCTGCCGCCGATAGTCGGCAGCATACCGCCAATAATCACCGTCGGATCGCAGCCGGCATGATCCAGCATCGTGGCGATCATCGCCGAAGTAGTGGTTTTGCCATGCGCGCCCGCCACACCGATACTGACCGCAGTGCTCATCAAAAAGGCCAGGGCTTCAGCGCGGCGGTAAATTTTCAGTCCGCGGCGGCGCGCCTCGATCATTTCGGGGTTATCTTCCTTGACCGCGGAAGAATAAATCACCGCCTGTGCGTCATCAGGGATATTAGCGGCGGCGTGCTGATAAAAAATCTGCGCGCCGTTATTGACCAGCTCCTGGGTCAAACGGCTTTCCTTCACATCAGAACCGCTGATCTGATACCCCATATGCAGCATAATCTTGGCGATAGCGCTCATCCCAATACCGCCGATGCCGATAAAATGCAATATTTTTTCCATTCATACCTCGCTAGCGATTGGTTTTGGCGATGTGTTCAGCCACATCAGCAATATCCGCAGCAGCGGTAGTTTTAGCCAGAAAACGCGCCCCTGCCTGCATCCTTTCCATACGCACCGGATTGCTGAACAGCGCGCTCACTACCTGCAGCAAAAGCTTGCCGTCCAGATCCGCATCATGGATCACCACAGCCGCATCTTCTTCGGAAAACACACGGGCATTAGCCGCCTGGTGATCGTTCGTCGCATAAGGATACGGCACCAGAATGGTCGGCAGTCCCAGCACTGCCGCCTCAGCCAAAAAAGACGCGCCGGCTCTGGCTAAAGCCAGATCCGCTACGGCCAAGCCATACTCCATCTGTTCCAGATAGGGTAGCAGGATCAGCCGCTGGTGCTGGGGCGCTCGCTGTTTAATGGTAAAATAATTCTTCTTGCCGCATAGATGAATGATCCGGTATCCGGCAGTGAGCAAGCCTTCATAGGCCGCGCAGACAGCTTCGTTGAGGCTCTGCGCGCCCTGGGAACCACCGGTGACTAACAGCGTCGGAACAGAGCGTTCCGCCGCCGAGATAGCAAAAAAGCTATAAGCCTCTTCGCGAAGCTTATCGCTATTAGCTTCCACGATCCGTTGACGTACCGGCAAGCCAGTATAGTGGATCATGTTCTGATGGGGAAAATATTTACGCGCCGGCTCAAAGGTTAGGCACACTGCCGCCGCTTTCTGCGCCAGCCGGCGATTTGCCAGCCCGGGAAAAGCATTCTGTTCATGGATCATCGTCGGAATATGGAGGCTCTGGGCTGCAGTCAAAACCGGAGCAGTGACAAAACCTCCCGTACCGATCGCCACAGCGGGAGCAAAATCCGCAATGATTTTTTTAGCCTGGCACATACCGCGGAAATTAGTCGCCAGATCACGCGGCATCTGCAGCAGATTGCGATGCAAAGGCGAGGTCGCCACACTAGCGAAGGCGAAAGCATAGTTTTGCGCCGCTTGCGCCTCCGGAGATGCTGCGCCGCCGATATAGAGGATATCATCTCCCCGCGAGCGGAGTTCCTCAGCAATAGCCAGCGCCGGATAGATATGTCCGCCGGTGCCGCCGCCAGATATAACAGCCCGCATAAACACTCCCCCTCTACGCACAGTATATATATTATACACTATTTCCAATTAGTTGCAAGGGAAGCGCGCGACTCTTTAGGACATAATTAGCCTATTTTTCAATATAGCAGGAAATATTCAATAATATTCCTACCATCGCCATAGAAACAACCATCGAGGTGCCGCCATAGCTGACAAAGGGCAGGGTCACGCCGGTGACCGGCAGCAGTCCGGTGACAACGCCGAGATTGATGATCGACTGAATAGCGATCGAGCTGATAATGCCCAGCGCCAGCAATGACGTATAGGTATCAGGAGCTTTGACGGCGATCATAATGCCCCGCCAGACAATAAAGGCGATCAGCAGCACTACCAGCAGCGCGCCGATAAATCCTAATTCCTCGCCGATAATAGAAAAGATAAAATCCGTATGACGAGCCGGCAGGTAAAACCATTTGGATCCGCCTTCGCCCAGTCC
Organism: uncultured Clostridia bacterium; assembly: GCA_944390435.1. GTDB lineage: Bacteria > Bacillota > Dehalobacteriia > UBA4068 > UBA4068 > HGM13862. The sequence continues at coordinate 10,889 of CALXQC010000040.1, forward strand.
TACGCCGGTCAGCGACCCCGAGCCAAGGGCCATCAGCGATTGACAGGTCTGCCAGCCGTCGCCGCTGGAATAGGCCCAAGGATCAAACCAGGCGTAAATGCGTTGCATCCGGAAAGGCTCGATCAAAATCGCGCCGATAACCGCCGCCACGCCGGCGCCGATCGTCAGCAGCAGATATTTAGGCCTGATCCCCGCGCAAAACATCATTACAAAGGCCGCCGCACCCACGACGATCGCCACTGACAGTGATTTCTGACCGAAGATTAAGCCGCAGGTCAGGGCCGTAGCGCCGATCGCCGGCAAATAACCCAGCTTAAATGAGCTTAAATTGTTCTGATGCGAGGTCATCCATTTGGCAAGCGCCATCGGCAAAATAATTTTTGCCAGTTCCGAGGGCTGAATACTAGTACCGAGCACCTCCAGCCACCGCTGAGCGCCGCCGATTGTGGCGATATTGGTGGAAAGCACCATAAAAACCAGCACGCCCAATAAGGCGATAAAAACCGGATAGGTAATTTTTTTATAGAATTTGATCTTGACTTGATAGGCAATAATCAAGATCACCAGGCCAACCGCAGCATTGAACAGCTGATCTTTCAAAAACTTATACGCGTCGTTGTACGGCTCGTAGGCGGCGAAATACTGACTGGCGGAAAAAACCATGATGATACCGATCGCGGTCAAAACAAGCACCGCTACCAATAGCCACCAGTCTGGCCTCAGCTTAGTTTTAGTTGCGCCGAGCTGTATTAGTTTCATCTCATTCCTCTGCAGCGGGTTTTTCAGCTATTTAACCAGCTGCTTAAATTTATCGCCACGCTGTTCAAAATTATCAAAGCTATCCCAGGACGCGCAGGCCGGCGAGAGCATCACCACATCGCCGGAGACCGCGTTTTCCTTGGCTAAAGAGACGGCATGCTCAAAATCATCCGCCATCAAATACTGCCGGTAACCGGCTTCATCGGCAGCGCGTTTGATTTCTCCGGCAGCTTCGCCATAGATGATGCACTGCTTGACCCGGCTTTTGATCAGCTGCATCAGCGGGCCGAAATCGCTGCCCTTATTCCGTCCGCCCAACAGCAGAATCATCGGCCGGTCATAAGCATAAATCGCTTGAACGGTACTGGCGGGATTAGTGCCTTTAGAATCATTGACAAACAGTACGCCGTCACGCTCGGTGACAAACTCCAGCCGATGCGCTACGCCCTTGAAAGAATAAATCGCTTTGGCGATCTGTTCGGGTTTCAAGCCGATAGCGGCCGCCGCCAAAAAGGCTGCCATCGAGTTTTGCACATTATGCATACCCTTGATGAAAATATCCGCCGCAGCAAAGGCAAATCGTTCTTCGCCGTCAACGATATACCGCAGCGTCCCTTCATCAAAGTATATGCCGTTTTGCGGCCGCTGATGCAAACTGAACCACAACTTCTGCGACCGGGCGTTCGCCGCGCCGCGCTGCACCCATTCGTCATCATAATTGAGCACTGCAAAATCGTCCGGAGTCTGCTGGGCAAAAATTTTCTCCTTGGCCGCCGCATAGCCAGCCATATCGCCATGCCGATCCAAATGATCGGGGGTTAAATTCAAGTATACCGCCACCAGAGGACGGAAAGACGCGCAGCTTTCCAGCTGAAAGCTTGACAGCTCCGCCACGATATACTCCCCGTCAAAACTGCCGACGCTATCAACCAGCGGCGTACCGATATTGCCGCCAACTAGGGCTTTGACTCCGCATTGCTGTAAAATATGCCCGATCAGCGCTGTGGTTGTGGTCTTGCCGTTGGTGCCGGTGATACCGATAAATGGCGTATCAGTCAGAGAATAGGCCAGTTCAACCTCGCCGATAATCGGAACCCCGGCGCTACGGGTCATATTCAAAAGAGGAATATACAGCGGCACGCCGGGACTGGCTATCGCCAAATCCCAGGTGATCTGTTCGGGCATAGCATGACCGCTAAGCAGCTCGCCGCCCTTCTTGACAAAAGCGGCGATTTCCTTATCCTTCAGCAACAAATCGCGGTCTTTATTGTCGGCCAGAATAATCCGGCATTGCTGCGTCTGCAAATAACGACAGGCGGCCAGCCCGCTTTTGCCGGCGCCCATGACCAAAACTGTTTTTCCGCGCAAATTCATAAAACAGCCTCCTTATAGGGAAAAGATATACACAGCGCCTACCGTAATCGCCGCAAACACCAATGCCGCCAGGCAAAAAACCAGCGTCACCCGGGTCTCTTTCCAGCCCTTAAGCTCAAAATGATGATGCAGCGGCGACATCAAAAACAGCCGCTTGCCCGTCAGCTTAAACCAAAACACCTGCAGCATCACTGAAGCAGCTTCCAACAAATACACCAAGCCTAGGCCGATCAGCGCCACTTCCAGGCGGCAGGTGACCGCTAGGCCGACTACCGCCCCGCCTAAGGCCATCGAGCCGGTATCGCCCATAAACACCTTGGCTGGGTAACGGTTATACAGCAGAAAACCTAGGCAGCCTCCGGCCATGATCGCTGCCAGCTGCGGCAGCAGCTGATAGGCAGCAAAAGCACCAGCCCAGGCCAATCCGATGACCAAAAAGCCGGCAAAGGTCACCAGGCTGACTCCGGAAGCTAGTCCATCCAAGCCGTCGGTCAAATTGACGGCATTGACCATCCCGACGACAAATACCGCCATCAGCGGATAATACCACCAGCCAAGATCCACTACCGCGCCGAAAAAATCCAGCTCTGTGCCGCGGCCGAGCAAAAACTGATTCATGAGCAGCAGCACCACCACGGCTACAAACTGCGCGGCTAGTTTCTGCTTTCCGGAAAGGCCTTTATTTTCATGATGCCGCAGTTTAGCATAATCATCCAAAAAGCCGATTAAGCCAAAGCTCAAAAAGGCGAATAGCCATACCCACAGCAGCGGATCATCGCCGATTAAGAATAAACAGCAGATCAGGGACGCGGCGATGAAAATCAGCCCGCCCATCGTCGGCGTGCCGGCTTTAGCCAAATGTTTCTGCGGCCCTTCACGGCGGATCGACTGCCTGACCTTGAGATTAATCAAAACCGGCAGCAATATTTTCCCGATAACTGCGGTCAGCAAGAACGCTCCTAGAAACAGGAATAAAGTTTCCATAAGTTACAACCTCTTGGCTTATTTGGCTAATCTGCGGCGAATGATTTCCCGGGCATACTCGCGATCGTCGAAATGAACTTTCTGATCGCCGATGATCTGATAATCTTCGTGGCCTTTGCCGGCCAGCACTACCATATCGCCGGGCTCAGCCATATTGATCGCCAGCTCGATCGCCTTAGCGCGATCAGCTTCGATCAGATAATTATTGCAAACGCCCTTAATGCCCTCTTCCACTTCGTCAATGATGGCCAGCGGATCCTCAAAGCGCGGATTATCCGAAGTGATAATCGCGATATCGCTGATCGCTCCGGCAATCCGCCCCATGATCGGCCGTTTGCCGCGGTCGCGGTTGCCGCCGCAGCCGAAGACGCTGATCAGTCGGCGGGGATCCAGCTTTTCCGCCGAATTCAGCACATTTTTCAAGCCGTCAGGAGTATGGGCGTAATCCACCACCACCATAAAGTCCTGCCCCTCGTCGATCAGCTCAAAACGCCCCGGAGCCTGCGGCGCCGTGGCTAAGGCGGCGATAATATCATCCATCGCCATCCCTTCCGCCAAGGCAGCGGTCAGCGCTGCCATACTGTTGTAGATATTGAATTTGCCGATCAGCGGAATGGAAACCGCATACTTCTGCTGCTGATAGGAGAGCGAAAAATGCATCCCCTTAGCAGAAGAAGTATAATCAAGCAGCCGCACTGTCGTAGCGCCTTCTTTGCCGCCATAAGTCCATACCGGAGCCGGACAGGCCTCGATAAAAGCATAAGCATGGCCGTCATCAGCATTAACTACTCCGTAGCGGTTATCTGCGGCCGGGTCGAGCGAGCGGAACAATTTAGCCTTGCTCTGACAATAATTTTCTATCGTCAGATGATAGTCCAAATGATCCTGGGTCAAATTAGTAAACACCGCGCCAGCGAAATTGCAGGCCGAAACCCTCCCCTGCTCCAGCGCATGGGAAGAAGCCTCAATCACCAAATAATCACAGCCTTCTTGCTCCATCATCGCAAACAGCTGATAGAGTTCCAGCGATTCCGGAGTAGTATGGGTAGCCGGCAGAACTTTATCGCCCGCCAGATTACTGATCGTACCAACTAGACCGACCTTATGTCCTGCCGATTCCAGCAGCCATTTCAGCAAATAGGTGGTAGTAGTTTTGCCATTAGTGCCGGTTACGCCGATCAGCCGCATCCGCCGGTCCGGATAATGATAAAAAGCCGCTGCCATAGCAGCCAGGGCCCGGCGGCTGTCCGGGACAATAATCAGCGGCTTGTCCCCTGTTTCGACTTGCCGCTCAGCGACGATCGCCGCCGCCCCGGCGGACAGCGCCTGGGGAATATATTTATGGCCGTCCACCTGAGTGCCGGGTATCGCCACGAATAAACTGCCCGGTTCCACCTTGCGCGAATCATAAGCCAGGGCGGAAATATCAATATCGGTATTGCCGGCGGCAGTAATACCTGCGCCAAGAGCCTCAATAAGCTGTTGTAGTTTCATGCCCAGCCCTCCTTTAAGCGAAGTATGCCCTCACTGTTTTTCGTCACTACTACGGCACAGCATCAGGGAGCGATCACCGTAATGCCGTCGTCGGTATCGTCAAATTTAACGGAAATAGCGCTGCCGGAAGGAACCACCGCTCCATAATCGGGCGTCTGGCTATACGCCTCTCCCGTACCCTCGGCAGCAAGCGAGAGACCTAACACCGATAGGATATTGGCTACCTCTGCATAGCGCTTGCCGCGCAGATCCGGCACGGTAACCATGCCGCCGCTATCGCTGCCGTTGCCGGCGGTCAGCAACACAGTGGAGCCGGACTTGGCAACTGTTTCGCCGGCCGGCTGCTGGCTGGTGACCGTATTGCCGCTGCCGGAAAGCTTAACATTGAAGCCTGCCTGCTGCAAAGTGGTGATAGCATCCGCCACCGAATAATTAACTACGCCAGGAACAGTGGCGCTGAGATTATCTTCGCCGTCTTCGATGCCGTCATTAGCGTCGACCTCGGGATCAATGCCCAAATAGCGCAATGTATCCAACATCACATTATGGAATACCGGGGCGGCGACCTGCGAGCCGTAATAAACGCCGCTGGGCTCATCGACTACCACCAAGCATACCAGCTCCGGATCATCCGCCGGCACCATACCGATAAACGAAGCGACATATTTGCCTGCAGCATAGCCGCCCTCCCCCGGTTTTTGCGCCGTGCCGGTTTTACCGCCGATGGTGTAACCTTCGATAGCCGCCTGAGTACCGGAACCGTCAGTCACAACATTCACGATCAGCTCACGTACCAGCTGGGCGGTTTCAGCCGATACTACCCGGCGGACCTCTTCCGCCTGATGCTCATAAACCGTCTCATCTCCATCCATCACCTTAGAAACCAAGGTCGGACGCAGCAAAACACCGTCATTGGCCACTGCAGAAACGGCGGTGATCATCTGCATCGGCGTTACAGAAATTCCCTGCCCCATCGCGATAGTTGCTATTTCCACCTGGTTGACATTTTCTTCCGCCTGGAGAATACCGCTGGCCTCGCCACTGAGCTCAATGCCGGTAGTCTGGCCGAAGCCAAACGCCTCAATATATTTATAAAACAAGCCGTCTTCTTTTGCTTCGATGCTCTGGCCGATAGTGACAAAAGCCGGGTTGCAGGAATTCTGCACTGCCTCGGCCAAAGTCTGATTCTCATGCGGGACCGAGGCCCAGCAACCGATCCGCGAACCAGCCACCATAATATATCCCGGGCAGTAGTAAGTGGAACTAGTGGTGGCCGTCCCTTCTTCCAGCGCAGTAGCGGTGGTGATAATCTTGAAGGTAGATCCGGGCTCATAAGAATCATTGACCAAAAAGTTGCGCCGCACCGACTCGTCATACTCAGCGAAATTATTTGGATCATAGGTGTTGGCAACCGCCATCGCCAGAATCTCGCCGCTCTTAGGATCCATCACGATCACACCGGCATTCTTAGGCGGGAACTCGCTATTCATCAAATTAGTTAGCTCCCGCTCGCAAAAGTACTGAATATTCTCATCAATAGTCAAATAGACATCATAACCATCCTGCGGGGCGATATACTCATATTCCGCCTGCGGGATAGGATTATCATTCGCATCATACTCGCCGACTATACGCCCGTCCTGGCCAGCCAGCACATCTTCCAGCGCCAGCTCGATGCCTTCCAGACCATTATTATCAATGCCGGCGAAGCCCAGCACATGCGCGGCCAGCGTCCCCTTAGGATAATAACGCTGCGTCTCCTCCTCGATCTCGACGCCGGTCAGATCGGCTTCGCGGATCTGCTCTGCCTGCTCAAAATCAACTTTTCTTTCGATATATACATATGACTGATCAGAGGTGACTTTATCGTACACCTCTTGATAATCCAAATCTAAGATATTGGCCAAAGTGCGGGCTGTTTTATCCGCCTCCCGCTCCCGTTCGTCATCCGGCAGGGAATTGATCTCCGATGGTCTCACCGCGATCGAATCAGCGGTGATACTGATCGCCAGCTTACTGCCGTTGCGGTCAAAAATGGTGCCGCGCGCCGCATCCACGGTCATATCGCGGGTACGCAAATCATCGGCGCGCGCCTGCAAATCCTCTGCTTGGATCAGCTGCACTACGCCTAATTTGACTATCACCAGAAAAAAGGCCAAAAGAAAGAGGCCCAAGACCAGCGCTATTTTTCGTCTTATCCCTAGTTTAACCGCTGCCATGAACCCACCTCAAAAACATCTAAATTAAGCTATTCCGCCCCAGGCGGTTAATTATTAATTTTCTGCCGCATTAGCTGTACCCAGGAAGAAATCAGTCACTCCATCCACTAAAGACTGCCAGAGCGATTTTTCTTCACTGGCCGTCTCTGTCTCTGCGGCCGAGGCCAGAGCCAAATCACGCTGCCCCTCGGCAATCCGCAGCGAGCTCTGCTCATCAAGGAAATAAATGTCGTCGGATTCCGGATAAACCATGCCCAAATTAGTCAGAGCGTAGGCCTCTATCCTTTCCAAAGAAGCCAGTTCGCCGATTTCCAATTCCGCCCGGGCAATCATGTTCTCGGTCTCGGCAATTTGCGTCTGCAGCGAATTAATCTCCACTCCGGCGCTGCAAATCTTCGCGCCCATAAAGGCTACAACCAACAGATAAATGAACACCGCAGAGACGCCAACGACGATTTTGACCACATCGGCGCGTTTAGCATCTTCGCGAACCTTCGCCTGCTTGCCGTCCAGGACTTCAATCTGACGGCGTTCATAAGCTTGTGCTGTCTGATAAGCATAGGCGTGATTGTTCATACCCATTTTATGTTCTCCTTTACTAGATTAGTACCACTAAGACTATTGCCGCTATCCGTCGGTTATCGTTTGCGCGCCGCTCGCAACAGTGCGGAGCGGCTGCGGGGATTGGCAGCCAGCTCGTCTGCCTGAGCGGTCAGCGGTTTTTTTGTTAATATTTTAAGGTCTGCATGATGACCGCAGGTGCAAACTGGAGTCCGCGGCGGACAAATGCACTCTGTGGCATGGAGCTTGAACTTTTCTTTGACGATACGGTCCTCAAGAGAATGAAAGCTGATCACCGCCAGCACTCCGCCTGGCTTCAACAGGCTAATCGCGCCTTCCAGCCCCTGTTCTAAAACTGCCAGTTCATCATTAACAGCAATCCTCAACGCCTGAAAAGTACGCTTAGCCGGGTGTTGATCCTTGTCCCGGGCAGCGCTGGGGACGGCTTTTTTGATGATCTCGACCAATTCGCCAGTAGTATCCACAGGCTTGCGGGCTCGCGCTTCAACTATAAAAGCAGCGATTCTTTTGGCCCATTTTTCCTCTCCGTACTCGTAGAAAATACGTGTCAGCTCCGCGGCGCTGGCCTGGTTGACCAGTTCCCTGGCGCTGAAAGCAGAGCTCTGATTCATCCGCATATCTAGTGGCGCGTCCTGCATATAAGAAAAGCCGCGGTTGGGATTGTCCAGCTGATATGAAGAAACGCCGATATCGAGCAAAATCCCATCGATATCCTTTAGCCCCGCTTCCTCGGCCACAGCGGCAATCTCGGCAAAATTGCCCTGCCGCAACATAAAGCGACCGGCAAAGGGAGCTAATTTCTGTTCTGCAGCAGCCAACGCTTCCTGATCCTGATCAATGCCTAACAGAAAGCCGTCCGGAGCAGCAGCGGCCAAAATCAGCGCCGCATGATTGCCGCCGCCGACAGTGCCGTCGACATAATGTCCGCCGCTCTGCGGCTGCAGCAGTTCGATGACTTCCCTGGCCAGTACCGGGATATGAACAAAAGGCGCGGCCATCTTATACGCGGATGTCCTGGAAGTAGGAAGCGTCTTCCTCGAAGCTGTCGGCAGCCTCCAGGCAGTATTCGTTCCACCGTTCCCGATCCCATATTTCCAGACGGGAAGTGGC
>CALXQC010000041.1 GCA_944390435.1 uncultured Clostridia bacterium
ATCATCACCCATGATACCGACGAAGAATAATTAGCCGCCGCCGCAGGCGGGGCTGTAAACAAGACGCCGATGGGGCGGCTCACCGGGGCCGCTCCATTTTGCTATCCCCGGGCAGCCGCCGCCGCGCCGCCCGGCCGACAAGCGGCTGCGGCAAGCTAAAGGGGCCGGCAAACAGGCAAGCCTGATAAACAAAAACTTCCGGCAGAGGAGAAAATTGCCGTTGAGACAAATAAGAAATTCCCGTTTTGATAAGGAGGGAGCAAGATGAAGCCCAGTACCGATACTATCGCGGCGATCGCCACTCCGATGGGGCGAGGCGGGGTCGGCATCGTCCGCATCAGCGGCGCGCAGTCCCGCGCCATTTTGGAGCAGATCTTTATCCCCAGAGGCGGACTGCAGGCGCTGGAGCCGCGGCGGCTGGCCTATGGGGAGATCTATGATCCGCAGCATCAGGCTGCGCTCGATCAGGCGATGGCGGTATATATGCCGGCGCCTCATTCTTTCACCACCGAGGATGTGGTGGAGCTGCAGTGCCACGGCGGACCGCAGGTGATGCACGCGGTACTGGAGCTGGTGCTGCGCCAGGGAGCGCGCCTGGCCGAGCCGGGCGAGTTCACCATGCGCGCCTTTTTGAACGGACGGATCGACTTGGCGCAGGCCGAGGCGGTCTGTGACCTGATCGAAGCCAAAACTCCGCGCGCTGCTTCCCTGGCCGCGCGTCAGCTGGCGGGAGCCCTGTCGCGGCCGCTGCTGAGCATTGAGGAGGAGCTGCGCCATCTGCTGGCCGGCATTACGGTGGCGGTCGATTTTCCCGACGATGCCGATGCGCCGGATAATGAACAGCTGGCGGAGCAGCTGGAACAGCAGCGGCTGCGTATCGAGGAGCTGCTCCGCGGCGCGGATCTGGGCCTCTCCTTCCGCGAGGGAGTGCGTACCGCGCTGCTGGGCGCGGTCAATGCCGGCAAGTCGAAGCTGATGAACGCGCTGCTGCAGCGCGACCGTGCTATCGTGACCAGCGTGCCCGGCACTACCCGCGACCTGCTGGAAGAGCCGCTCAATATCGGCGGCATCCCGATCATCCTCTGCGATACCGCCGGACTGCGCCCCGAAGAAGAGGCCGACGAGGTGGAAAAAATCGGCATCAAGCGCTCCTTTATCGCCCTGGAGCAGGCGCAGCTGCTGCTGTTGGTGATCGATGCCAGCCGTCCGCTCTCCGGTGCGGAGCGGAAGCTACTGGCCGATACTGCCGGCAGGCGGCGCATCGCTGTATTCAATAAGGCTGATATTGCCTCTGCGGAGCGGATCAATGCTCATCTGGCCGCAGCAGCCGGCGTGCCCTCGATCGTCATTTCCGCTAAAACCGGCCAGGGCGTCGACGAGCTGCGCGACGCGATCCGCCGTCAATGCGGCGACGAGCTGGATGCGATGGCGGCGTCGCCGCTGGTCAATAATCTGCGCCATATCGAGGCGCTGCGCAGCGCCGAACAGCATCTGACGGCGGCCATTAGCGCGCTGCGGGAAGGCCTGCCCTGCGATATGGCGGGCATCGATATTGAAAACGCCTGCTCCGCACTGGGGCAGATCACCGGCAATACCGTCTCCGACGAGGTGCTCAAGGAGATCTTCAGCCGTTTCTGCGTCGGCAAATAGCCGCGCTATCTACACATCAGGGGGAAAGAAATTTTTTCATGACTATCCAGCTGGGAAGCAATCAATATATCGCCGGACGCTATCAGGTGGCGGTGATCGGCGGCGGCCATGCCGGCTGCGAAGCGGCGCTGGCTGCGGCGCGGATGGGCTGCTCCACCGTGCTGCTAACGATGAATCCCGAGGCGATCGCCCTCGCGCCCTGCAATCCGGCGATCGGCGGACCGGCCAAGAGCGTGGTGGTGCGGGAGATCGACGCCCTAGGCGGCGCGATGGCCGAGGTCACGGATCAGAGCCTGATCCAGATCCGGATGCTCAATATCTCGCGCGGGCCGGCAGTGCGGGCGCTGCGGGCGCAGATCGATAAAGCGCTCTATCAGCAGACGATGCGCCGCCGCCTGGAGCAGACGCCGGGCTTGGATATCCGCCAGGCCGAGGTTTCCGAGCTGCTGCTGGAGGGCGGACGGGTGGCCGGCTGCGCCGCTGCCTCCGGCGCGGTTTTTCTTGCGCCGCGGGTCATCATCTGCACCGGCACCTATCTTAACGGCAAGATCATTATCGGCGAATACGAAAAAAGTTCCGGCCCTACCGGCTATCCCCCCTCCTGCGCGCTGGGCGAATACCTGCGCGGCCTGGGCCTGCCGCTGGCCCGCTTCAAGACCGGCACTCCGGCGCGCATCGACGCCCGGACCATTGATTTTGACCGCACAGTGCGCCAGGACGGCGATCAGGGGCTGGCCTTTTCTTTCCTCACCGAGCCGGGGCAGTATCACCGCCCTTCGATCCCCTGCTGGCTGTCGCATACCAATGAGCGCACCCATGAGATCATCCGCGCCAATCTCCACCGCGCTCCGCTCTACTCCGGGCGCATCAAGGGCATCGGCCCGCGCTATTGTCCCAGCATCGAGGACAAGGTGGTGCGCTTTGCCGAGCGGGAGAGCCATCAGCTGTTTCTTGAGCCGGAGGGCGAGCGCAGCAATGAGTATTATGTCCAGGGCATGAGCTCTTCGCTGCCGGAAGAGGTGCAGGCGGAGTTTTACCACACCATTCCCGGGCTGGAGCATTGCCGGATCATCCGTCCGGCCTATGCCATTGAATACGACTGCCTTGATCCGACGGAGCTGAAAATCACCTTGGAGACTAAGGCTGTCCCCGGCCTTTACTGCGCCGGACAGATCAACGGTACCAGCGGCTATGAAGAAGCGGCCGGCCAGGGGCTGCTGGCGGCGGTCAATGCCGCAGCCTCGCTGCTGGAGCTGCCGCCGCTGATCCTCTCCCGCGCCGACGCCTATATCGGCGTGCTGGCTGACGATCTGGTGACCAAGGGCGTGGACGAGCCTTATCGTCTCTTTACCTCGCGTTCGGAATACCGGCTGCTGCTGCGGCAGGATAATGCCGATTTGCGGCTGACCGAGACCGGACTGGCCTACGGACTGGTTTCTGAGCAGCGCGACGAGCGCTTCCTGGCCAAAAAAGCCGCGGTAGAGCGCGAGATCGAGCGGCTGAGCCTGACCAAGCCGAGCCAGGAGCAGCTGTCCGCAGCCGGGATCGAGGCTGCTCCGGGCAGCGATCTGGCTACGCTGATGCAGCGGCCGCAGCTGGATTACGCAGCGGTCAGCCGGGCTTTTCCGCCGGAACAGCCGCTGGAGGCGCAGGCCGCCGAGCAGGTGGACATCAGCCTCAAATATGCCGGCTATATCAAGAAGCAGCAGGAACAGG